>NZ_JAIUHK010000021.1:0-112339 GCF_020165075.1 Mesorhizobium sp. CA4
CATCGTTGGCGCGAGCCACCTCGAAAGCGCAAATTTCAAGCCATGCCAAAGCTATCTTAGCGCATATGCCCTCGAGGGGGAGATTACCAGCCTCAGCCCACCACAACGACAAAGTGCTTCGTCACCGGCTCGAGGATCTTCCACGTCCCTTTGAAATCGGCCTCTACCACGAAAGCATCGCCGGGGCCGACCTCGACCGGCTCGCCGCCATCGGGCGTGATGATGATGCGGCCGGCGATCATGTGGACGAATTCATAGTCGGTGTAGGTGGCGTGATAGGTGCCGGGCGAGGCGCGCCAGGTGCCGGACATCACTTTGCCATCCTCGGTGGTGTGCTGGACCGCCGTCTGCATGGTGGGGGAACCCTCGACCGCGATCCAGCCCGGCAGATCGCCGCCATCGGCATGCTCGACAGCGCCGAGCTTGAGAATGGTCTTCTCTGTCATGGAGGGATCCTGTGGTTCGCCGGAATTGGCTTGCGACGGCATAGCCGATAACGGCAGGCCTTGCATGGTGCGGTGCGACAAAGCGCGACGCCCTCTCTCCCTTGAGGCCCCTCGAGGGGAGATAGCCCAGCGCATTTTCCTCGGAACACGGCCACCTCGAAACCGTTTAGCTTGTGAAGGGGCGTCCTCGAAACTCAAGGAGGCAGCGATGAAAAAGCTTCTGCTTGCTTCGATGATCGCCATCGCCTCGGCGTTCGCGATCGCGCCGGCCAGCGCCGGCGGCGTGCAACTCGGTATCGGCGTCGGTCCAAGCTATGACGACGACTATTATGGCGGATACTACCCTCACCGCTATTACCGGCACATCTATGATGACGACGACTACTATGCCCCCGATCGTGAGCGTTATGTGGTTCGCTATCATAGCCGGTATTATCGCGATAATTGCCGGGTCAAGATCGTGAAGCACTGGCGCCATCACCACCGCGTCATTGAAAAAATCCGCATTTGCGAGCGCTGATTAGTGCCCGCAATTTGCTGATCTCCACCGCGAGGGGAGATGACGACCCGCCCATCGCCGGCGGTGGGCGGGCGAATATTAGCGATTCGGAACGTACGCTGCCTCCCGGGCGTTTATGGGGTGATCAACCCAGGAGGCAGTCATGAAAAAGCTCCTGCTCGCTTCCGTTATAGCCATCGCGTCGACGTCCGCCGTAATCGGCCCGGCCAACGCCGGACGCTTCGAATTCGGGATCGGCATCGGCGACGGCTATTATGATGACGATTATGAGGATTACGGACCGTCCTACGGTGACGATTACGGTGACCGGTACATGTATCAGCCGTACTATCACCAATATTACAGCTACAGGCCGCACTACTACCGGAATTACTATTTCCGGCAGCACAGGCGTTGCCAAGTCGAATATGTGAGACACTGGCGTCATCACCACCGGGTCTACGAGGCGATCCGCGTCTGCAGATATTGAGCTCGCTGGCAACGGCGGGCTGGCTTTTTAGCCGCTTTTGCGACCCACCTCGAGGGCGACCACGCGCGGCGAATATTAGTGATCGGGAACATACGCTTGCTGCGGCGCGTTTATTTGGTAATCGGCCTTCAGGAGGAGGTTGCCATGAGAAAACTGTTACTTGCTTCGGCGATTGCCATCGCCTCCGCCGCAGCCACAGTCGCGCCTGCGGATGCACAGTTCTTCGGTCCGTTCGGCGGCTTCAGCCCGTTCTTCGGTGGTCCCTTTTACGGCGGCGGCCCGTTCTTCGATTACGGCGGCCGCTATTACGGCCCGCGTTACTATGATGACTATTATCCCGGCTACGTGGTCCGCTATCCGCACTACCGGTATCATCGGTATTACAGACATTACTACGTCTATCCCCACCGGTACCACCATAGGCATCATTACCGGCACCACAGGCATCACCACGGGCATTATTACCGGTATTAGCGGGTGATGCGGCCGGCGGACTGGCTGATCTCCCTCCCAGTGGGGGAGATCGCTTCGGCGTGTCCGAACCGGATAGATAGGTAACAGAATGGACTGATTAGATGGGTGACAGTTTTCTTGTCTGCCGGGAGGACCGGCGATGGTTTGGCGAGAGACTGGCATCATGGATGAGCGGCTTCGGTTTGTTTCGGAGTGCCTTGCTGGCGAGGAGACGATGACGCAGTTGTGCGCGACGTTCGATATCTCGCGCAAGACGGGCTACAAATGGCTTGAACGCTACCGGGCGTTTGGCCCGGACGGCTTGCACGATCAGCCGCGGGCGCCGCTCGAGCACGGCAGCGGAGCTGGTGGAGCGTATCTTGGCGGAGAAGGAGGCGCATCCGCTGTGGGGGCCGAAGAAGATCATAGCGCGGCTGAAGCGGGCCGAGCCAACATGCGGCTGGCCGCGGTTTCGACGGCTGGCGAGATCCTGAAGCGGCATGGTCTTGTCGGGCGGCGCCGCGCCCGCTGGAGGGCGGCGGGCAACGGCCCATGGCCGGACCGAACGCGCTTTGGACGGGAGATCACAAGGGCTGGTTCCGGACCGCAGACGGCTGGCGCTGCGAGCCGCTGACGGTGATGGATGGGGCGTGCCGCTATCTGTTGGCGCTGGCGGCGACCGGCTCGACGTCGGAAGATGAAGCCTGGCCGGTGTTTGAGCGAGCCTTTGAGGAAAACGGCCTGCCGGATCGGTTCAGAAGCGACAATGGCGCGCCGTTCGCGTCGCCGGCCTCAGCGGGCTGACGCCGCTGGCGGTGCGCTTCATCAAGCTCGGCATAGTCTTGGAGCGCATCAAGCCGGGCAAGCCGCAGCAGAATGGATGTCATGAGCGCTTCCACCTGACCATGCTGCCACTGGCCAAGGAGCCGGCGGCCGACCGGGCAGCGCAGGCCAAGGCGTTCGAGGCTTTCCGACGCGAGTACAACGAGCAGCGCCCGCATGAGGCGCTGCGCATGGACACGCCGGCACAGCACTACCGTCCATCAACCCGACCCATGCCCAAGGCGATACCCGAACCGGACTACCCCGCCGAGGCGGCGGTGCGCAGCGTGCGCCAAAACGGCGAGGTCAAGTGGAACGGCGACTTCATCTACGTCTCGAAGACCCTGGCCGGGGAAGCGGTTGCCGCGACCGAGACCGAGGAGGGTGAATGGGCGCTCCACTTCTATGCCCATCCGCTCGGCTTCATCGACGCCCGACACAAGAAACTGGTCCGCCGCAGCCCCGTCCAACCCCGACCAGACGGCACCGCGGCGGACAACAACTTAGGGGGAAACTGTAACCCATGTATCCGGTTCAAAGTGTTACCCATCTATCGGCTGGACAGGCGCCTTGCAAATTCCCGCCGAAATGCCATCTAACTCTCCGGCATCTACGGAGAAAATCTTTGACGCAGCGAAGCGGCAGCGCCGACCTGCCGCTGCATGGCGGGCGGGTCCCGAAATGGCTGGGCGAGCGCATGACCAAGCTCGGCGCGGTGCTGTGCGAGGCGATCATCCACCATTACGGCCGGGACGAGTTGCTCAGGCGCCTGGCGCATCCCTTCTGGTTCCAGTCCTTCGGCGCCGTGATGGGCATGGACTGGCATTCCTCCGGCATCACCACCTCGGTCATCGGCGCGCTGAAGCGCGGGCTCAATCCGCTCAGCAACGAGCTCGGCATCCATGTCTGCGGCGGACGCGGCGCGCATTCGCGCAAGACGCCGGGCGAGCTGCTGGCGATCGGCGATCGCGTCGGCCTGGACGGCGATGCCCTGGCCACCGCCAGCCGCCTCGTCGCCAAAGTCGACAGCGCCGCCGTACAGGACGGCTACGACCTTTACCTGCACGGCTTCATCGTCGCCGATGACGGGCACTGGGTGGTGGTGCAGCAAGGCATGAACGGCGACGCCCGACAGGCGCGCCGCTACCACTGGCTGTCGGAAGGGCTCAAAAGCTTCGTCGACCAGCCGCATGCGGCGATCGAGGGCGAGACCCAGGGCGAGATCGTCAATCTCACCGACCGGCGCGCGGAAAAAGCCCGCGGCGGCCAGGTCGAGCTTCTGAAGACCATGAGCCCGGAGAAGATCGTGACCGAGCTCGCGGCGCTGGAGCCGCAACCCGAACCCGAGCCCGCCGCGCAGCCGCTGCTCCCCAACCTCGTCATGCCCGCGCATCACGATGTGCGCGAAAGCGACGTCGTCATGCGCCGCCTGCACGGCAACATCGCGTCGGCCATAGAAAGCGGCCCGAAGGATTTTCCCGAACTGCTGCTGGTCCCCGGCGTCGGCCCGCGCACGGTGCGGGCTCTGGCCATGGTGTCGGAAGTGGTGCACGGCGCCCCCTACCGCTTCTCCGACCCGGCGCGCTTCTCCCTCGCCCATGGCGGCAAGGACCGCCACCCCTTCCCCGTGCCGCTAAAAGTCTATGACGAGACGATCACCGTGCTGAAATCGGCGGTGGGAAAGGCAAAGCTCGGACGCGGCGAGGAGTTGGAAGCGCTGAGGCGGCTGGACGGCGAGTCACGGCGGATGGAACGCTATGTGACGGGGCCGAGCTTGAAGGAGATCGTGGCCGGCGAGATGGGCCAGTCGCATTTGCTGGGCGGGCGGAGTGTATTTGGGTGGGAGCCGCCGCCTGAGGGTGGCGAGGGGCCAACCTCCAAAACTCACACCGGACTTCGCAAATAACGTCGAAGGTGAGCGCCGCCCCTCATTGCCCTGCCGGGCATTTTTTCCCGTGAACGGGGAGAAAGTAGCCGTCGCCGGCGTCGCGCCTCTCCTTCGCCCCGTTTACGGTGAGAAGGTGCCCGAAGGGCGGATGAGGGGCAGCGCCATGCCTCTGCAAGTTCGCGTCAGCCACCTCACACCGTGATTCACTTTGCTGTGCCAAGCTCTTGATTTGGCCGCGTCCTTGCCGCCCCCTACCCAACCTTCTTCCCCATCATCATCCCGTAATGCACCGCCAGCAGGTCCAGTCCCACCTTCAGCAGCTTCACAACCACATCGCGCCCCTCGCCGCTGCGTTCGGCGATGGCCTTAACCGACTGGCCTTCAAGGCAGATTTTGCGCACCACCTCCGCCACCTCCCAGTGGGCGAGCGCCTCCGCGGCATGGGCATACGCCCGGCCGGCTGAGAGCACCCGGTCTGGGACGCCACCGCCGATCCGGCCGCTATCGACGCGCTCGCTCCAGGATTGCGGCTGCAGGCCCTCGCGCTGGCTGCGCTCGAAATCGTCGCGGAAGCGTTGGCCGGCCTCGCGCTGTTGGCGCGTCAGCGAGGTGATGCCGGTGAGCGGATCGACATTGCGCAAGCGCACGACGCCGCCGGTGGAGGTGTAGCCGCCGTTCGACACCTCGTAGATGCGGCGCGCCTCAGCAGTGCCCGGGGTGAGGCGCTGGCGGCCGAAGCCGTCAGGCTTCAGCGCGAAGTCGTGGCCAATCTCGCGGCGGATGCGCACCTGCTCTGCCTCGCCCTTGGGGAGTTTTGGGGGCTGGGGTTTTTTGACGGCTTTGCGGGGCATGGCGGATCCTTCAGTGAGATGGCATTGAAAAAGGTTGGTGGGACGGCGCGGCCCTCCCTGCCATGCTCGTCCTGCGCACCAGCTGCGCCGGGCGGACCGGGCATTTCCCCTACTTAGGGAGGCTGGCTGTGTCTTCGCCGGTTCGCCATCAGCTCCCGCGATGGCCGTGAAACCTTGCATGGTGATGGGCGCAGTAGGAGCGCGTAGCCGACGTCGGCAGGCCGCAGCACAGCATGTCCGGTCCCGGGCGCGCGCCAACGGGATCGGATTCGGCATCCTCGCGCAGCGCAAGATCGAGCGGCGCGCGGCAGCGGCCGAACAGGCAGTCGAGGAAGCGCATGGCCGCGACATGCGGCTGCCGGCCAGGGTTCACTGGAGGCGGCGGCGCCGGGAGCTTGTAGAGATGCGCTTCGGATTTTTCGCGGGCGCTGGGTGCGAGCCAGGCGGGTGGCAGCGTGAGCGCGGGTTTGCGGGCTTTGGGCTTTTTGGGCTTGGGGGTACGGACGGTGACGTTGCTCGGCTCAGAGGGAACTTCATAGACCGGAGCGTCGGCGGGACAGCACTCTCCTCTGCCCTCCCGGGCATCTCCCCCGCAAGGGGGAAGATTGGCAGCTTCCGCGCCGGCGCCCTCTGCCAGCTCGGCATATCTCGAAAGCACGGCCGGCTCCGACAATGCCATCCCTCCGGTCGCCGCCCTGCCCCGCCGGCTAGGACGATCGGGCCGGGCGTACTTTCTCGGCCTGCCGCCGGCGCGGCCGCCTTTGGGATTGGCGAAGCCGATGGCGCTCAAGCCGGCATTGCGGTGGACGATGCCGATGATGGCGTTGCGCGAGACCGGACTGCCGCGCAGCGCGCTGAAGCGACCGGCGATGCGTGAGGCCGACAGCCCCTCCTTCAGCAACGCGGCGATCTCGTCGATTTCCTTTTCGGTGTAGGCGGCTGCCATCGTTTCATTCCATTGATTGCGAAGCGCTTAGTGCGAAGCGCCAGGCTTCAGGCCAAGCGCCAGGGTTTCGGCCGAAAGGCCGTTGGGGATCAGGTCAGCGAAAGCGTTGAAGGTCAGGCGACGCTTGGAGCCTTCAAGCGAAGGAGCGCGGCCTCGGCGGCGGTTCGCGTCAGGCCCGACACCGCCCGGCCCGTCACCCTGTCGAACAGGATGACGGTGCCGTCCTCGGTGCGGATGCAGCTTGTGCCCGACATGGGGGCCGGAGCCGGGGGAGGAGCGGCTCCGGCCGTTCCGGTGAACCGGGGTGCGGGCGGTTCGACCGGATCCGGGGCAAGCGCCCCGGAATGCGTCCGGACCGGGGACGGTCCGGACGATTGGAATTCGACGGGCGATTCGAACGGGCAAGACAGTTCGAACTGGAAAGACGGGGGCAACGCGTTCATGCCGCCTCCCCTTGCTCGGCGGCGAAAGCGTCGATGCGCTGCGAGGAACCAACAAGCCTTGAGATGCTCGTGGGCGGCGCCGGAATCACCGGCAGTGCGGAAATGCTTGCGGGATGTTCATTCATGCGCTAAGCGTACGTTATGTACGAATGCTGCGCAAGCAAAATCGTACATATTGGACGATTATTTTCAGGCATTTTGTACGATGATGGATTCCCGGCACAGATTGCAGCAGGCGCGCGCGCAGGCCGGCTATGCCTCGCCCAGCGATGCGGCCCGCGCTTTGCGCGACATCAACAAGAACACGCTGATCAGCCACGAGAACGGCAACCGGCCATTGTCTCGGAAAGCGGCGGAGAAATACGGCCGGCTGTTCGGCGTCGATCCCGGCTGGCTGCTGTTCAACGCGGATGGCGCGGAAGCGGCGCCGGTCAGCCTCGCCTCTTCGCCCGTCACCATCGACGTGCCGATCGTGTCCTGGATCAGCGCCGGCGAGCTCGGCAGCCAGGACAGCGTGGTCAACCTCTCCGACTATCCGACCATCCCCACCGCCGATCTCGAGGAAGGCGAATGGATTGCGTTGCGCGTCGATGGGCCGTCGATGAACAAGATCTCGCCGCCGGATTCGATCATCTTCGTTAACCTGCGCGACAAGCGGCTGGTGACCAATGGCTGCTACGTGATCGCCGACGAGACGGGGCGCGCCACCTACAAGCGCTATCGCCCGAACGACAATCCGCCGTTCCAGCCGGCGTCCTATCTGGACATCCCGCCGCCGGAGCTGGAGGGCGCGATCACCATCATCGGACGGGTGAAGCGGTCGATGATCGATATGTGAGCCCTTGGGAGCGATGCCGCAGCCTGAGGCGCTGCTGTGCTTCATGCCCCTGTTGCAAGGTCCTCGCCAAGCTCCATTTGGCTCACCCCAACGGCATAAATGCAGCCACCGCAATTTCTGCTTGCATTAGGGAACAAAAACAGAACTGTATAGGTATCCGCGAGAACAGTCGCGATTACTCCGGGGGGATTAATCATGTCACGCCGCACCGGCGCGCTGATGCGCGCGTTTGTTGCCTGGGTCCCGCGCGGGCTGCTCCTGGCGCTGGCAGGGATGGTTGTGCCTGGTGTGGGAGGCCAAGGGCAACCATAAGCGTGCCGAGGCCGATCGCAAGAAGGCGCCGAGTCTCAAGTCTAATTGAACGTCGGCTACAGGGGGCCAGCAGATGTCACCTTGGAAATGGTTGCAAGTGGCGGCGGTCGTCCCCGCAAGCATCGTTGGGATTGAAGTGATGCCAACGATGTTCGGCGGCGGCAGGCATCACCACTATCAGTCAGTGGAGATGCCGCCCCAGCCGGTGACCACCGCCGACATCGATGCCGAAATCCGAAGCAGGATCTCCAGATCTTCGAGGCTATCGCCCGCGAATTTCCGGACGACTACGATGCGATGCTGGGCAAGATCACTGCCGCGGCCCAGACCGGAAACCAAACAGAAGTGCGCAATGCCAGCAGGCAGGCGGTCGCCGATCTGAGGCACAGATATGCACCGCTCCTACCTTCGGCGCCGGACAGCAACGTCTCGGAAGCGCTTTCGGCGCAACTCGACATGCTCAATCACGTCATGGCGCGCGAAACGCCGGCTACCTGCAACAATTACCTGCGCAACGGGCCGGACGCGATCAGTGCGCCCGGCTACGATTTCCGGGCTGACCTGGACAGGATCGGCGCCACGCTGTTCCGCGCCTTTGGCGCCGCCAAAAGAAGCGGCCTGCCAGCGGCCGTGCCTAGCGATCAGGACTGGTCGCTGGTCGCCGACGTTTTCACAAAGATCGGCGGCACGCCGGCCGAGATGGAGGCTATCTCGAACGCCAACCAAGACTTCCCAGGCCTCTGCCCGGCCATGGCAAGATTCTATGAGGCCGCCCTGGTAATGCATGGCGAACCCGGGTGGCACATCAAAACCGCCCTGCTCTACGCCATCGTGAAGAATTAGGCCCCGGTGACCAGGCGCTGCACTGGTCATGTGATGAAGGTCTGCCGTGCGATGTACCGCGAAAGCCGTCGGCGGCTCTGGCCACTTACAGGCAGATATCCAAGTGAAAGCCGGGCTTGCAGGTCAGATAAGAACTGGCAGGAGGATTACGGAATATTCTCCGGCATCAAGAACAAAAAAAGAACTCTCCTGTCTTGTGCCTGTCGTTGAAATCCCGTTAGATCGTAGCTGCGTGAGGCTGGGGTCTCATTAGTGGAGGGGTTTGTGCGCAAATCTGTCACGGAATATCTGATTTCCATTCTGCTGGCGTTTGTCTGCTCTGTCGGTCAGCCGGTCATCGCGCATGCCGAGGACGCGAACTATCATCCGCAGGATTTTGCCCAGCCTTTGAGCGTGGCAAGAGGCATGACCAGTCCAGCTGGCGGCGGGGCTTTCTACCTGAAGCCAGAGGACCGCTGCAATCTGGTGGTGAAGGAGTTTGGCTGGGACCACGACCAGTGCGGCACGATCGATCAATCGATCTTCGGCTTGACCCCGGAAATCGACAATCTGACCGTCGAGAAGCCGGTGTCGGACGGCTATGTGAGCCTGGCGGACTGGGATTCCAGTGACCGCAACCAGGAAATCAGCTCGATCGAGGACAGCTTCAAGGAATCGGTGAAAGCGCAATCGGAGCGGTCCGGACAGGAAATCCGCTTCGACGGCTGGCTCGTCTATCCGCAAATCGACAAGGGCAAGAACATTCTCTACTACTCCAACATCCTGAACTGGAGCGGCGAGAGGACGATCAACATCTCGGTCTCGATCTTCGATCGGCAGGGCTATGTCCCGATGAAGATCGTGCCGGTGAACGGCAACGTCACCAGCGATGACGTACAGAAGATCGTCGCGGCATCGGCCGCCGCCTACAAGCCACAGGCCGGCTCGTCCTATTTTGAATTCTCCAGCGGCGACAAGATGGCCGGCTACGGTGCGCTGGGCGTGCTGGCGGCAACGCTCGGCGTCAAGTATGGCGGGGCAGCCAGCGCCGGCCTGATCGCGCTCGCCCTCGTGGTGCTGAAGAAGGGCGCCTTCGTCTTGCTGGTGCCACTGGTGTGGCTGAGAAGGCTGTTCAGCAGGAAAAAGGCAGATAGTTGAATGTGTGTTGACCGTCCAGTCGAGCGCCAGCTTGTTATAAGTTTTCCGCGGATTTCTTAGAGCCACTTTATCGTTCAAATCGTACGAAATCCCGCTTGATTGCTTTTCGTACATAAAGTACGATACTTCCCTTCTTTTGAGGGAATTTGCTTGGACACCGCGAACCATGCCGCTTTCGCTGATCTCTCCCGCCCCTTGCTGTCGCCACTGCCGCTCGCCGGGCGCGAACGCCTTGCCGGCGCCTGGCGCATGGCCAGCCAGGACATCGCCGACGACATCCGCTTCATCCGGCAATATCTGAAAGTAATCGCCGAGAAGGACGAGCGGCTTTCGACCGGCACGCTGCTGCATGGCCGCGCCTATGTCGAGGCCTGTGCAGCCTGGCTGCCGGAGACAGTGGCGCGGTATCTGCGGAACCTCAGGCTGATCAGCGACTGTGAAAGCGCGATGATCGCGGCAGGGGTAAGGTTTGCACGGTCGAGCGACGCTTGGTGAGGAGCGTTCTCACCTCTTCCGTTGTGGAGAGGAAAGAACTCCAAGACCATCCGAGAAGCGAACAATCATGTCGCTGCAACCCTTGGCTCTGCGGCTCGAAAAATGCATCGTTTCACACAATTGCCAATTGGTGGACGCGCGTGAGCGGCCGATGGTTAATTCCTCTCAGGCGAAGGAGGGTAAGCCTGCATATCAGGGAGGAATTCGTTTTGATGGACCAGCGCATCGACATCAGCATACAACCCGACGATCAGCCTTACGAAGTCACCTCATTCGCCCGGAAGCACGGCCTGACGATCCCCGTCGCGGACGCGGTCCTTTTCGCCAAGGGTCCGTCGCCGTCGCGGGCGGCTTGCGATACGGCCGCGCTGGCCTTCCTGTGTGCGGTCGCGCGATACGCCGGAAATCAAGGAAAACGGTAGCCTCTCCTACCAGTTGAACTGCAGCGCAATGCCGAGCGTGCCGGTCAGTCGGCCGCCATGCTCGAAGCCTTCGCTCAGCACCGCGGCGCCGGTGATGCCAAAGGCATTGGCGTCGCCGATATTGCCCATTGAGGCGCAGGCCGAAATGCTCGCCCTGAACGAAGGTTGGACGCGGCAAGCGCGGCCGAGATCGAGGCGTTCTCAAAGGCGCGGGTGATGCGGTTGTCGAAGTCGTCGACGTGGGCGGCCAACGCCGTCTTGCCGGGAACGGAGGGGCGACCCACACTCGGTCGGAGATTTGCTTCCAGGTCTTGCGGTTTCAGCGCAATGCGGGTCAATCTGCCATGGCTTTAGGAGAAGTCGGGATCGAACTTCGCTCCCATCTTGAACAAGGTTGCCAACGCCGCGCCGAAGAAATCCGTGATGGTTCAGCGGGGGGCGTAGATGCGAAGCATGGTGCCGTTATCGTAAGCCGCCGTGACGAGGACGTTTAGCTTGAGCGCGTCCGCCAAACCGCTGAACAGGGGTTTGCCGGCGCCATAGGCGATCGGCCGAGTCAGGATGACGTACTCATCAACCAGCCCTGCCTTTGACAATGACTGGGCGAACCCCGCGCCGCCCCAAGCAATGATTTCGCCGCCGGCTTGTGGTGGATTCTGGCCAAGTCGCCTCCTTCAGCGTTTTCGAAAACACGACCTTAGGGATGTCGTTCATCGGCCCGGCATAGGCATCCTCGGATTTTTGCCAGTACGGCCCCATTTCCTCGTAGCTCACGCGGCCCATGATGTGTGTGCCAGCGCGACTGATGCGATCGAGTTTCCAGCGCTTGAGCTCTGCCGGTTCAGGAAAACCGCCCGTCGACATTCCTACCGGCCCTACAACATATCCGTCGATCGACATGGTCATGATCAAGACGACTTTTCGCACGCGCATAGCCTTCGGGCACAGGTCTCACACACGGAGCGTCGAGCGCACCGTCACATGACCCGGTGGAAAGGGTGCGGGCCTTGGCTGGGCGGTCAGCCCTTGGTCTTCTTGGCGGGAGACTTCGCCTTGGCAGGGCCCTTGGCCGGCTTCTCCGGCTTGGCGGCTTTCGGCTTGTCGGCCTTGGCGGCAGCCTTCTTCGGGCTTTTTGCCGCCGACTTGCCGGCCCCGTCTACCTCGGCAACCGCCTGGTCCCAGTGCTCCATGTGAGCGCCTTCGGGCCGGCCCGCCTGCTCCCAGATCTCGTGTGCCCGCTGGCGAATGCGTTCGTGCCTGTCGTCCGTCACTGTCGCCTCCTGATGTTGGGACGGTTCCCCGGCGCGAACATTAGCCGAATTTTCGCGTGGCGTCTTCGGTATCACGAATAGCGACCGACCTGAGCGGCGCTTAGCGTCCGTCGGTGACGACCGCGATGCCCAGATGCGCTGCCTTCTTTGTAATCAATCCGGCCAAATCCGCATCAGAGCGGTCGGTTCCCGTGCGTTTCCGCAACAGGGTAATTGCCTCGTGCATCGACAGCAGGCCAGTCCTATGCTCGGCTAAAAGCTTGTCGACTTGGCGTGCTATGTCAGGTGATTCGACGTGTGGATGGTGCATGGCAACGACTCCTTCCGCGCTTCGTTGCCTCCCAAACCGCTGCCTATCTTAGGCCTTATGCCCGGATGCGAAAAGAGCCCGATCCTTCCCCGATGCTTCGGTGAGGGATCGGGCTCTTCAAGGCTGATCTACTCGATCACCTGAACAACGCGGCGCGTGCCGGGATCGATCAGCACCGTATGGTCATTGACGACCGCATAGCGGTACTGGACGTCCGGTACCTGCTGCAGCTCGACAGTGTCAGGTACCGTGGAACCCACACCAAGCTCAAGGCCAAGCACGTTGACCGAGGCGATCGGATGCTTGTGGACATATTCCTTGACCACGGTCTGCTGCTCGGGGGTGACGATCACCTCGTCCGCGGCCGCGATGCCGATGCCGGCCATCAGAGCCAGGCCGGCGACAGCGGGAATGAGGGTGGTTTTCATCGTTTCTCTCCTGTTGCGTTGGCGAGCTCCGCCTGCCTCCGCGGGAGCGGAAACACCGGCAGATCGAACGTTGGAGCTCCCGGGGGCAACGCCCTCGGCAAGGTGTTGTTCCGTCAGCGACGACTAATTGATTTGGCGGAACCTTCGCATCGGCCCCGCATTGGAAGGTATTGAAACTCCCTAAGACTTTGAATTCATAGGGCGAGGTATATGCACGAAGGTTCCATCAGAAGCGACATCGAACTTCGGGCCCCGGTGGCGATCGCCGTCGGCGCCGGTTTTAAGCGCGAGATCACCTCACTGACCGCGATGCAGAATTTCCTCAAGGAATGGCCGCCGGCTGCGCGGGACGCGAGCTACGTCACGGCGCTGCGCGCCTGCGAGGCGGCGCGGGGCGGAGGGATCGATCTCGACAAGGCGCGGCAGGCGTTCCTGATTTTTGCGAAGAAGGCGGGGATTGAGTGGACCGGCGCCGATCCGGTCGTGACGCTGCGCGAAGCAAAGATCAGGCGCAGCCGGGCCCGCGAAAGCCGGGCGCAGAACCGCCACGCGCCTGGGTAGGCCCGAGTGCCGAGGCGGCGCAAGGCCGCTTCGACCGGCTCGGAGCCCGGCTGGAGCGAACGGGCGGATAGCTATGCGGATTTGGGCAGCACCTCGAACCGCACCGAGCACCAGTTCGCTTCCAACCGGCGCCTCGCCGGCTGACGCTCGACTGCATCTCTCCGTGATTCGGGCTGGGTAGCCGCTGTCAGGTCGGCGTCGATTCGCCCAGCGCCTCGGTGACGAAGGACGCGGCGATCAGATCGTCCGCCTCAATACGTAGGGAGCCCTCTCCGCCCCCCATGATGGCCGCGACCTTCTGAAAGGCCTTCATCTCATGCTCGGTGATCCGGGCCTCCCGTATCCTGGCCTTGAGATCGGCGACACGCAGCCCGAGCGAACGGGATGTTCCGATTTCTCGTTTCGACATGTTGGTAAACTCCTCCTCGCCCCGCCCGTATCTGTTGCCACCGCCCGAATCTTCACCCTGCCATTGGTTTGTGTTGTCTATGAGGACAGCGTGAACCAGAGCCGCTAACTCAAGCGCAGGAGGAAGGTTCCGTTAGCATATGGTAACAAAATAATAATCGGTTAACGGCCCCCCGCCCTCACCGGGCGGGGGGCCATCCGATTTGGCGCGCTATCGATCAATCGAGGACTTTGACGATCTTGCGGGTGCTGGGGTCGACGATCACCGTCCGGTTATCGACGACGACGTAACGGTATTTCACGTTCGGCACTTCGTGTAATTCGACCGTGTCGGGAAGCGTGCTGCCGATATTCAGCTCGACGCCCGGAACCTTAACCGAGGCTAGCGGCTGCTTATGCACGTATTCCTTGATGACGGTTTCCTGCTCCGGCGCGATCACGACATCCTGCGCGGCAGCCGCGCCAATACCAGCAAGCAGCAGGAAGCCAGCGGCGGCGGAGGTGAGGTGCATTTTCATTGGTAGTCTCTCCTATGTGGATTTGAACGCCTTGATGCTGCGCCTGCGATTTTCCACAGCGGGTCGGCATTGTCGTAACGCGGTTCGCCTACCCTTGTTCCTGCAAAAACTGGACCGGCGCCTGCAAAGCAGCTGCCGCCGTGTTCCGCGAACCAAAGCCTCCCACCGGTTGCAACTATTTCGGAACAATGCGTTTCGGGTGGGGTTACCCATACGAAGGGACCGACTTTCCGAGGAGAAAATCCAATGAAACATCTGCTGATCACAAGCATGATCGCGCTCGGCGTCGGTTGCGGCGCGGCGATGGCGCAGACCGAATCCGCACAGCCGAGCGGCGGCGACAACAATTGCGCGGCCGGCACGGCCGATTGCCAAAAGGGCGGTAAGGCCGGCGGCCAGGCCCAGGGCGAAATGAAGTCGCAGACCCAGAAGAACGCCCAGGGCAAGGCCGGCGCCAACACCGAAGAGCAGGCTCAAGGCAAGACCAAGATGAAGACCGACGAGCAGGCCCAGGGTCAGTCAGGCGCCAATACCGACCAGAACGCCCAGGACAACACACAGCTGAAGAAGAAGCAGCAGGCACAGGGCAAGACCGGTACCAGCACCGAGCAGAACGCTCAGGGCACCACGAAGATGCAGACTGAGCAGAACGCGCAGGGCAAGACCGGTACGACCACCCAGCAGAATGCCCAGGACAAGACGAAGATCCAGACCGATCAGCAGGCTCAGGGTAAGACTGGCACCACCACCGAGCAGAACGCTCAGGGTGGCACCACCAAGATGCAGACTGAGCAGAATGCCCAGGGTAAGACCGGCACCACCACCGAGCAGAACGCTCAGGGCAACACCAACGTCGAGACCGACCAGAACAAGACAGCGTCGATCAACAACGTCACGGTGGAACAGAAGACGCAGATCACGCAGGTCATTCGTGAGAGCCATGTCGAACCGGTTCGCGACGTCAGCTTCGATATCTCGGTCGGCGTCGAGGTGCCGCGCCACAAGGTGCGCCTGCACCGTCTGCCGGCACGCATCGTCAAGATCGTTCCGGCTTACGAGAACTATGAGTATTTCGTCTTGGCCGATGGACGCATCGTCATCGTCGACCCGCACACCTACAAGATCGTAGTGATCCTGAGCTGATCCGGTCAGCATAGCGGATAAGGGCCCGCCCAGGTGGCGGGCCTTTTGCGTGGACAGGCATCTAAACCCGGCAGGCAGCCGCCCGCATGCACTGCGGTCCATTAGGCAGGACTTGAATGTCGCCGAGTCGGGAACGATCCGGCGCAATTGCCAGTTGTCACGACGGAAGTCCTGCGTCCGTCGTCCCTGTCAGGGCCGACCAAAGGGCGACGGGGCCGCCGGAAAATCGTTCAAGCTTGCGGTCCACCTGGAAAAGGTGCATGGGTCACGATGGGTAGAGATATGGGCGAGATCGCTGATGGTCGAATGTGGTCGCGGCGCTCGGTTGGGCAAATGTACTTTCCGCAGTTTCTTGTGGGAATGGTGGGCACGCTTCTGATCATCCTCGGCTGGACCTTCATGTCCACGGGGTCTGTCTGGATGGCGATCGGCTGGACATTCCTGGCGGCCGTGGTTCTGCAGGCCGGCTATTTCGTGGCCGTGCTCTGGCTCGTGCATGGTGAGACCCGCGTAACCGACGAAAGCAAAGCGGACGCAAGCGCGGCACCCGCCAAGATACCCGGCCCGTTCGAGCGCGACGGCATCATCCACGCTCTCATCTTGCGGCTGTTCCCGAAACTGCTTCCCTAATCACCTCGCGCTCGGTCGGCCGCAGGCCGATCATCTATTGCTTGGCGACAGGCATCCACGCCGCAATAGTCCGGCCCGCTGCTTCCTCAGTTCGAACGCAGGGGCCGGGTTGTACCTCGGCAGGGCCGAGGCGCAATCAATTGCATCGGAGCCGATAGACCGCCATTCACTTTGCATCGGCGCCAAATGCGCCGCCATCAAAGCCGATGCGGCGCAACCAAACGCCGGCTTGCAGTCCCTCCTGATCGGAGGCTGCAATCCGCGCCCGCCTGAAACCCCTGCTCGATTTCGCCTAGCGCGCGGTGGCCGGTGTGGCCGAGCGCACCGTTTCCGTCGACGAGAAGACGACGAAGCCAAAGACCAGGACCGCGGCAGCGACGATCAGCGAACCGATCGCCACGACGGGCTCGATCTCAGGATGGCCTGCCGCCAGCATCCAGTAGAGCGCCGGCAGCATGATCACGATGCCGACCGTGTAGAGGCCGTAATGGATCATGGCGATGCGGCGCTCGGCCTTGGCAGGGTTGAGCGCATAATAGCCGCCGAAAATAGCACTGGTGACCCAGCCGAGAAGGTTGATGTGAGCATGCGCCGGGAAGGCGCCATGATCGCCCGAAATTGCCATCTGCAGTCCGGCAGCGATGCCCAGGATAAGAAAGATGATGGCCGTCTTGAAAAAAAGCTCCGAAACCCGTGGCATTTTGTTCTCCTCCCAATGCCTCTGTGAACCCGAGCCCAGTCTACATCGCTCAAGTCATATTAGCCATCACACACTTAGGTCGGCGTGGCCATCGGGCGAAAGCAGCGAGGTTGGGGCGAGCATCCGGCAGAGGGCCTCGCAAAAAAATGGCTCGCCTCTTTCGACGCGAGCCAAAAAAGGGAGCCGGGCTTGAGGTCGGCCCCATCCAGGTTGCCACCTGATTTCAAAGATGGCCAACGTAGCAGAATGCAGGATTTATTCCACCGCGACAGCGGGTTGGTCAGGTAAGCTTCCCAGTGGCGGAGCAAGCCTTTCGCCGACCGGGGGCGTCCCTTCCCTTCTAGCCGGCGGGCGAAAGCATGCGCTTCAGCGTCCCATCCTTGAGCCAGAACTGATGGTAGAGCGCCGCCACGGCGTGGATTGCGATCAGCACGATGAACGTCGGCTTGGCAAGCGAATGAATGTCACCCCAAGGGTCGCCCAGATAGAACGCAAGAAGGCCTATTGCGGGCGCCGCCAGCAACAGCACATAGAACAGGCCGTGGGATGCGTGCGCGGCAAGCTGCATCCATCTCGGTCCCCGGCCAGCGGGAGCCGGCGCGCCGAATGCCAGTCTGACGATCAATCGAACAAGCACAAGCGCAAGGATGGCCAGGCCGACCCAGTAGTGAGCGGAGCCGAGCGCCTGGTCCGTCGCGGATACCGCCTGTCCGCCTTCAGCTGCGTCCACGACAGCCGTCATGCTCTCACTGAAGAAGAGCTGAAATAACACCAGCGCTGCGGTCAACCAATGCAGGCCGATCTGAAAAAACGAATATCCACGTCTGGTTTCCATTGATTCTCCTGAGTACAAGACGCCCTGCGCCTTCACGTTGCTTAGTAGTCGAGAGGAGGTTCGCCGAATTCGGCTCGAAAGTTCTCGCAATTGTGGCCGCGATGTTACATTTTCGTATGGCGGGCATTCGCGCCGGCCATAGCGGTTCGAGACCAGCCTGGGCGCCTTGCAAGTGCGCGGCGTTTGGGCAATGCTTCGGCTCGGGGGAGTGGTTTCCGTAATTTCGGAAGCACGATTACATGTTCATCGACTACTACGAACTTCTGGAAATAAGCCCGAACGCCAATTCGGAGACCATCGAGCGGATCTTCCGCTACTTTGCCATGCGCTACCATCCCGACAATCGGGAAACCGGCAATGAATCGCGTTTCAGCGAGATCGTGGAAGCCCACAATACGCTTCGCGATCCGGTCAAACGGACACAGTACGATATCCTGTATCGCGAACATCTTGGCCTTCGTCACGAGCTCACGGAAGGAGCGCGCGATGGCGGCGGCATGGAGAGGGATAGCATCATCCAGGCCAATCTGCTGTCACTCCTCTATGTGAGGCGCCGGCGCGACGTCAACAATCCGGGCATCGGCGACGAGGAGCTCGAGCGCTTGTCAGGCTGCCCTCGCGAGCACCTGGAATTCCATCTGTGGTATCTCAAGGCGAAGGGCTTCATCGGCAGAACCGAAAACGGAACATTCGCCATCACGGTCGAGGGCATCGATCACGCCGGGACCAGGCACGGCCGGGATCGCCCCGACGCCACTCGCCTCCTCAATCACGCCGATTAGGCCGATCATCGAAAACCCGCCTACAGACCCTGAACCAGTGGCGGGCTCGTCTCATCGACACAAGGTGACTGAGGTCCGACGGGCTGCCGCATTTGGCCCGTCTCACCAAACCAAAGCCGATAAGAACGAAAACACCGAGGCGAACCAATTTTTTTCCGAGACCGCGAATGAGTTGCCATCGCTCCCAAACGAAAAGCCGCCGGGCGAGGCCCGGCGGCGTTTTCGTTCGCCCTCTGGTCGGTTCGGCCGGCCTTATGGGGTCGTTGTCGTCGATGTGGTCGTCGTCGCCGTGGCGGCGGCAGCGGCGTCTATCTTGCCCGCCAGCGTATCCTTGGCCCAGGCGGTGACGTCCGCGTCGACGGGCTTGTTGGCCATGTCGCCAAGGGCTGCATCCAACGAGGCATCAGTGGGGGCGGGCGCGTTGTCAGCCGCAGTCTGAGCATCGGTCACGGCCTGGTTGTCGGCCGTGATTGCCGCGTTCTGCGCATCGATCTGCCCCTGAACGTCAGCGATCTGCGCATCGAGAGCCGCCTGCTGTTCGGGCGTGAAGCCCGTTGTGTCGGTCGCATTGAGATCAGCGAGCTGCTGAGTGAGGCCGGTGAGCTTGCTCTGGTCGGCGGTCAGTTGGGCGTTTGCCGCGTCGAGCGCGGCCTGCGCGTTCTGGGCCGCCGCGGCTTGCGTTACATAAGCCTGGATCCCGGCGAACTTCTTGCTCTTCGAATTCATGTAAGCGTTGATGTTGCGCTGCAGCGAGTTCAGCCGGCCGAGCTTGGCGTGAATGTTCTTTTCCTTGGGCGTGGCGGCCGTAGTCGTATCGTCAGTCGTCGCGTCATCGGTCGAGCTGTCATCCGACGCGCTGGCATCGGCGCTCTTGTTGTGGCCCGAAGCCGACTTGCCGTGCGAGGCGCCGCTCTTGCCGTTGCCCCCGCCATTACCATTGCCGTCGCCGTTGCCGCTATTGCTATTGCCGCCGCCATGGCTTCCGCCATTGCCGTGGCCGCCACCATTGCCGTGGCCGCCACCACTGCCGTTCCCGCCGCCATTACCGCCGGCGCCTGCAAGCGCCGGCGCGGCCGCGAGCGCAAGAATGGCAAGGGATGCCAGGAGTGTCTTTCGCAATGTCATTGTGCTTCTCCGCAGATCAATCGTCGCTTGGCCCAACCGCTAGACAGCCTCTTATGAGAATTTCCTAATGGCGTCGGATAAACTTTAAGCAATTGCGGTCGCGAAATGAGAGCATGGCTGCCGCCGCCCGGCCATTCTCGCGAAAATTCCCTTTAACCTATTGAAATTAAACAAAAATACAAAGGGCCGAACCTCCTAGGGCCGTTTGGAACAATGAGGGCCCTTGTCGTGCCAGACCATGGTCCCAAGGGGTAATTGCAGCCGCGAAAATCGCCCGCAATCGGGAATATATGGACCATCGGAACCCTGTCGGGAGGTCAAGGTTAAACAAGCGAAGGGACATTGCCTAAAAAGGACAGTCATCATGAACCGAATTCTTCTCACTGCCGCCTTTGTTGCTTTGTCCTGTGGTCTGGCCACGGCCCAATCGGGCACGTCGTCGGGCGCCTCTTCATCGTCGTCGGCCACGACCACGATGCCCAGCAGCCAGGACACGGACCAGACCACGACGAATTCGACCAACTCGAATTCCGCGAAGGATTGCGCGCCTGGGCAGCAGGCGGGCAGCGCAAAGCAGGCAGCCCCCGGCCAGCAGGACACCAGCGCCAAATCGAACGCTCCCGGCCAGATGAAAACGACAACGGAAGGCTGCTAGCCCCGAGCAGTCAACTACCTCCGTTGCCGCAGAAACGGCGAAACGGGAGGCAGCTACTTGCGGATGGTCCACTCCACCATGTCGGTGTCAACGTTCTCGTTGTGGGTCATGATGGACGCGAGCTTCTTGGCACGCGGTCGCCATTGATAGAGCGAGCACTGCCTAGCTACCGACCAGCGGCACGGTCACCGAGGTGGTGTAGCTGATCGGGAAATTGCTGAAATAGGGGAAGCTGATGACGAAAGCATAGCTGGCGTTGACATGCGCCATGCGAAAGCCACCGCTCGCCGGGTCGGTGGTGATTGTGACATTCACGTTCTGCAGGCCCAGCGCCTGCAGCTTCTGCGTTGCGACCGCCTGGATGTCGGCCTGCGTCAGCGTGTTGTTGAGCTGCAGGGAGCGCGCCGAGGCTTCGAGCGCGTAGCGCACGCTGGATATGCTGTTCATCGACCAGCCGAAGGCGAAGATGCCGAACAGGAGCATGATGAGAAAAGGCGCGACCAGCGCGAATTCGAGACCAGCGCCGCCCGAGACATTGGTTCCAAATGCCCTAAGCTCAAATGCCCCGGATCTTCCTTTAGCGAACACGGATCACCTGCAGCAGACCGAGAGCGGTGTTGTCCGGATAGGGGCCGAAGGTGAAGGGCGGAATCCAGGTGCCAGATGCCTGGATCTGGACATAGACGGATGGCGCTTTCGACCCGCTGCATAAGGTCGAAGCATCGACTATTGTGGTTCCACATTGGTAGATGCGGCTAATCGCGACTTGCGCGTCGGACGGCTTGTTTTCCCAGCTTGCCAGGGCGGCAGCCTGGATCGCGCTGTCGTCAGCGGAGCCAGCCATCACGAGGTTGGCCGCCGTTTTCACGCCGGCGCGCATCGACAGCGAACCCGTGACATAGGACCAACCGTCCATGATTCCGAGCAACGCCGCGCATAAGACAGGCAAGACAAGCGCGAGTTCCACCGCGGCGATGCCCGCTTCGTCGCGAATGGCCGGCATGAATCGACGGGCAGCGGATTTCACTCGACCACCGCGACTGCCTGGGCGGCCGGGACGTCCTTCATCCCAAGGGTCGAGCAGTCCTGGTTGATGGTCGAATTGCCCGACCACTGGATGGTATCGGCAACGACCTGGGTGCAGCCGTTCTTACCCGAAAAATTGCCGAGATAATTGACCTGCTGCCTGGGAAAATAGATTGCGCCGGTCAGAAGCGAGGTCGCGGTGCCGTTGAAAGTGCTTTGCGCCGCCGTCCCGGTCCGGTCGCCGTAGAACAGCACGCCGGAATAGGTGCCCGTGGTGGGGGCGGCCAGCGTCACAGTGGCGTTGCCGTTCATACTGACAGTGTTGCTGCCGGCCATGTAGATCGTAACGTCGCTGCCTTGGATGACGGCACCCGCATTGATCTTCAAATCGCCCTGGACGACATAGACACCGGGAGAAAGCGTGATATTGCCGTTGAGGTTCATGCCGCTGCAGTAGGTCCCGGGCTGGATCGTCTGCGTCGTCTTGTTGCCATTGATCTTCTGGCATGGGTTCGAGGTCGCGGGGGCCGGCAAGCTGGCGAACGGGTCGGCCGCCGGCAGCGCGTGGGTGATCGGGGCCTTGCAGACCATCGGCACCGGATTGTTCAGCACGACGCCTCCCCCCGAGATTAGGCAATCAGCCTGAAGACTGGCCGATCCCTGGACCTTGATGGCGTCGTTGGCGATCGAATTCGCCATGATGACGCAGCCGGTCAGTTTGACGCTGGTACTGCCCGAGAAAAGTGCCGCCTGGGAGGCCGAGGGATTGAGCGCTTCGATGCAAGCTTTGGAGGCATCGGTGATCAGCGCCACCGCCCTCGCCCGCTCCGGCACCTTGGTCTGCGTGAAGATGGAGGTGAAGATCCGGTCGAGATCCTGGTTGAGGATGACCTCCACCGCCTTCCTGGCCGTGTTCGGTCCGGACGCCGGCGGGGTGTTGACGACGATGGTGCCCGCACCAAGGCCATTCGAAGCGGCCGATGACGTGGCGGCGGCGGTGATGGCATCCGTGTTGGATCCGGCGATCTTCTCCAACGCACCGGCATAGGCGGCGGCGTCGGCGATCGCCTGCAGCTTCAGGCTCGAATAATACCAGTAGGAGGTCTCGACGCCGAGCCCCGCGCCGCCGACGACGACCGGCAGGGTGAGCGCGAAGATGGTCGCGACATTGCCGCCCTTGCCTTCGCAAAAGCGTCGAAAAAAAAGTCGAGAAAAAAGATGTCCGAAGAAACGACCCGAAAAGGCCATGGCCAAGCGCGCCCAAGCTATCCCAGCCGTCACGTCATCATTGCGATATGAACGAATGCCTAATTATTTCGCTCGATTTGCGCCGGTGGGACCCCAGCGCGCCGCTGTCCCTACCTTGCGCCGCACCCACTAAGACCTAAGGCCTAAGGCCCGTAGGACTTAAGGCATAAGTATTGGGAAGACATGCCATTTTAGCATTTCTTGCATTTTATCTTTTTTGCAAATCGCTCGTTGAGACGGCGCGCATATCACATCTCGCAGGCTGCGAGGATGGGCTCAATGTTGGGACGTTTTTTGTCATCGAGGCGCGGCAACTTTGCAATTGCGACCGCGGTCGCCATGGTGCCGCTTATGCTTGGCGTGGCAGCATCCGTCGATCTGATAGGCACGAGCGACGACGCCGCGCAGTTGCAGAACTCGCTGGATGCGGCTGGCTTGGCGATCGGCACGAAATACCTGCCGAGCATGTCGGCAAGCGACGTGCAGCAACTCGGCCAGACCTTCTTCGCCGCCAATATGAGCGCGGCCGACGCGCAGGAACTATCGGGCAGCCTCGCTGCCTTCCAGGCCAGTGCAAGCCGCGGTCCGGGCGCCTATTTCATTTCGCTGTCGTCGAGCATCAGCCGGCCGGCCTTCATCAGCGGCATGCCGGCCTGGCAGGCGACGCGCACCGCCTCGGTCAAGCTCAAACCCGGCACGCAAGCCTGCGTGCTCGCGCTCGATCAGCATGCCGACGGCGCGGTCAACCTGCAGGGCTCGACCAATGTGACGATGAACGGCTGCGTGATCGCGGCCAATTCGGACGCGCCCGACGCCGTCAATCGCGGCGGCTCGGCGATCGTCAGCGCCGGCTGCGTCTCGACGGTCGGCGGCACGCAAGGGCTGACTCCGCCGAACGCCACGCTTTCCTGCGGCGCGCCGCAGGAGAACCAGTATGCTTCGTTCGATCCGCTGGCCGATATCGTTCCGCCTGCCTACACGCTGTGCCTGCCGGTGCCCAATGGCAAAACCGTGACGCTCTCGCCGGGCACCTATTGCGACAAGAGCTTGTCGGGAAAGATCACCCTCAATCCAGGCGCCTACATCATGCGCAACGTCACCATAAAGCCCGGCGGCAACGGCAGCCTGAGCGGCCAGGGCGTGACGATCTTTCTGATGGAGAACTCGCAGCTTATCATCAACGCCAACGAGCAGGTGAACCTCTCGCCGCCGGCGAGCGGCCCTTATGCCGGCATCACCATCTTCCAGGCTCATGGCAATACCCAGCCGCTGACGCTCAACGGCGGATCCGGATCGGTGGTGAGCGGCTTCATCTACGCCCCCGACGCCGCCATCACCTATACCGGAAATTCGGACATGAACGCGCAGGGCAGTTGCCTGCGGCTGGTCGGCGATACTGTCTCGATGATAGGGAACTCGGCCGTAAAGTCGGATTGCAGGGCCGAACTCGGGGGCCGGGCGGCGTATGCGGGCCGGATGATCACCCTGGCGAAATGAGCACCAGCCTCCTCCTCCAGGAGGAGATTACGCCTAGGCCACGATATCCGCGCCCGCTTGCTCGTCGAAAAGCACCGCGCAGCCGCACTCGAGCGCGACCTGCGTCAAGGCGTTGGTCGCGTCCTCATCAGACGAGACGAAATCGCCGGTCAGGACGCGCAATTCCTCGACTGCCTTCGACATCGGCACGACACGCCCCGCCAAACGGTCGCTCGCGCAAGCGTCGATGACGCACAGAAGATCGATGAGTTCGAAATTATCCATGGCGGCCTCCGCCAGCGCCATCCCTTCGCTCATTCAACGGCATGAGCCGCGGACTGGTTCCCCCGCGTGCTTTCATCGACTGGCCTGAAGGGCGCGAGCTTCAGATCGAAGCGAACCGGCAGGCATGGCTCGACACAGGCCTTGCGTACCGATCCGGTGGCCGTCGTGTCGATTGGAAGAGGGACCACCATCTGGGCATGGCGTTGCGGCCAGAGCGGCTTGCCGAAGAGGAGGAAGACGCCGCAGACCAGGCCGGCGAAAAGCAGCGCAGCAAACAGGTTCGCGATGCTCTTGCCGGGTTGCATGGCAAGCGACTCCAAGAGCGGCCCCAGGAAGGAGTGCCCGCCATATCGCAGGAATGGCGGGCACGCCGTGGTCAACCGCCGATGAAGGGACTTTGTCCGGCGGCTTGCTAGCCAATGAAATGGGGCTGCTGTTGTTTCCTGGAAATTGCCACCTCGGGCCTCTGCGTTCGTGCGGTGAGACTTCGGTTCCAACATGGCCCCGGACCGTCGACCGGAGGCCTGGACCACCCCCTTCCACGACAACGCGCCAAGCGCTTGGCCGGGCTCGCCATTGCCTGATTACATTAGCAATCCGTTATCCTAAGGCGTATGAATGAGACAGCGGTCGCCGACGATCGCAACGTCAGGCGCCGCTTCACATATGGGAGGACTACCATGGCCGAAGCTGCAATGAAGGTGACGAAACTCGAATCCAAATCGCACAACAATCCAGACGAGGTCCGCGCGCCCGCCAAGACGCGTGTCGAGATCGTGCGGCTGCCGGGTTACTCGCTGGCGCGCATGAACATGCAGCCGGGCTGGAAATGGTCCGAATGCGTCAAGCCGGTGGTCAAGACCGAGAGCTGCCAAGTCTCGCATGTCGGCTATGTCGTGTCCGGCTCGATCACCGTGCGAATGACTGACGGCACGCAAAAGACCTTCGAGGCCGGCTCTTCCTACACCATCCCGCCCGGCCACGACGCCTGGGTCGAAGGCAACCAGCCGTTCCAGTGCATTGAGGTCTTGAGCGCCGAGCAATACGCCAAGCCGGCATAGCGCAAGCGATCGCCCCTCGAGGGGGAAATGTGACCGAAGCCGGCAGAGGAGGTTCTGGCGCGTGGAGCGCAACGACCTGCAAATGGTCGTCGACACTTCATGCCAGGCGCCTCCTCTGTGGCCCAAGGCCACATCCCCTCAGAGCTGAGAATTGCCGCGCAACCTGCCTCGATCCGCGGCTGTATCGTCAGGCTGTGGAAACTTGCATGTGGTCGCGTGGAGGCTTGACATGGAACTGCTTTTGTTCTCTTTATGTTCTACCAATTCCCCTTGCAACAGACGCAGCTAATGCTGCAATGCCACACAAATGACCATGAGAGCGCAGGATGCTCGCCACGAACGCCGCTGCGGCCACCATCCTGCATGCCGATCTCGACGCCTTCTACGCCTCCGTCGAGCAGCTGCTCGATCCATCATTGCGCGGCAAGCCGATCGCCGTGGGCGGCGGCGTGGTGCTGGCGGCTTCCTATGAGGCCAAGGTCTTCGGCGTGCGCGGCGGCATGCCCGGCCGCAAGGCGCGGGAGCTCTGCCCGCAGCTCATCTTCGTCGGTGGCCGTTTCAACGAGTATCAGCGCCTCGGCGACGCGGCGATTAAGGTGCTCGGCGATTTCACCCCGCTGGTCGAGCGCATCTCGATCGACGAGGCTTTTGCCGACGTCGCAGGCTGCACGCATCTGTTCGGATCGCCGCAAGAGATCGCGCGAAAAATCCGCGAGCGGGTGAAGGCTGAGCTCGGCCTGCCGATCTCGATCGGCGTGGCTCGCACAAAGCACCTCGCCAAGATCGCCTCGCAAGTGGCCAAGCCGGACGGGCTGGTGGTGGTCGAGCCCGGCACCGAGCTCACCTTCCTGCACGACCTGCCCGTCACGCTGATGTGGGGTGTAGGCCCGGCGACCAAGGCCAGGCTCGCCGAGATCGGCGTCGAGACCATCGGGCAGCTGGCGCGCACCCATAGCGGCGCGCTGGAGCGGCTGATCGGCCATGCCTCCGGCCAGAAGCTCGCCGCGCTCGCCTGGAACAGAGACCCGCGCAAGCTCGAGACGCAGCGCCGCGCGCATTCGGCCGGCGCGCAGTCTGCGCTTGGCCGCACGCCCGCGCTGCCGCGCGTCTTCGTACCGACGCTCTTGCATCTAGCCGACCGCGTCGCCAGCCGGTTGCGCGCCAAGGACCGACCCGGGCGCACGGTCACGGTGCGTGTGCGTTTCGCCGACATGCGCGCCGTCACCCGCTCCGTCACGCTGGAGCAGCCGATCCAGGCCACCGCGATGCTTGCCGAGATCGCAGGGGAGCTGGTCCGCGGCGTGCTTGCCGCCCATCCGGGCGAGAGGGACATCACGCTGCTGGCGATCTCGGTCTCGCATCTGGAGGAAGGAGCCGAGCTGCAGCTCGAACTGCCGCTCGGCCTTGCCGACGAGAAGCTGAAACCGGGCAGCCGCAAGGGCCTCGCCCGTTTCGGTGCCGACCGCGCCATCGACAAGATCCGCCAGCGCTTCGGCAAGGAGGCCGTCGGCTATGGCACGGTGGCGCTGGAAGGCACGCGCTCGGTGCCTGACGGGTTCAGGGAGCTGGCGGAGAAGGAGCTGTAGAAAGGCGAGCCGGAGCGCAAGCCGGACGCGGTTGCGGGTGGCGGTGGGCTGTTTCGCCGATCCGGCGTTTCCCGCGCCGACGCGGATTGCGAGGGAGGAGAGAAGGCATACGTGGGTGGAAGGCTAGCTGTTGATTTCCGCCGTGGGAAGATTGGCAGCTTGGTTAACCGCCGATGCCGTTGGCGCAATCCAATCCAGTTCATCCCATGCCCTGCGCATGCTAACAGGATCGCTTTCAACCTAAACACCCGGGATGGACAGCGACATGGCAGGCGAAAAAGTGGCTTTGGTGACGGCGGGCGGCAGCGGCATGGGGGCTGCGGCGGCCAAGCGCCTGGCGGCGGACGGGTTCAAGGTCGGCGTGCTTTCCTCCTCCGGCAAGGGCGAGGCGCTGGGCAAGGAACTCGGCGGCTTCGGCGTCACCGGCTCCAACCAATCGAACGAAGACCTGAAGCGCCTTACCGACGGCGCGCTGGAGCGTTGGGGCCGCATCGACGTGCTGGTCAACAGCGCCGGCCACGGGCCGCGCGCGCAGATCATCGAGATCAGCGATGAGGACTGGCACAAGGGCATCGACACTTATTTCCTCAACGCCGTGCGCCCGACTCGGTTGGTGACACCGGTGATGCAGAAGCAGAAGGGTGGCGTCATCATCAACATCTCGACCGCCTGGGCGTTCGAGCCGAGCGCGATGTTCCCGACCTCGGCCGTGGCGCGCGCCGGGCTTGCCGCCTACACCAAGATCTTCGCCGACACCTACGCCGCCGACAACATCCGCATGAACAATGTGCTGCCCGGCTGGATCGACAGCCTGCCGACGACGAACGAGCGTCGCGACAGCGTGCCGATGAAGCGCTACGGCACGTCGGAGGAGATCGCCGCGACGATCTCGTTCCTGGCTTCGGACGGGGCCGCCTACATCACCGGGCAGAACATCCGCGTCGACGGCGGCATCACAAGGGCGGTGTGAGGCAAGAGGACGCCGCCTCGAGTCATCCCGCCCTGCGGGAATTGAGCACCCACAGAAAGGCTATCGAGGCGACCAGGACGATCGAATTGCCGACCACGATGTTCCAGAAGCGCGTCGGATCGTCCGCAAGAGCGACCCAATGCAACTTGCCCCGGACTTCGCCTGTCTGGATGCCGCAGGCAATGTTGTAGATCGCCAGCGCAGCGAGCGCCGCCATCAGGACAACGAGGTCGTTGTTCTTGTTGCGATCCATGGGAAGCGGCTTTTAACAGCGCTTGGTGAAATTTTGCTTACCTTGGGTAAGATGGCGGCCGGAAGACCGGCCGCCGCCTGCTCTTACCTTGACGCAATTCCAGACGGAAGGTTACGGCGAACGCGCCGAACCTGCTGCACGCTTTTCCTGGAAATGCTCTGACTTACTGGTTGATCTCGGGCTCGACGAGCTTGGCCAGGTTGCGCAGCGATTCCTGCCAGCCGAGATAGCAGGCCTCGGCGGGGATGGCGTCCGGGATGCCGGCCTGGGTGATATTGATCTCGGTGCCGACCGACACTTTCTTCAGGATCACGGTCACTTCGATCTGGCCCGGCAGGTTGGGATCGTCGAAGCGATCGGTGTAGCGCAGGCGCTCGCTCGGAACCAACTCGACGAATTCGCCGCCGAAGGCGTGGCTGTCGCCGGTGGTGAAGTTGCGGAAGGACATCTTGTAGGCGCCGCCGACCTTGCCATCGAACTGGTGCACCGTGCAGGTGAAGCCGTTCGGCGGCAGCCACTTCGCCAGCGCATCGGCTTCGACGAACGCGCGGTAGACCTTCTCCGGCTTGGTCGCCAGGACCCGGTGCAGTTGGATGGTGCTCGGCATATCTCCATATCCTTCCTTTGTTGATCGATGCCCCAAGGACGGGCGGCCCCCAGCCTATCCGACAGAGGCTGTCAAATTTTTTGCCCGGCGGCTATGGGCGAGGCGCGAGCGGAAGAAAACCTTGAAAAATTAAGTAAAATTGAGAATCACTCGCGCCATAATTGTGTTAGGCGCCACTTATTCTATCGTTATAAACTATCGACAAAAATACCGGCAATTTTCTCTGTACTAAATGATGGTTTTCGGGAACGATAGCCCGCGCTGCAAGTTGGTTCGGATCAGGCACTTGAACTTGCAACAAGCCATCCGGGCGGGGCAGCGCGGAAGGAGTGTCCGATGAGCTTCGTCGTCAACGCGGTAGGCGTTCCTCTTTACTATAGCGGGGCTTCCAGCCATTGGCTCTCGGCGGCTTCGTCCGGGCCTACCTTGTATGGCACCTCCGGCAATGATTCCATCTGGGGCGCCAGCGGCGTCAAGGTCACCATGTATGGCGGCGCCGGCGACGACATCTATTACCTCTATTCGGCGAGCAACAAAGTGGTCGAGAACCCTGGGCAGGGCATCGACACGATCAACACATGGATGAGCTACACGCTGCCGGACAATGTCGAAAACCTCGTCGTCACCAACGCCCACAATTACGCCTTCGGCAACGCGCTGGACAACATCATCACCGCCACGGCGGGCGGCCAGACGATCGACGGCGGCGCGGGCAATGATGTCCTGATCGACGGCGGCGGCGGCGCCGATATTTTCATCATCGCCAAGGGCAATGGGAGCGATTCGATCGTCAATTTCGCCTCCAACGATGCCGTGCGGCTCGATGGCTACGGATTCACCTCGTTCGCCGCCATCCACGAGAACATGATCCAGGCGGGACCCAATGTGGTGCTGAACCTCGGATCCGGCGAAATCCTCGAATTCAAGAACACCACGATCGACAAATTCCAGCCCAACCAGTTCCAGCTGCCGATCGACAAGTCCGGCATGACGCTGTCCTTCAGCGACGAGTTCAATACGCTGAACCTTCACAACAGCCAGGGCGGCACCTGGGACACCAACTTTTGGTGGGGCGCGCCGAACGGCAGCACGCTAGCCCGCAATGGCGAGCTGCAGTGGTATATCGATGCCAATTACGGCCCGACCAGCTCGGTGCATCCCTTCAGCGTGCAGAATGGGGTCCTCACCATCACCGCGGCGCAGGCGCCGGCCGACATCAAGCCGTTGATCAACAATTACCAATACACCTCCGGCATCCTGACCACGCATGATTCCTTCTCGCAGACCTATGGCTATTTCGAAATGAAGGCCGACCTGCCGGAACACGCCGGCGCCTGGCCGGCCTTCTGGCTGCTGCCGGAAGACGGCTCCTGGCCGCCGGAGCTCGACGTGATGGAGATGTACGGACAGAACCCGAATTCGCTGCTGGTGACCGCGCATACCAACCAGACGGGCCAGCACACGACGGTCGGATCCACGGTGAACGTCATGGACACCGCGGGCTTCCATACCTACGGCCTGCTGTGGACCCCGGACAAGCTGGTTTGGACCTATGACGGCGTGCAGGTCGCCGAAGCGGCGACGCCGTCCGACATGAACAAGCCGATGTACATGCTGGTGGACCTCGCGATCGGTGGCCAGGCCGGCGCGCCGCCGGACCATCTCGCCACGCCGGCCGAAATGAAGATCGACTATATCCGGGCCTATACGCTGAACGACCTGCCAAGCCAGGCGCTGGCGCTGTCCAGCCACACCACAAGCAGCACGCAGCACCATCTCGACACGACAAACGAGCATGCCTGAATCGGATGTTTAGGCGACGGCCCGTGATCGGGCTCCGAGAGGGAGTGCGGGAATGACTGGACACTCGGGACTGCGGTCCGTCCTGCGTCGCGCCATCGCCGATGTCGGGTTGTTCTCGCTGCTCATCAATCTCCTGCTGCTGGTGATCCCGCTCTACCTGCTCCAAGTCTATGACCGGGTGCTGCCCTCCTCAAGCGTGGAGACGCTGGTCTATCTGTCGGTCATCGCGGTCGCAGCACTCGGCTTCCTCGGCTTCCTCGACGCCGTCCGCGCCGTCTACACGCAGCGCGTCGCGGCGACGGTCAATGACAGGCTGGGCGCAAGAACGTTCGCCGCTTCGCTCGATTCCAGGAACGCGCCGTCGCCGCTCACCGACCTTGCCTCGGTCTGCGCCTTCATCCGCTCGCGCGGTGTTTCGGTGCTGTTCGACCTGCCCTTCGCGCCGGTCTTCCTCGGCCTGCTCTACCTGATCCATCCGCTGCTGTTCTGGGTCACGCTCGGCGGCGCGGCGCTGCTGGTCGTGCTGGTCTTCGCCAACCAGCTCGCGATCGGCAGGAACGATGCGCTGTCGGCGGAGCGTTCGGCTTTAGCCAGCCGGGCCGAGCAGGCCTTCGCCCGCAACGCCGACACGCTGCGCGCCATGGGCATGGTGGAGAACGCCGCGCGTGCATGGGGGCGGCATGTGGCGACCGCGCTTGTCCTGCATGACCGCTCGGCCGGCGCCAACGCCGTCTTCAGCGGCGCTTCCAGGGCGCTGCGCATGATGCTGCAGCTGGCGATCCTCGGCAGCGGCGCCTGGCTGGTGCTCAAGGGCCAGATGACGGCCGGCATGATCTTCGCGTCCTCGCTGGTGTCGTCACGCGCGCTGCAGCCGCTCGACCAATTGATCGGTTCCTGGCGGCAGCTCAGTGAGGCGAGGCGCGCCTGGACGCGGCTGGAAGCCGCGCTTGCGGCGCAACCGGCTCAAGCGAGCAAGCTCCTCCTGCCCGAACCGACCGGCGCGATCTCCGCGCAGGATCTTTTCTTCATCGCGCCGAATGCCACGTTCGGCGCCGAGCCCATCCTCAAGCGATTGAGCTTTGCCATCGGTGCCGGCGAAGCGGTGGCGATCGTCGGCCCGAGCGGTGCCGGAAAATCGACGCTGGCGCGGCTGCTTGTCGGCGCTGCGCAACCGAGCGGCGGGTCGGTCAGGATCGACGGCGCCGAGCTCAGGACCTGGGACGAAAACCAGCTCGGCCGGCATATCGGCTATCTGGCGCAGGAGGTCGAGCTTTTCCCCGGCTCGATTGCCGACAACATCGCCCGCTTCGACGCTGACGCCGACGACGCGGCAATCGTCGAAGCGGCAAAACGCGCCGAAGCGCACGAGTTGATCCTTTCGCTGCGCGACGGCTACCAGACGGCGATCGCCGGCACGCTGTCGGGCGGCGAGCGGCAGCGGATCGGGCTGGCGCGCGCCTTCTACGGCAATCCGCGCATCCTGGTGCTGGATGAGCCGAGCACGCATCTCGACGGCGCCGGAGAGACGGCACTGGAAGCGGTGCTCGCGGCGGCCCGCGCTGCGGGCGTCACCACGATCGTGATCACGCATCGCCCTTCGATCGCCTCGGCTTGCGACCGCGTGATGGTCTTGCGCGGCGGCGTCATCGAGGCGTTCGGGCCGACCGCGGAGGTGCTGCGGCAGCCGGGTAAAGCCGCGCAGCGGAGCACGGTGGTGACCGGATCGTTCGCGCCGACCATCCGTGCCGCGCCGACCATCCGCCACGGGTCCTGAATGATGACGCAGAGTCTCACCTTCGAAGGCCGCCCGCGCATCGACTTCCGGCGCACGGCCTTCGCCGGCTACGCGGCGATCGCGCTGATGGTCGGCGGCTTCGGCTTTTGGGCGGCGAGCGCGCCGCTAGCTGGCGCGGTGATCACGCAAGGCACGATCGCGGCGACAGGCGGCAACATCCTGATCCAGCATCGCGAGGGCGGCATCATCAGGCAATTGCTGGTGCATGAAGGCGACCGCGTGCGGGAAGGCCAGAACCTCATCCTGCTCGACCGGACCGCCGCGGAGGCCGATCTCAACCGGCTGACAAGACAATGGATCGCGCTCAAGGCCAGCGCGGCGCGACTGGAGGCCGAGCGCGACGGCCTCGCCACGCTGGCGCCGATCGCCGAGCCCGCGCCGGCGCCGTTCCAGCGGGAATTCGAAAATCTCATCCGCGAACAGCAAAAGGAGTTCGATGCCAGGCTTGCACGGTTCCGCTCGGAGCAGTCGATCCTGGCGCAGCGCGTCGCCATGCATCGCGAGTCGGTCAAAGGGCTGAACGCGCAGAAGACGGCAATCGAACAGCAGGCCGAGGTGGTGAAGAAGGAGCTAGGCATCAAGACCGACCTCCTCGACAAGGGCCTCACCAATCGCACCGAATATTCGCAGCTCTTGCGCTCCGAGGCCGACCTCGTCGGCCAGGCCGGGGCGCTGGAGGCGGACCTCGCCTCGGCCAACACGCAGATCGTGGAAGCGGAGGCGCAGACCGAACGCGCAACCACGCAGCGCGTCGAGGAAGCGTTGACGAAGCTCGATGACGTGCGAACCAACCTCGCCGACATCGAGGAGCGGATGCGCGCCGCGCAAGCGGTGCTCGCGCGCACGACGATCACCGCGCCGGCGGCGGGCATCGTCATCTCCTCGACCTACAATTCGCAAGGCAGCGTGGTGGCGCCCGGCGAAAAGATCATGGAGATCCTGCCCACGACCTCGGGCCTTGTGGTCGACGCCAGGCTGCGGCCGAAGGACATCGACCAGGTGCATGTCGGCCAGCCGGCAAAGCTCAGGCTGTCCGCGCTCAACACGCGGCTCACGCCGGAAGTCCCGGCCACAGTGAGCGAGATTTCCGCCGACCGGCTGATCGACCAAGCCACGCACGAACCCTATTTCCGCGCCAGGCTGAAGATCACTGGTGCCCTGCCCCCGGGCGTGAAGGCGGACCAGCTCTATCCCGGCACCCCGGTCGACACCTTCATCAGCACCGGCAACCGGACCTTCTTCGAATATCTGGTGCGCCCGATGATGGATTCTTTCGCACGGGCGTTCAGGGAAAGGTAGAGGTGCGTCTGCACATTTGCGTCTGCCTTCAGCGTGCCGCGGTAAGCTGGATTTCGACACCGATATCGGGCAACGCGAAGCTCGCTCCGACCGTGGCGCGGGCCGGCGGTTCGGTGCCGTCGAGCCAATCAACCCAGGCCTTGTTCACGGCGTCGAAATCTCCGACATCGTTCAGCCAGATCTGCGCGAACAGCAGTGTTGATCGATCCGCGCCAACGCTTTTCAAAAGCGCATCGGCCCTGATCAATACCTGCTTAGTCTGGCCCGCCGTGTCGGCCTCTTTGTCATCGGCCGTCAGCCCCGAAAGATAGATTGTTCCGTTGTGAACGACGATCCGCGGCCCCTTCCCTGGCTGAATCGAATTTGGGCCAGCGCCTGTAGACATCGCGGCGGCAATGAAACAATCTTCGCTGCGGGAACATAAGCGCCTCAAAGAAGGCGCCTACCTTCGGGTGCGCATGAAGAATCGCTGGACCTTGTACGATCCACGCCTGGCCTGGATGCTCGTTGCACCGGTGCTTCTGCTGCTGATCTTCTTCCTGGTGCTGCCGATCGCGGTGATGGCGGCGTATACATTCTTTACCTTCGTCACCGCCGGCGTCGAAACCAGCGCGCTGACCACCGCCAACTGGCACGAATTCTTCACCGACAGCTATTATTCGGGCTTCCTGCTGAAGACGCTGCGGGTCGGCGCGATCACCGCGCTGCTGTGCGGCGTGCTCGGCTATTTCCCGGCCTATTTCATCTGGGCGACGCGCTTCAGGCACAAATGGCTGCTCTTGCTCCTGCTCATCGTGCCGTTCTGGATCAGCTTCACCATCCGCACCTTTTCCTGGATCAACATCCTGGGTGAACAGGGCGTCATCAACGTCGCGCTGCTCAAAATGGGCATCATCAACGAGCCGCTGCCGGTGCTCTACAACGAGGGCGCGGTTATCCTCGGGCTGCTGCACTTCCTGCTGCCCTACATGATCCTCAACGTCTATGTGAGCCTGGAGGGCATCGACCGCACGCTTATCTCGGCGGCCCGCTCGATGGGCTGCACCAGCGCGCAGGCGTTCCGCGAGGTGACGTTGCCCCTCTCCCTGCCGGGTCTCGCGGCGGGGCTGCTGCTCTGCTTCGTGCTGGCGGCCGGCAGCTATGTGACGCCGCAGCTGCTCGGCTCGGGCCGCGACGCGCTATTCGGCAATTTGATCTACGACACCATCATGAGCGAATTGAACTGGCCGATGGGCGCAACGCTGTCAATCGTGCTGTTCCTCGTGCTCGGCTTCTTCGCCGCCATCTACACCCGCTACATGGGCATGTCGCAGATCGTGAAGGGGTTGGGCGGATGAAGGCTGCGCGACCGAACAAGGAAGGCAAATGGGCGTGGCGACTGACCGGCTTCGTCACGCTCTGCGTCTACATCTTCATGTTCGCGCCGATCGTGGCGACCGTCATCCTGTCGTTCAACGCCTCGATGTTCGGCGGCTTCCCGATGACCGGCTTTTCGCTGCAATGGTACGCCAAGCTGATGAACAATGACGCGGTGCTGACGGCCTTCCGCACCTCGCTGTGGATCGCGCTGGTGACTGCGGCCGTCACCACGGCCATCGGCGTCGTCACGGCCTTCGCGCTGGCGCGCTTCGCCTTCCGCGGCAAGCAGGCGCTGAGCACGCTGGTGATCCTGCCGGCGCTGGTGCCGGAAACCATTCTCGGCGTCGGTCTTCTGGTGCTGATCAAGGCAATTGACCAGCCGCGCACCATGCTGCTCCTGGTGCTTGGGCATATCCTGCTTGCGGTGCCCTATGTGGTGCTGATCGCGCAGGCGCGCATGGTCGGCATAAGGCGCGTGTATGAGGAGGCGGCGCTTTCGCTGGGCGCCTCGCGCTTTTCGTCCTTCCGCGAGATCACGCTGCCACTGCTCATCCCGGCGGTCGTCGGCGGCGCGCTGCTCGCCTTCACCATCTCGTTCGACAACACGTCGGCCAGCCTGTTCTGGCGGCCGGCAGGCGTCGAGACCATGCCCACCCAAATCCTTTCGATGCTGAAAATCTCGATCAGCCCGGAGATCAACGCGCTCGGCACCGTGATGATTGTGGTGACCGTCGGCATCCCGCTGATCGGCGGGGTGCTAATGCAAAGCCTGACAAAACTGAGAAGACGCGGCGAACCCAAGGAGGAAGCACGATGAAACTGACCACCACCAAGCGGCTGGAGCGGCTGCACGACCGCTATGTCAACGGCGATCTCAGCCGACGGACGTTCCTGAGCCTGACCGCGGCTGCCGCGGCCTCGGCCGGCCTCTCCATGCCGTGGATGAGCCGGGCGCTTGCCGCGGTCGAGCAGGTGCGCTTCGACGGCTGGGGCGGAACGGTGCAGGACGCGATCGACAAATATGCCTTCCAGCCCTACACGGCCAAGACCAAGATCAAGGTGGTGCAGGGCACGTTCGGCGACGAGAACGAGATCATCACCAAGATCAAGACGGCCAAGCCCGGCGACTTCCAGATCGTCCATTCGTCCGGCGTCAACTACTACATCAAATATATCAATGCCGGCATGAACTCGGAGATCAACGAGGCCAACATTCCCAACATGGCGAATGTGCTGCAGCCGATGATCGAGCCGTTCCGCAAGCTGACGCCGAAGCTGTCGGCCGTGCCTTACGACTATGGCACCACCGGCATCGCCTACAACACCAAGGTGATCTCGCCGGAAGAAGCCAAGGAAAAGGGCGCGGCACTTCTGCTCGACAAGAAATATGCCGGCAAGGTCGGCGGCTATGCCGACATGACGACGCGCGTCTGGTACGCGGCCCTGGCCACCGGACAAGACCCCAACAACCTAAAGGACATGGACGCGATCTGGGCCAAGGTCCGCGAGACGCGCGACCTCGCCAAGAAGTTCTGGAGCTCCGGCGCGGAGCTGATGGACCTGCTCTCCAAGGGCGAGATCGTAGTGACCGACGCCTGGTCGGGCCGCGTCGCGGCGCTGCAGGACCAGGGCCATCCGATCGGCTATCTCGATCCGGCCGGCTCCTACGCCTGGATGGAGGATATGCTGATCCTGAAAGGCTCGCCGATGGCCGAGTGCGAGGAGCTGATCAACTTCATGCTCGACCCGGCGACCTCGATCGCGGTGGCCGAGGGCCAGAGCTATCCGCCGTCGCTCGACCCGAACAAGGTCAAGCTCACCGAGAAGATCGAGAAGCTGCCGGCCTTCGATAAGACGGGCACCATGAAGTCGCTGACCTTTGCCGATCCGGTCTATTGGGCGACCAACGAGGACGCCTGGACCAAGCAGTGGAACAGGATATCGAAAGGTGCCTGACAGCCAGGGCGCGACACTCAATCCCCGGCCGGCCTCGGCCGGGGCGGAAGGCGTGAGCGCGGCCGCCGGGGCGAACAGCCCTGCGGTCGAGTTCCGCAACATCAACATCGCCTACGGCAAGTTCGTCGCGGTGAGCGATTTTTCGCTGTCGATCGACAAGGGCAGCTTCGTCACGCTGCTCGGCCCTTCGGGCTGCGGCAAGACGACGATCCTGCGCTCCATCGCCGGGCTGGTCGACATTTCGGCGGGCCAGATCATGATCGGCGGCCGGCGGGTCGACGACGTGCCGATCTACAAGCGCAACATCGGGCTGGTGTTCCAGAGCTATGCGCTCTTTCCCCACAAGAGCGTGTTCGACAATGTCGCCTTCGGCCTGAAATATCGCAACGTCGCCAAGCCCGAGATCAAGCGCAAGGTCGGCCAGGCGCTGGACATGGTGCGGCTGCCGGGCAGCGAGAAGAAACTGCCCTCGCAATTGTCGGGCGGCCAGCAGCAGCGCATCGCGCTGGCGCGCGCCATCGTCTTCGAGCCGCAGGTGCTTCTGCTCGACGAGCCGCTCTCGGCCCTCGACGCCAATATGCGCGAGGAAATGCGCGTCGAGATCAAGAAGATCCAGAAGGAAACAGGCATCACCGCCATCTTCGTCACGCACGACCAGGAAGAAGCGCTGTCGATGTCGGACCGCATCGTGGTGATGAATGCCGGCTCGGCCGAGCAGATCGGCACGCCGGAAGAGGTCTATGAGCGGCCGGCCACCGCCTTCGTCGCCGACTTCCTCGGCAAGGCCAATATGCTTTCGGGCACGGTGAGCCGGTCCGACGGGCCGACCATTGTCACGCTCGCCGGCGGCCAGACGGTCAATGTGCTTTCACCCAAGGCGTTGCCGCAGGGAAGCTCCGTCACCGTCGTGGTGCGGCCGCAGAAACTGTCGGTCGGTGGAGCGAGCGCCAACCGGTTGCCCGGCCGGATCGTGTCGGCCTCCTATCTCGGCGGCAGCGCCATCTACGAGGTCGACATAGGCGGCAAGGCGAACATCCGCGCCAACGCCCCGATCGACGGCCGGGTGCTGCGCGAAGGCGAATCGATCGAGCTCGGCTTCGATCCCGACGACTGCGTTTTGCTGAATGAGGCCGGGCTGCGGATTTCCTGAAGGCGGCGGTCACCTTCCCGCAGGCATGGGGCGGTTGCCACGCATGCAGCACAGCGGCGGCCTTCCGTCAGCGGTTCGTCGTTTCACCGAAACAGCGAGCGGTCCATGTCCTTGCTTTGACGCAATTCCGGACGGAGAACCACCTTGGCGGTCGGCAGGACGGCTATTACAGCTCATTTCTTGGAGAGAAACGCCTTGCAGGCAGGAGTGAGCTCACTGATGTGCTGTTTAAGGCAGCTCAATCCCTTTGCGTTGTCGACCATCTTGCACAATCGCTGAGCATCCGCCCTGCATGGTGTTTTGTAGGCATCTTTCGCTAAGGCGGCGTCTGCGAGGAAAGCGATATGGAAGCCAGAAGCACCAGTTCAAACGTTTTCTGTTTGCGCATGACTTAATTCCCCTCTGAAAATGAGCATAGTAACGCAGCGTTATATACGCGAATCCTGATATAAGAGGAAGGCAAGGACTTCGTTACGACGCGCTCCGTGCCGCATTGGCAAAGAGCGATATTTCAAACTGAGAAACTGCCAGATTCCACGGTAATTTCGACGCCCGCTCCCACGCTGGTTCCCCCGGTCGTCAGCGACACTCCCCATCGACGACGCGAAGGATCGCCCCGCAAACGATGGAGACGAACGATGACGACCATGGAACACACCGCTTATGAAACCGGCCGCGCGGGCCTCAGCCTTACCGGCTTTGCCGGCCGCTCACTTAGGCTTTTCTACCGTGCAATAAGGATGCGCAGCGACCGCGCCGCCATGCAGGCCATGCCCGATTATCTGCTCAAGGACTTGGGTATCGCCCGTTCTGAAATCGATCATTACACCTCGATGCGCTACGCCTCCGACGCCGACGGGATGGATATCCGCAACGCCCACTGACCGCCGATAGCGATCGTCGCCACGCCGCCGACAGACCCCGGGCTTCCCCACGCCCGGGGCTTTTGCGTCCGGCGCATTCGGGTCAAGACGCTTCGTTTCAAACGATACGCCCAACCCAATTTCCACGGCAGGCGTATGAAAAATTCCACGGTCGCATCCACTCTCGTTCAAACGCTCCACCGGCAAACAGAGGCCGTCACGGCAACCAAGCCGCAAACGAACCTTTGGAGATGACGATGCAACCCAACACCAAACCCGCACGGCTTCCGCTCAATGGCGTCGACACGCCGAACCTTTTGGCGACGATCAATTTCGTCGCCGGGCAACCGGAGTTGGCCAAGTTCCAGTTCCGCGCCCACAACGAGTGGATCGAGGGCACGCACAGCAAGACCGTCATGAACGGCTTCTTCGGCGCCGGCCAGGAGCAGAAGCACGAGAAGCCGCATTATGCCGATGCCGACCATCCGGCGATCCTGTGCGGCGCCGACAATGCGCCGACCCCGGTCGAATGGCTGCTGCACGGCCTGGCGGGCTGCCTGATGGCAGGCGTCGCCAACATCGCCGCCGCGCGCGGCATCAAGCTCACCAAGGTGAAATGCTCGGTCGACGGCGACATCGACCTGCGCGGCATCCTCGGCATCTCCGACGAGGTCCGAAACGGTTTCCAGAACATCCAGGTATCGTTCGAGATCGAAGGCGACGCGCCGGCCGAAAAGCTCCAGCAGCTGGTTGAGCAGTCGCGCGCCCGTTCGGCCGTGTTCGACGTGCTGACCAAGGGTGTTCCGGTCAGCGTCGGCATCAAGACCATCCAGTAGGCCGGCCGGCGGTCCGGAACCGATCCGGGCCGCCTGCCAATCGATGGAAATGACTATGAAACGCGCGGTCGTCATCATCGGCGCGGGCCAGGCCGGGCTTGCGCTCAGCCATTGCCTCGGCGAGGCCGGCATAGACCATGCCGTGCTGGAGTGCGGCCGCATCGGCGAGCGCTGGCGTGCGCAGGGCTGGCGCTCGCTGCGGCTGCTCACGCCGAACTGGCTGAACGCCCTCCCCGGCTCGCCCTACAAGGGCGGCGACCCCGACGGCTTCATGATCAAGGAGGCTTTTGTGGAAAGCCTGGAACGCTACGCCTGGCAATGGCATGCGCCCGTCGAGACCAATATCGAGGTCATCGCTGCCAGGCGGACCGGCGAGGGCTTTGCCCTGCGCACCAGCGCCGGCGACTGGTCGGCGCGCGCTGTGGTCGTCGCGACCGGACATTGCGACCGGCCGGTCATCCCATTTTCGGCTGAGACCCTTCGCGGACCGCTCAGCATCCACGCTTCGCAATATCGCTCGCCCGGCGAGCTACCGGGCGGTGGCGTGCTGGTCGTCGGCGCCTCATCCTCCGGCGTGCAGATCGCCGACGAGCTCGCCCGCGCCGGGCGGCGCGTGGTGCTTTCAGTGGGCAAGCATACGCGCCTGCCCAGAACATGGCGCGGCCAGGATATCTTCTTCTGGCTCTGCGCAACCGGCCTGATGGCGCAGCGCCTGGAAGACCTCGCCGATCCTGAGGGTGCCCGGCGTCAGCCATCGCTGCAGCTCGCCGGCCGACCCGACAGGGCCGATGTAGACCTCGCCACGCTGCAGGCACTCGGCGTGGAGCTGGCCGGGCGAGTGCGGGGCGTCGGCGACCGCGAGATCGCCTTCGCCGACGGTCTCGGCCAGCACATTGCGGCAGCCGAAGCGAAGCAGGCGCGCCTGCTCGACCAGATCGACCGCTTCGCGGGTGTGACGACACCATACCGGCCCGAGCCGGTTGTCACGCCATCGGCCCGCCCAGAACGGCTGTCGCTGGCGGACGGATCGATCCGTAGCATCGTCTGGGCCACCGGCTATGCGCGCTCGTTCGGTTGGCTGGAGCCGCTGGCGCTCGGCGCCGATGGCGAGCTGGCGCATCAGGGCGGCGTCACCAGCGTGCCCGGTCTCTACGCGCTCGGCTTCCGCTTCCTGCGCAAACGCGATTCCAACTTCATCGGCGGCGTCGGCGCGGATGCCGAGGCGATCGCCGCTGAAATCTCCCGTTATCTCGATTGCAACGGCCGCAAGGCGGCATGAGGACCACGAACATGGTAAGCAACCCGATCTCACTTATGGCCACCCCCAGGCGCGGCCATTACGATGCGATCATCGTCGGCGCCCGCTGCGCTGGCGCCGCGACGGCGATGCTGCTCGCGCGCGCCAGCCTCAAGGTGCTGGCGATCGACCGCAAGCCTTATGGATCCGACACACTGTCGACACATGCACTGATGCGGCCGGCCGTGTTGCAGCTTTGGCGCTGGGGCCTGCTCGAGCCGCTGCTCAAGGCCGGCACGCCGCTGATCGAGACGACGACTTTCCACTATGGCGACGAGGAGATCACTATCCCCCTCGCCGCCAGCTCGGACCTGCCCGGCCTCATCGCGCCGCGGCGCACCGTGCTCGACCGCATCCTGGTCGATGCGGCGCGCAAGGCCGGCGCGGAGATGCTGCACGAGGTCGCGGTCGGCGATCTCTTTGCCGACACGCGTGGGCGGGTGCGGGGTATCGAGATCCGCGCCGCCGGCCGTACTGCCGTGCGGGTCAGCGCCGATATCGTGGTCGGCGCCGATGGCATCGGCTCGCTGGTGGCAAAATGCGTCGACGCCCAGACCTTGCGGCGCGGCGCGGTGTCGGCTGCCCATGTCTATGGCTATGCGCCGGTCGAGCCCGGTGCCGGCTACCACTGGTATTTCCGCGACGGGATCGCCGGCTCGTTCATCCCGACCAATGACAGCCTCGCCTGCATCGTCGCCTCGGTGCCGACAGGCCTGTTCGACCAGCGCTTCCGCCTCGGCCACGCCCGCGCCCGCATAGATGTGCTCGAGACGCTTTCCCCGGCACTGGCAGCACAGGCGGCCCGGGCACCGAAGGATGCGCGCCTGCAGGCGTTCCGCGGCGTGCCGGGCTATATCCGCCAGCCGCATGGCCCGGGCTGGGCGCTGGTGGGCGACGCCGGCTTCTTCCGCGATCCGATCACCTCGCATGGCATTTCCGACGCGCTGCGCGACGCCGAGAGCCTCGCGCGGGCGATCCTCAATGGGTCCGAGGCAGCGTTCGCCGTCTGGCAGCAGCAGCGCGACATGATCGCCAACCAGATCCTCGACACCACGGACGCCATCGCCGGCTTCGATTGGACGCTTGACGATCTCGGCGAGCGGCATCGCCGCTTCAGCGCTATCCTGAAGGCAGAGGTGCAGGCGCTGGCCGGGCAGCCCATGCCGGCCCGCCGCGCTGCCGCATCAAAGCCCTCGACCTATCGGGCGGCGGCCAACCAGGACAAGCCGCCAGCCGAGCTTTCCCGCAACCGAACTGGAGCAAGACCATGACTGTGCACGTGATGAAGGACGGGTGGGTCGGTGTCATCAAGGGTCGGCCAAAGGTGGGCGCCTTTGCCGAACGCTCGCGGCGCACGCAGCCGCAGGATGTCGATGCCTTCGCCGCGATGACCGGCGACCGCAACCCACTGCATTACGACAAGGCGCTGGCCGAGGCTTCTGTGTTCGGCAAGCTTATCGTGCAGGGCGGCGTCACTTCCGGCATCCTGAACGCGGTGGTGGCGGAAGACCTCCCCGGCCCCGGCTCGGTGTTCCTCGAAGTGTCGTGGAAATTCGTCAGGGCCGTCGGCGTCGGCGAACTGATCACCGGCCGCGTCGAGGTCAAGGAGGTGCGCGCCGACAAGCCGATCACCAAGCTGGAGACATCGGTGCGCAACGAAGCGGGCGAGCTTTGCCTCACCGGCACCGCGACGGTGTTCACCGTGCCATTGGCCAGGGGCTGAAAACTGCGCGAGCGCCTGCTACGCGCCCGCCGTCTCGGCGATGAAGGCGCGGACGTGGTCTATGAACTCTTCGAAGGCGGGCTCGCCTTCGAGGAGGATGTGGTTCTGGCTATCGAGCTCGATGAAGCGCGCGCCGGGAATGCCGGCCGCCATGGTGCGGCCCGATTCTACCGGCGCTACGTTGTCGTCGCGCGCGTGCAGTACCAAGGTTGGCACACGCACCTTTTCCAGCAAGTCGCTGACATCGATCACCGAAAAGGCGTTCTGAAGACGCCAGGCATCGTCGGGCGAGACGGTGCGCAGCATCAAATCGTCCATCCAGGCGAAATGCTCGTGCGTGGCGCCGGGGATGAACATGGAGCAGAAGGCCTGGCGAAACATCGGGTTCGGCTTGCCCCAGCTCTCGCGCATCAGCGTCGCCACGGCCTCGCGCGTCGCGATCTCGCCGGCGTCGCCGCGCGCCCGCCAGCCTTTGACGTAGCCGCCGTAGAGGATCATGCCCGACACTTTCTCGGGGTGGCGGATGGCATAGGCGATCGAAACCGCGCAGCTCTGCGACAGGCCGAGCAAGGTGAAGCGGTCGAGCCCGGTTGCCTCGACCACGCATTCGAGGTCCGATACCATGGTTTCGAACGAGATGTCGACGACGTGCCTTTGCGACAGGCCATTGCAGCGCTCGTCATAGCGCACCAGCCGGTTGTGACGTGACAATTCCCGCATCCAATGTCGCCAGATCGGGCTGTCCCAGTCGAAGGTGAGATGCGACATCCAGTGCGCGGCGCGCAAGATCGCCGGCCCGCTGCCGGTGCTGGCATGGGCGAGCCTGGTGCCGTCGAGAGCCCGGCAGAACTGCACGGCGCGGCCGGGATCCTGCGGCGACGCGGCAGGCTTCGACGGCGGCGCGAGGGGAGCGGACTGCGGCGCGCGTCCCGTGGCTTGAGCGGCGGCCGACCGGACCTTGTCCTCCAGCGCCTCGATCTCGGCGGCGAGCCGCACATCTTCGGGCGCGAGGCGGCGCAGGCGCTGGGCGAACGGCAGCGCGCGTCGCGGCTCATTCCCCAGGCGCTCGACCAGCTCGCGCAGGATACCAAGCTCGACGATTTCCACCTCGCTGGCGATGGCCTGCCGCCACGCTTCATAGTCGAAGCAGCGCTCCAGTGAGAGGTCGGCAAGAAAGCCGCCGCGAATCGAGGCCAGGACGGCTTCGAGCTCCTCGGTCGGATGGGAGGAAAGATCGGCCTTCACCAGCGGCGCCAGCCGCGCATAGTCCGTCTCGACATTGAGCGCGACAGCATTGCGATCGGCGGCAAGAACGGATTCGTCGGCGCCCAGGACCTGGCGGATCTTGGACAGGCTCCAGCGCAAGGCGCCGCGCGGATCGTCGGGGATGTCCCAGAATATCTCGCACAGCCGCTCGCGCTGATGCTGCCTGCCGGTGACGGCAAGGTAGGCGAGCAGCGCCCGCGTCTTGCGGGATGGCGGCAGGAGAAGCGGCTCGCCGTCGCGCGTGACCTGAAAATCGCCAAGAACGCGCAGTTCCAGCATGTGCTGACCGCCTTTCATGCGTCCACGCGCTTGTCGATCGCCATGATCTCCCTTCGGCCTTGGCCGACGCTGCGAAGGGGCAGCCAATAGCAAAATCGGCTAATTTAGGAAAGCTTGGTCCGGACCGCCGCGACCCGAGGACCAGATCGACTCGGCGGCGCGGACAGGAGCATATGTCAATCAAGGCACGTGGTCGCTCGTTTACGCCTTTGCCGGAACCGCTCTCGGCCTGATGACGGTCGCCAGCACGACCCCAGCCACAATGAAGGCCGCGCCGAGCAGATCGTAGTCATGCAGGCTCTCGCCGAGCAGCAGATAGGCGAGCACGGCGACGAACAGCGTCTGCAGATAGAGCAGCATGCTTGCCCGGCTCGCGCCCAGCGTCTCGACGCTTTTATTGTAGAGATAATACATCAGCGCGCCGCCGGGCCCGGCCAGATAGGCAAGCGCGAGCAGGCCATTCCCGTTCAGGGCGGAGCGCTCGTCGTTGACGATTTCCCACAGATGGAACGGCAGCGCCACCAGCGCGCCGGCGCCGAGCAGAAGGACTACCAGCGGCAGGAGCTCGATGCCGAATTTGGAGCGGCGCAGCAGCACGGTGTAGAGCGCCCAGCAGAAGGCGCTGCCGACGATCCACAATTCTCCGATGTTGAAGCGCAGTTGCACCAGCGCGTCCAGCTTGCCATGGGCGACGATGACCAGCATGCCGGCGAGCGCGGCAACCGCGCCGAGTGATTTCCAGAGGCCGAGCGGTTCGCCCAGCACGAGGCGCGCGAGCACCATGGTCATGATCGGCGACATTGCCATGATGATGCCGGCCGTGGTCGCATCGGTGTCGTTCAGGCCATGGTAGATCATGCCTTGGCAGAGCGTCAGGCCGATGGCGCCGACGGCGACGATCTCCAGCGGCCGCGATTTGAGCAGCGCCAGCATGGCGCCGTGATGGCGGTGCACGATCGGCAACAGAATGGCGCAGGCGAGCAAGAGCCGCCAGAAGCACAGTCCCCAGGGCGGCATTTCCGGCGCCACCCATTTGGCCGCGATATAGACGCCGGCCGAAAGCAGCCAGCACAGCACGGCGGTGGGATAGCCAGTGAAGGACGGTATCGCTCGACTGGCCGGCGGTTCCGCCGGATGCGCTATCGGTATCGCCTGCATCGCATGTCCCCCGCTTCGTGAAGGTCAGCCCAGTCGCAGCGACAGTCTACCTCATGACGGGGGTGTTACATAGTTGGCCCGGCAAAGCCCACGCGGCAGGGACCAATGCGGCCTGCCGTTGGCCCTAGGCAGCAGGTCCCAGGCCGAGCCGACGCTACCGTGGAGCTGCGATGCAAAGCGTTCGGCTTCGATGTCTTCGAGGCCGTCGATCCGGCGCATCGGTCAGTGACCGAGGACGTTGCGCTCTGCCGATGGCGCCAGGCTCTGTGAACCGTGCACCGAAAACGGCGCGCCCTGAAGAACCCAGTCGGCCGCGATCTGGCCGATGACCGGGGCGAGCTGGATGCCGTAGCCACCTGCGCCGGCGGCGGTGATCAGCGTCGGCTCGGAGGCATCGATCGGTCCGACGAAGGGGCGATGGTCGGCGGTGACGGGATAAAGGCCCGCCCAGCCCCGGCCGAGCCGCGCGCCCGGCAGGTCGGGCAGGCGTTCCAAAAACAGCTCGGCCAGATCGACCTTCGACTGCTCCTCGCACTGGTCGTTGTAGTTATCGGGGTCTTCCGGCGCGATCGAATTTACCTTGTGGATCTCGGCGATCAGCTCGCCCGGCTTTTCATGGCGGAAGTTGAGCCCGCTGCCCTCGCCGTTCACCAGGTCCATGACCATCGGCATCGTGTAGTCGAGCGGCTCGTCGAGATGGATGACGACGGCCTCGTGGCGCTCAGGCCAGATGTGCAGGTGCTGGCCGAAGAGTTCGGCCACCCGCGGCGCCCAGGCGCCGCCGGCATTCACCACGACATCGCAATCGATCAGCCGTCGCTCGCGATCGATCGGGCCGCCATTGGTTTCGAGCGTGTAGCCGCCCGGGCGTCGTTGCACCCCGAGCAGCTTGCGGTACTGACGGATCTCGCCGCCCTTGGCGCGGACGATGCCCGCCAGGAAATTGCACATCTCGTGGGGATCGAGGAAGCCGTTGTCGGGCCCGAACAATCCGCCTTCGAGCCCGTCAGGATTGAGGTGAGGAACGAGGTCCCTGAGTTCGTCGGCATGGATCAGACGCGATCTCAGCCCCGCCTCGCCCTGGATCTCGACCGATTTGGCGAAGAGCTCCATCTGGGCGGGCGTGCGGGCCAGCCGCAGATAGCCGATATGGTTGAACCGAAGCCCCTCGCCTTCCCATTGGCGGAACCGGCGCAGTGAATGGACGCGCAGCATGATCTCGAACGGGTCGGTCAGTTGCGATGCGACGACGCCGACGGACCGGCCGCTCGATCCCGAAGCAATCGACTGGGCTTCGAGCACGGTCACGCGCGCGCCCTGCTCGACGAGGTTGAGCGCCGTGCACATGCCCAGCGTGCCCGCGCCGATCACCACGACATGAGGAGAAGCTGTCATCTGTGGTCCGCCTGTTTTCACGACTGCGCGGCGACGTGGCCCAGGGTCTCGTCGATCGCTTGAAGAATGGCGTTGGCATCTTCCTCGGTCATCGGCGTCGACAGCGCGAACAGGCCGTAGCTGGCGGACAGGACGCCGCGGCCAATCAAACCCTTGTGGAAGGTGTCGAACTTCCTGTGCTCGGCCGGACCTGGATAGATAGAGCGGTAATCGGTGACGGGATGCGACGTGAAATGAACCTTGAACAGCGAGCCGAGGCCGACGCATTGGCCGGCAAGCCCATGCTTTTCGAATGAGGCGGTAATCCCTTCGCGCAAGGATGCGCCGAGCCGATCGAGATGGGCAAAGCTTTCTTTCGTCAGCGCCCGCATCGAAGCAAGGCCGGCGCGCATGGTCACCGGATTGGCCGTGAATGTGCCGCCATGCGGCAGCGCGGGCTTGCCTCCGGTCGGATCGAACACCGCCATGATATCGGCGCGCCCACCCACGGCGCCCACCGGGAAGCCGCCGCCGATGATCTTGCCCAGCGCCGTTAGGTCGGGCTCGATGCCCCACAAGCCTTGCGCGCCAGACCATCCCAGCCGAAACGAGATGACCTCGTCGAAGATGACGAGCGCACCTGCGGCATGGGCGATCTCGACCATGGCGTGGAGGTAATCCCGGCGCGCCGGTATGAGGCCGGCACGGTTGGGCATCGGGTCGATCAGCACCGCTGCGATGTTGTCGCCCTCGGCGGCGAAGACGGCGCGCAGCGCCTCGGTGTCGTTGAAGGGCACGGCGATCACGTCCTCCAGCACGCCGCGCGGCGTGCCCTTGGCATAGGGCGTCGACCTGGGCAGGTCGCCCCAGTTCGCCGGCGAGGAGTCCAGGCTCACTTCAGCGAAATCGTAGGATCCGTGATAGGCGCCCTCGATCTTGACGATCTTCGGCCGCAAGGTGAAGGCGCGCGCGGCCTTGATCGCCATCATCACGCCCTCGGTGCCGGAGTTGGTGAAGCGGATCTGGTCGACGGAGGGCAGCCGCTCGACCAGCAGCTCGGCAAGCTCGATCTCGCTCAGCGTCGGAGCGCCGAAAGCGGTGCCGAAGGGCAGCTGCTCGACAACAGCCGCGGTGACATCGGGATGCGCATAGCCGTGGATCATCGCGGTGAAATTGTTGATGCAGTCGTAATAGGCATTGCCGTCGACGTCCCAGACCCTGCACCCCTCGCCGCGCGCAGCGTAGATCGGAAACGGATCGACGAAGACCGTGGTGCGCGTATTGCCGCCCGGCATCACCTTCCTGGCGCGCTCGAACAGGTTTTTCGATCCAGGCATGGCGTCGGGATAATGCGGCATGGCTCTCCGAAGGCGAATTCAACTGTTGGAACAGCGACGCGCCGCCCGTCACGAAGCTACGGTTCGTTTGCGCGCCGGCGCAATCGGCCAGACCGGTCATGCGACCCGACCAGGGGTCATTCCGGTCATCATCATTTCGCGGCCGCAGCAACCGGGCGCTTAGACTGCCCGATTGATCATCGCGCCATCGAGAAGTTCTGCTCCGAGACGATCCGTCATGACGTCTAGTTCATTTGGATGATGCGTCCTGCGCCTAAAGGCGTCTGGTATAACCAGCCGACAACTTGGCAAAATACAGGTTGTTCAAGGCTGTAGAATGACTTCAACACGGAGCGAACCGCTAAGACCGAAAATCTTAATTTTGCGCACGCGCAGCCGGTTTGACGCGCTTCTTGAGCATCGCGAGGAATGCCCAGCAGACAAAGGACCGTGGCCAGTGACATTCATGCATGAATCCTACGAGGAGTTCGAGGGCGACCCGCGCCCGGCATGGGTTCGCTTCGGCATGCGCCACTGGAGGTGGAGCGCCGTTCCCGTATGCATCCTCCTCTTGGCGCTGATATCTCCGGCAGACAATAGCGCCGAAATGCAGCGACAGATCGCGGCCACGCGAGGCGAACTGGCGTCGACAAAAGCGCAACTGGGCCAAAGCCAGCACGCCGAGCGCAGCGCAAGCGCGCAGGCAAGAGTGCTAGCCAGCACCTCCGCGGAGCAGGCAAAAGCGTTGAATGATGCGACCCAAAGCAACGAAGCCCTCAAACTCGACCTCGAAGCGGCGCAGCGCGTCATCAAGGGCTTGAAAGCAGAAGCTATTTCCTCGAACGAAGCACGTAACGCCAAGGATGCGTCCTTGGCCGAGGCAAATCAATCGCTTGCCGAAGAGCGGCATAAGATCGAACAACTCGAGCACGAACTCGCCATGGCCCGCCAGGCCGGCGAGGCCGATGAGAAACGCGCAGATCTGGCTGCGGCCGAGCGGGCCACCGCCCTAAACGACCTCCAGTTGGCGGTTGCTGCAGCAAAGCATGCCAACGAAACATTGGATCTGGAACATGCGCGCGCGGTTTCGGCCGCAAGTGATGCCGATGGCGCCCGTCGGGAAAGAGACGCTGCGAAGCAGGGATCTGTCGACTTGAGCGCAGCGTTGGAGCAAGAGCGTCAAAAGCTGACCGACATGTCCGTGTCCCTTACCGCTGCGCGAAAGGCGATCGACCTTGTCAAAGCGCAAAGCGCGCGCCGCACAGCGCAGATGGAGCGCGCACCCAGGACGCGTCCCGCCGCAGTTTCACTTGCCAGCCAGAATGGCCAGCCTGTCCGCCAAACAGGCTTGCAGAACAAAAACAGAGCGAAGGTTCCAAGATCACCGAAACGGGTTCTGGTGGCGACGACGATTAGTCTCCCCGACGCGTTGCTTCCGACTCCGCCTCGATGATGGTGGCCAGGAGTGCATTTGGATTGGCACGAACGCATGCCGCAGGAGGGTCCTGAAATGGGCAAATACCTGGCGGTCGCCTTGACGATCGCTGCCGCCACCGGACCAGCGGCGGCGCTTGATGTCGGTGGTGGCGGCAAAGCCGGCGGCCTTGGCGTTGCCGCTGGAGTGAGCGCAGGATCAAAAGGCATTTCCGCGGGCGTGGGGGCACGTGTCGGCGGCTCGGTCGGCGCAAACGTTGGGGCATCAGCGGGCGCGGGCGGCGTCGGCGTTGGCGCTTCAGTAGGCGCCGGTGGGACAAGCATTGGCGCGTCCGCGAACGCCGGCACCGGGTCAGTCGGCGCGGGCGTTTCGGCTGGTGACGCTCCGGACAGCGCAAGCGCGGGCGTTTCGACAAGTACCGGCACGGCAACATCCGGCACCGTAGGCACCGCGCCGCCTGACAACCCGCCCGTTTCCTCTGCCAAAAGCGCAAGAACCGCGATCAGCCTACCGTCCATTCTCAAACCTTCCAGCACAGGTGGCGGGGAGTTCGGGCGGTTTAGAGCGGGTTATCCTTTTGCGCCCCTTCTATCGCTGAAAGCGAAGCCCGGCACCCCGCGCAAAGTCGTGAGCGCATGCCGCGCGGCGATCATGTCGGCGGCGATGCCGCTTGGCGCTGTGCGCGTAGACGCGGTCAGCGCCGGCCCGATGCGCCAACGCAAAGCCGGTCCGGCGGCGCCGATCGAGGTGCGAATAAACTATGCGCTTCGAGGTGGCATCCGAGTGCGACAAGCGAAAGTCCTATGTCGCCTCGGTGCGACGGGAAAGGTCATCGCTGTAACGTAGCGGCCGGCTGTCATTGGCCTGGACACCGGCGCCAGCTTTACCGAGCCGTGTACAGGGGACCGCTACTTGGCAACGTCATTCGCCAAAACCCGATTTGGGTGCCTGAGATGGGTCGGCGTGATGCCAGTCTGCTGGCGGAAGACGCGGCTGAAATGGCCGGCATTGGGGAAGCCGCAGCGATAGGCGATCTCGCCAATGGCCAGGTCACTGCCTTCCAGCAGCGACTTGGCGTAATGCACCCTCAGCGCCAGATAGGCGGCCATCGGGCCGATGCCGAGCTCGGCGCCGAACAGGCGCTCCAGTTGACGGCGCGAGCAGTTCTGTCTGGCGGCGATCTCGGCGACCGAGAGCGTCTCCTGGAGATTGCTTTCCATCAGGAGCAGCGCCCGCTTCACCGCGCGACTGGCGGCCGCGGGAAAAAGGTCGCCGACCGGCTGAACGTCACGGCTGGAGCGGATACGGTCGAGCACCAGGATCTTGGCGGCCTTCTCCGCCGCCTTCTGGCCGATGAATTGCGAGACGAAGTAGCCGGCAAGATCGGCGGCACCCGTACCGCCGGCACAGGTGGCGCGGCCGCGGTCGACGGAATAGAGGCTGTCGGCATGGGCGTTCACATCAGGGAACTCTGCGCGGAAATCCTTGATGTGGAACCAGCTGACCGCGGCACTGTAGCCGTCGAGCAGGCCATAACGCGCCAGCACGAAGCTGCCGGTGCAGAGCGCGGTGAGCGATACGCCCTTTTCGGCCGCGCGCAAAAGGAATGCTTCCTTTTCCGAGCTCAGCTTGCGGCTGGTGTCGAGCAGGCCGCCGACCACCACGACATTGTCGAAATCCTCCGGATTGCCCATCGCCCGCGTCGGCAGCAATTCGACGCCGCAGCTGGCGCGGATCGGCAGGCCGCGCTCGCCGACGATCTCCCAATCGAACTCGATCCTGCGGCTGCGGTCACCCTCGTCGCCCGCCAGTCGCAGCGTGTCGATGAACAGCGACAGCGGCGACAAAGTGAAATCGCGCACCAAAAGAAATGCGAACTTCTTGGCCATCTTCCTCCGGGACCGTCCTCGTTCAACCGGACATTATGCGAAAATCGCTGGGCCAGGCCTTCTGAATCCGACCTTCATCCGGTCGAAACATCATCGAGCCGCGACCGCGGGAGCTAGCGCCGCTCGGCGGCCCTGCTCGTCAACGCGATGAGAATGCGCGCCAAGACAATCCCCACCACACCCGCTGCCGCCTTGACGAGGGCATCGACAACCCGCGCATGCCGGCCAGGGTCCAACAGCTGCAGGAACTCGAGGACGCCGGCCACCGCGCAAACGAACAGCACGGTCTGCGTCAAGCGGGACGGAAACCCGATCGCCAGGGTCAGCCCCAGCAGGACGTAAGCCAGCGCGCGTTCCATGTTGGCGTCGCCCAGATGCGGCCGCAACTGTATGGGCGACAACGTTGCGAAGGTGATGAGAGCCAGCAGGGCGAGTGCGGCGAGACGGGAGATGGAGGTCATGTCCGCTCTTACAGGCCGCTGGCTGTGATAACAATATCGCCGGTGCCCAGCCGTGAATTGGTCCGCGCGGGCCCGAAACCGACCTGCTCCGCAAGAGATCGGGAGCGCTGAGGTGTTCAAGCTGCCGATGCGGGCTTCCCCCGTCTTCGTCAATGACCTGTTCGTCGAGCGGGTGCGCAAGGCCGGGCTGCGCAATGTGTCGTTCGAGCCGGTATGGACATCGGGAACCGCGATTGCTTGAGGGGAATAACAGTTTTGCGGTTTGCGGCGGGGACGGGCAATGACCAACGTCGGCGCCGCGCCTCATCCGCCCTTCGGGCACCTTCTGCCCGCATAGTGACGGGAGACGGGAGAAGCTGCAACACCCTGGCCCGCCCTCTGGGCGCATCTGGAACAGGGCTCTGGCCCAACCCGGACATGCACGAACGGGATGGCCATTATAACCAGACGCTTTATAACGGTCGCTGACAAAGCGATCACCAAGGGGAGACGATGCGTTACATACGTCCGCTTTCAATAGAAGATGCCGTTGGCGAGCTCGCCAAGGCGGTAGGCCCGGCCGCGATTCTGGCCGGGGGCAGCGACCTTCTGGTCAGGATGAAGGGCGGCTTCATCGAGCCCGAGCTGATCGTCGACATCAAGGCAATCGGCGGCCTGGCCGACATCACCGAAACGGCTGATGGTTTCCGGATCGGCGCCGCGGTGCCCTGCGCGGTGCTGGGCGAGAACAAGGCGCTCAAGCAGGCATGGCCTGGCGTCGTCGAGGCGGCCAACCTGATCGGCTCCAAGCAGGTGCAGGGACGCTGCACCATCACCGGCAATCTGTGCAACGCCTCGCCCGCCGCCGACAGCGTGCCGGCGCTGGTGGCGGCCGGCGCCAAGGCGGTTGTCGCCGGGCCTTCGGGCAAGCGCACGATTGCCGTGGAAGCCGTGCCGACCGGACCCGGCCGCACGTCTCTGGCCAAGGGCGAGATCATCGAGGCGATCCTGCTCGACAAGCGGGCTGACCATGCGGGCGACGCCTATCTGCGCTTCATTCCGCGCACCGAAATGGACATCGCGGTGGTGAGCGCCGGCGTCAACCTGACGCTGGATGACAAGGGCGCGATCAAGACCGCCCGCGTGGCGCTGGGCGCCGCGGCGCCGACAGTGCTTCTGGTCGAGGAAGCCGGGCAAGTGCTGATCGGCTCGAAGCTCGATGAAGCGACGCTGGAGCGGCTGGCCAAGATCTGCTCCGGCGCCTGCCGTCCGATCGACGACAAGCGCGGCACCATCGAATTCAGACGGAAAGTCGCGGGCGTGCTGGCACAGAGAGCCGCAACGACCGCCTACAAGCGTGCGGGAGGCAAATAATGGCCGGTGTAGCTGTATCAACCACGATCAACGGCGATGCCGTCGAATATCTGTGCCAGCCCGACGAGACGCTGCTGGACGTGCTGCGCGATCGGCTGGGCCTGACCGGCGCCAAGGAAGGCTGCGGCACCGGCGACTGCGGCGCCTGCAGCGTCATCGTCGACGGAAGGCTGGTCTGCTCCTGCCTGGTGCTTGGCGCGGAAGCCGAAGGCCGCAAGGTCGAGACCATCGAAGGCATGGCGCATGGCGACCAGCTGCACCCGCTGCAGCAAAAATTCCTGGAGCACGCGGCCTTGCAATGCGGCATCTGCACGCCAGGTTTCCTGATTGCGGCGAAGGATCTGCTGGAGAAAAACCCCTCGCCCACCGAGGAGGAAATCCGCTTTGGGCTCGCCGGCAATCTCTGCCGCTGCACCGGCTATGACAAGATCGTGCGCGCCGTACAGGATGCGGCCAATGTGATGAAGGGAGCCTGATCATGAATTTCGATCCGCGCTACTCCGGACGCAATTTCTCCTCGGTCGGCACGCGGCCGATCCGCCCCGACGGCATCGACAAGGTGACCGGCCGCGCCCGCTACGGCGCCGACTTCAACATGGCCGGCCAGCTGGTGGGCCGCGTGCTGCGCAGCCCGCACGCGCATGCGCTGATCAAGAGCATCGACACGTCGAAGGCGGAGAAGCTCGCCGGCGTGAAGGCGGTGATTACGGCGAAGGACCTGCCGGACCTCACCGATGGCGATGCCGCCATGTACGACATCCTCGACAATTCGATGGCGCGCAAGAAGGCGCTCTATGACGGCCATGCGGTGGCCGCGGTGGCGGCGATCGACGCCCGCACGGCCCGCCAGGCGCTGAAGCTGATCGAAGTCGACTATGAGGTGCTGCCGCATGTCACCGATGTCGACGAGGCCGCGCAGCATCACGCGCCGCTGATCAACGACCAGATCTTCACCGAGGGCCTCGAGGAAAAGCCCGCAAAACCCTCCAATGTCACCAAGCGCACCCAGTTCGGCCATGGCGATGTCCATAAGGGCTTTGCCCAGGCCGATTTCGTGATCGAGCGCTCGTTCAAGACCGAGCAGACGCATCAGGGCTATATCGAGCCGCATGCCTGCGTGGCGAGCGTCAACCCGGATGGCACGGCGGACCTGTGGGTCTGCACGCAAGGCCATTTCGTCTACCGCCAGCATTGCGCCCAGCTGCTTGGGCTGGAGGCCTCGAAGCTGCGTGTCACCTCCTCGGAGATCGGCGGCGGTTTTGGCGGCAAGACCCATGTCTGGGCCGAACCGGTGGCGCTTGCCCTGTCGCGCAAGGCCGGCCGTCCCGTAAAACTGGTGATGACCCGCGACGAGGTTTTCCGCGCGTCGGGGCCGACCAGCGCGACCTCGATCGACGTCAAGATCGGCGCGAGGAAGGACGGCACCATCACCGCCGCGGAAGCGACGCTGCGCTACAGCTGCGGTCCCTATCCCGGCTCCTGGGCCGAGATCGGCGCGATGACCGCGTTTGCCTGCTACAAGCTCGAGAACGTCAAGACCGTCGGCTACGAAGTGCTGGTCAACCGGCCGAAGACCGCGGCCTATCGCGCCCCCTCCGCGCCGATGGCGGCCTTTGCCGTGGAAAGCGTGGTGGACGAGCTCGCCAAGGAGCTCGGCATGGATGCGGTGGAGTTCCGCATCAAGAACGCCGCGCAGGAAGGCACGCGCTCGTCCTACGGCCCGGTCTACGGGCCGATCGGCATCGGGCCGACGCTGGAGGCGGTGAAGAGCCATCCGCATATGAAGGCGCCGCTGAAAGCCAACCAGGGACGCGGCATGGCCTGCGGCTTCTGGTTCAATTTCGGCGGCCAGACCTGCACGGACCTGAACATCGGCATGGACGGTACGGTGTCGCTGGCCGTCGGCACGGTCGATGTCGGCGGGTCTCGCGCCTCACTGTCACTGGTGGCGGCGGAAGAGCTCGGCATCGACTATTCCCAAGTCAAGGCGATCGTCGCCGACACGTCTTCCCTCGGCTACAACGACATGACCGACGGCAGCCGCGGCACCTTCTCCTCCTCGATGGCGACGATCTCGGCCGCCCGCAACGCGATCAAGATCCTGAAGGATCGCGCCGCGCAGATGTGGGACATCCCGGTGGAGGACGTGACCTGGGAAAAGGGCCATGCCATCGCCAAGGGCGAGAAATACGGCAACCTCTCGCCGCTGTCGCTGAAGGACATCGCGGCCGCTTCCGGCAAGACCGGCGGGCCGATCGCCGGCCATAGCGAGCTCGTCGCCGACGGCGCCGGCGTGTCTTTCGCCACGCATATCTGCGACGTCGAGGTCGACCCCGAAACAGGCTCGACCCGCGTGATCCGCTACACAGTGGTCCAAGATGCCGGCAAGGCGGTGCACCCGACCTATGTCGAGGGCCAGTACCAGGGCGGTGCGGCGCAAGGCATCGGCTGGGCGCTCAACGAGGAGTATATCTACGGCAAGGATGGGCGGCTGCAGAACCCGGGCTTCCTCGACTACCGCATCCCGGTCTGCTCCGACCTGCCGATGATCGACACGCAGATCCTGGAAATCCCCAACCCCAACCACCCCTATGGCGTGCGCGGCGTGGGCGAAACCTCGATCGTGCCGCCGCTGGCGGCGATCGCCAACGCGGTGTCGAACGCGGTCGGCGTGCGCATGACCCACATCCCGATGTCGCCGCCGCGCATTCTCGCGGCGCTCGACGCGGAACGGGAAGGCTGAGGTATATCCAAGCTAGGGCAAGGTGTGTTGAGATTCAGGTCAGGCCGAGCCGAGAATGATGGCTTCCGAGAACCGGAGCGGAGCGTACTTGAAGTACGTGAGCACCGGAAGCGCAGGAAGCCGTCATTCGCAGGCCGGCCTCGCCTGAATATCGACGCACCTTGAGCCGGCGATGGTCGAGGTCATCCTTTGGGGCTCGCTCAGCGCCGTCGCCGGGGGCAAGGCCAAGCACGACATCGAGGCCAAGGACATAAGGGAGCTGTTCCGCAAGCTTGCGGAACAGTATCCCGGCATCGAGCCGTGGATCGACCGCGGGATCGCGGTGGCGATCGACGGGACCATCTATCGCGATACGTGGTCGAAGGAGCTGCCGCCGGGAGCGGAGATTTTCCTGCTGCCGAGACTGGCTGGCGGGTGAGTGAACCTGCTGCTGGCCGCCACCACGCCTACCGTTGGTTGTCGAGCCACTCACGCAATTCCCGCTGCTCTTTGCTTTTGGCAACGGGCGGCGACGAATACATCGACAGATATGGCTGGCGACCGTTCCGGCCGCTTGGGGTGGCCCTTATCGCCTAAGCCCGAAAAAGCTCAAGATGGCGAGAATGACAACGACGAGACCGACGAGATAGATAATGCTGTGCATGGCAGGTCCTCCTGTGGAGGATTAATCATTAGCATGCGCTAATGTTCCGCCGGGCGGCTGTTGCAGGCGTCCTTCGTTCGGAGGGCGATGACTTTAGCATAGGCTGATACAACAACATCAGCCGGCGCCCTGTATCTAGTCCGTGCCCCCGCCGGTCAGGCCCGGCTCGTGGGCAACCCCCGCTTCGAGCCGGGCCGCTCATGATTTCGGGCTGGTTATCGGTTTGGCCGGTTTTCGCGCACAACGTTGTAGAGAAGAAGCCCCGCGGTCAAAGACACGACAGCGCCCAGCATGTCGTGGCCGGTCAGCCCCGAATAATACACAAAAGCAAATGCCAGCTCGGCCATGGTTCCACCTGGGTGTACGATCCTTGCTGAGAGAACCCTTAGGGCGCGCTAATGTTCCTATGGTTCGGCGTGGATCCAGGGCATGATCCCGAACCTGGGGACCGGTTTCCGGAGAAGATCATGCTCCAACAAACAGTTAGATCAGGACGGCTATTCAACGAAAACGTCATCCCGATCCAACCGTAGCTCTCCAGGGAATATGAACGACCATCCGACAGTTACGGTTTGCCGGGGTCCTTGGAGCCGACTATCGCCGCCAAGATCGCCTCGTATGCGCTTCCGACTTCCTCTTCGATCTCCTCCTCGGAGACACCTGCCGCCTTGGCATCGGCGAACAGCTTGGCCGTCAGCTCGGCCACCGAGACGATGTCCGCGCCCACATTGCCGCGCATCACATTATCGGTGATCCATCGGCCAAAGAACTCCGCCCCACGCTCGCTCATTCGCCCTGCTCTTTCAGGAAATGGGCCTCGCGAAGGAGCGAGTCCCAGCCGGTTCCGGTTGATTCGATGAGCTCGCCGGCCTGATCCCGGCTGATGCCGGTTTCCCTTGCCAGGCGCCCTGCAAGCAACTCGAAGACAGCCTGGTCGCTCTCCCCCAAGCTCCCTTCGCGATGCTGCAGCGCCTCGAAGATCACTTCAAAAACGCTGTCGAGGTCTTCGTTGATCTCGCTGGCCGGAATGCCTTCGCGCGCGGCCGCCTTCATCATCTCGTCGGCAAGATCGCCCACCGCGAGGGGATCCTCCGTCATCACCTTCGGCAGATGCTCCGCCATCCATCGGTCGAAGAAGTCGAGACCGCGCCTGCTCATGTGGCCATAAGCGCGCGAAGAACATTAGGTTCCGCTGATACGGACTGAGGTCCCACTCGCCGGCGCATTGGTCCATCGGGTGAAACCTAAGCCCTGCCATCTCATTAGGGCTGCGCTGACGAGCAATCAGTCCCTTCAATCGTCAGTTGGCTGGATCGCCCGCCACCTGCCCCCAGGTGGCGGGCATCCGAAGAAGAACAAGGGCTGGGGCAGAGGTGGACAATGTCGATTTCCGAGGAGTTGCGGGACGTGAGCCTTCGCTATGAATGCCCAAATTGCCACCGGCCGATCATCAGGAACGGCTCGTGGTTCAAGGCGGTGAGCACCTTCCATTGCGAGGCCTGCAAGGCCAAGCTCAGGCTTGGCTATTCGGCCAAGCTGGCGCTTTTCGAACGCCACGGCAAGGCGGCGTGACCTATGCGGATGAGTTCCCGCGAACCTTTTCGCAAGGCGCGGCTTCCCTTCCGGGAGCGGCTCGAGGTGGCAGCAAACGACAACGGCGCGCTCCACCACCGCGATCTTTCCAATCTCGTCCCCGCCGATGACGGTCTTGCAAGGATCGCCACGAAAGCCGAGCGGATGGGCATTGCGGCGGCCGTGGGCATAGCGATCAGCCTTTTCATCGGGCCGGTGGTATTCACGTGCCTGATGCTGGGCGTGTGGAACGCGGCCTTGGAGAATAACGGAGACAAGCATGATCGAGACTTCCAGGACCCTGGAAACCAAGGTGGCGGGTTTGCAAGACAGGCTGAGAGAAGCCAACCTCAGCATGGATGACATGTTGGCCTTTCAAAGGGTGGCGGACGTGCTGGACAATGGCCATGGCGGCATCGACGTCGACGATCTGATCGCGCTTTCCTTTGTGGTGCCGGAGGAAGGTTGAGGGCCGGAAGGGTCTGCCTTAGCTTGCCGACATCACCCGCTGTGGCGCGCTCGGCGCCGTCGCCTGGGCAAAGCCAGGCACCATATCGAGGCAGAGACCCTGTTACGCTGCTGCTGCCAATGCAGCCCTTAGCCGCTATTCGTCGCGCCAAATGACACGCCTTTCCCATCGTTTCCTTCAGGCGCCGAAAACAGATGGTCACAAGCTCCTGCCCATAGGCATGAAAGAGTTCGGCGGACATCCACTCCCGCTTGCCGCAGACCTGACAACGTGCCTTTTCTCGCACCTGCTCGATGGCGACATTGCCGATCACCTCGCGCAACTCGGTTTGTAGTGGCGTGTGATATGGCAATGGCCGCAGGAGATGCGCGCGATTTGCCGCTGGCTACGAACCAGACGGACAAGACCCTGCTTGCCGGATCGTACTCGGTTTTCGTGATCGAGGTGGATGGCATGGCACACCCGCTGGTTTGCAACCCAAACGATCGCAACGCGGATTTTGTTGCGGCGCAAGATCGCGGGCTGGCGCGCAACTAGAGACTTCCGAAGAGCTGCTGAAACGCTGCACCTAAGGGTGCGAAGTCATCACCCTTGGGCAGGACTACTTTTTCAGCAAAAGCGCTTCGCGCACCAGCGGCGGCAGATTGCCCACACCGAGCAAGTCAATAAGTTCATGGGCCTGTGTATGGGTGATGCCAGTTCTGTCTACAAGCCAGTTGGCTTGCTTTTCCTTAGCAGTCTGGAACTCGCGGCCGCTCTCGCTGGACATGGCTTTCCTCCCGTTGGGGCGAAAGCCTGATCGTCTCTTCCAAGCGTCCGTTGCCAAGGATATATGCGCGGGCGACTAGATGAGCCTACGCCCTAACCAGACCCATGGCTAGGCTTCATGAATCCTCGTGGATGATGGCAGCCGAGCTCGGCAGTCAGTGGCCGTGGATAGTAACCGCCTATTCACTTAGGCCTGGCGTGCCCTGCGCACACTGCTCCTAGTGCATGCAACCTATCAGGTCGAAGAGCTGGCCGGCGAAACGCCCGTTTCCCGCCACATCGTTATAGCCAACACGCCGTGGGAAGCGGCGATCGGAACCAAGAAAGAGGTTCAGGCGCGCAGAGATGAACGGCTATGGGTGCGCGTCACTGAGGAAAGCAACCGCGCGGTGCATAAGTACGCGTTCAAATAGACCTGTGGATAATAGCCGCCTGTTCACCATGTCGAGGCATCCTAATTGAAGCTGCCCCCAACGCATCTAATTTCCCGCTGCGTCGTTTGAGACGCGCCCCCGCCCAAAACTGGCGGCCGATGCTTTTATGTACGGACCCCGAATCCAGGTATGCGTCGGCCGCCGTCCTTTTTTCAACGGATGCAGCCATCAATGACTGCCAAGCCGGCCACCGGCGTGATCGTTGTGCCTCCTCGCTTGTGCGTGGTCACGCCCAAGCTCGTTGACGATCTGGCCGAGGATCTTCGCGCAGCGCTGCCCGGCTACCGGTTTCAAATCGTGCCCGACTACATAGGCCGGCAGAGCCATGAATTCTTCGTCATGCCGGATGGCGAGGTGCCGGATGAAGCGATCGAAGCGCTGGAGGCGATTCTGGCTCGATACGGTGACAACAACGCCACGGTGCGGTAGTCCCTCCTGTGCCGCTTGGCTCAAGGTTCCAGAGGGTTTCCGTGCTCGCCGGTTGAGAGCCACCTGTAATCTTAGCGCAGCGAGCAAAATTGTCACAGGAATGGATGAATCCGCATGGCCCATGCGGCACAACAAATGTTAATGCCGATTGTTCCTGGCTAGAAGAGCCAATACGGGCGGACGGTTAACGTGAGCTCAGGGGCGATGAACATGCGGCACAACGGTTCTGCCACACCGGAACAGCTGCGATACTCACGGAAGCGCTTCAGCAACTTGGAGCCGATCTGCCCTTGGACAGCCCCGAGCGCGAGACGCTGGCGATAGAGATCATGACGCTGTTTGAGAACGGCATCGAGACGCTGGACGGATAAAGGCAGCGCTCTCAAAACGACAAAAAAGCCCGCCAGCCGGAGCCAGCGGGCCTTGATTCTCAGATGAAATCAGGGCGGCGGCGCCGACGGGGTAGCGACGATTGCGGAAAGCTTAGCTTTCCGAACCAGTGTAGGCTTTCGGTAGGTCTTCTTCATGGGTACCCCCCGGTTGCTCCTCAAAGGAGGAGAAACTGGCCCGCGCTATTGCTGGTTGTCAAGTCGGAAGACCTTCTAAGGCAACAAAGCTGTTCCATGAGAGTTTTGCTCCTGTTCAACAGGCCATAGCAGCATGCCCGTCTATTACTTCCACGTCGACAACGGCACATTCATCCCAGACGACGAAGGCGTCGATCTTCCGGATTTGGATGCCGCGCGGCAAGAAGCCGTGCGCGCAGCCGGCGAGATGATAAACGAGAGCAAGCAGTCCTTCTGGGAGCATATGACGCCTTGGATCATGAACGTGACAGACGGCCAGAATCGTCTCCTGTTCACGCTTCAATTCGCGGCAAAAGTCCCTTCAGGGGACGCTCTGTACATTCCGCGCAGGGCGTCTGAGGGGGGCTAGGACGGAATCTCAGAAATATCGGAGAGTGCTCCTAGTCCTCGCTCTCGTCTGAGAGCGCGTTCACAATGCAAAGAAGTCCGTATGACGAACTTTGGGTTAGCGTTTGATTTCCCTGTGGTTGCAAGGCATCATGGCAGCCAAGCCCTGCGGAGTGCACCTCACACCCCCAGTGTAGGCTCAGTATTCACCTCCAGCGCCTCTTCGGCCACATCCTCCTCCCCCAGCACTTCCCCATGCACGCCGAGGGCCCGGCCGATCCAGATCGGGTCGATCAGGTGGTCGCGCTTGGGGTTGGTGGTGTTGGGGTGGATGAGGATGCTCAAACCGCCGTGGTTCAGCATCAGCCAGGGGACCAGCGTGGCGAAGATCTCGGTGGCGAAGGAGACCTGGTACATGGCCTGCTCATGCGGGCCGACCGGCTCGTCGCGCCAGTTGCCGAGGCGCACGCGAAAACGCTCGCCGATGCGCTCGCGCAGCCATTCGGCCTGCCGGCGCTGCCCCTCATCGCCGTAATAGACGTGGGCGTGATAGCTGGCTATCTCCGAAAGCGGCCTGATTTCGCTCATTTCGACGCTTCCTTTCGATGATCACGCGGCGGGTTTAGTCTAGCCGAAGCACGGTCGCCTTGTCTCCAGGGCTGTTCCGGCGGCGCTCTGAAGCGCCTTCTGGTCGCCTCGGAGCGCCTACCCTTTGCCGCCGCTGCCCCACAGCGCGCGCTGGATCAAGCCGCGTTTCTTCTTGCGCGACACCAGCTCCACATCGCTCACCAGCCGCGCCCCGCCCTCGCGCCTCTCCAGCGTGATCTTTCGCGTGTGGAACGCTTCCAGCTCGGCGCGGTGGGCAACGCTGATGATGGTGACCCTCGGCAGTACCTGGATCACCGTCTGCATCATCTTGTCCTGGCTCTTCTCGTCCAGCGCCGAGGTCGCCTCGTCGAGGACCACGATGTCGGGCGCATGCAGCAACAGGCGGGCAAAGGCCAGGCGCTGTTTTTCGCCACCGGACAGCGTCTGGTCCCAGGGCGCCTCCTCCTCCAGCCGGTCCTTCAAATAGCCGAGACCGACCTTGTCGAGGGCGGCATCGATCTCTTTCGTCTTCCAATTGTCGGCGGCGGCGGGATAGGCGCTGGCACGGCGCAGCGTGCCGGACGGGATATAGGGGCGCTGCGGCAGCATGAAGAGGCGCTTGCCCGGGTGGAAATCGACGCTACCGCTGCCCCACGGCCACAGGCCGGCGATGGCGCGCACCAGCGTCGACTTGCCGGTGCCGGATTCGCCCGAGACCAGCACGCGCTCGCCGGGCTGGATCTCCACCTCGGTTTCCTTCACCACCGAGGTGCCGTCGTCGAGCGTCACGCAAAGATTCCTGAGGCTGAGCATGGCGCCGTCCTCAGTCTCGCCGCGCTGGATGCGGCCGAGCCGGTCGTTCTTCTCCGCGCGCTCCAGCCCGTCGAGCGACATCATCAGCGAGGCAATGCGGTGGGCCGACGCATTCCAGTCGGCGAGGCGCGGATAATTGTCGACCAGCCAGCCAAAGGCGCCCTGCACGATGGCGAAGGCGGAGGCCGCCTGCATCACCTGTCCAAGGCTCATCGAGCCGTCGAGGAATTTCGGCGCGCATAGCAGCACCGGCACGACCGGCGCGAACAGGCTGGATCCTTGCGAGACCAGTGCCGTGCGCATGTGCTGGCCGGTCAGCCGCGCCCAGCGGCCGAGCACGCCGGCGAAGGTGCGGTCGATGCCGGCATTCTCCTCTTCCTCGCCGCCCAGCAGCGCAATGCTTTCGCCGTTCTCGCGCACGCGCGTCAGCACGTAGCGGAACTCGGCCTCGGCCTGGTTCTTGTCCTCGGAAAGCTGGACGAAGCGGCGGCCGATGGCGAACATCGAGGTCGAGGTGATCGCGGCATAGATGACCGCGGTGACGACGAGGAAGCCGGGCACGGTGATGGTGGAACCGCCCAGCGAAAAGCTCAGCGCGCCGCCGATGGTCCACAAGACGACGATGAAGGTCGAGGCCGACAGGAAGGCGTTGAGGACGCCGGCGACGAAATCGACGGGCGATTCAGTTGCGATGCGCAGATCCTCGGTCAGGCGGGCCTCGGGGTTTGCATGGTCGCCCTTGACGAGGTTGAGCTGGTAGTAGCGGCCGCTGGCCAGCCAGCGCTGGATGACCGCCGTGGTCAGCCAGGAGCGCCAGCGTCGCTGCATGGTCATGCGCAGATAGACCTGGGCGACGACAAGGCTGATGCTGCCGGCGACCAGCGGCAGGAAGATGGCGCTCAACCAATAGACGGTATGGGCGTCGCGCTGCTCGATGGCGTCGAAGATCGCGCGGTTCCAGCGGTTGATGCCATATTGAAATCCGACATTGACGCAGATCAGCGTGAACAGCCCGATCGTCAGCGGCCAGGCGAGCCTGTCGCCATGCAAACCCCAATAGCCGCGCCCGCTGATCCAGAAGCGCCGCAGCAGATATTTCTTGCGCGCCCGCTCGGCCTCTTCGGGCGAAAGGGCGGGACCGGGCTCGATCGCCTCCGGCGGCGGCGACCCGGCATGGCCGATGGCCTCCGGCGCAGCATCGGTGGGCTGCTTTTCGGGCGCGTTCTTGTCGATCGAAGGTCGTGCCCTCTCTCGCTGGGCCTTTTCGTCTCTCGGCTTGTCTTCTTGCGCCCTGTCTTCTTGCTGCCTGTCTTCCGGCGCCTTGTCCGGCCGTTGCTTGGGCGCGCCACGGGGTTTCGACTGGCGCGTCTTCTCATGGCGCGCCTTCGCCGGAGGCGGCTTGCTTGCGCCGCGCTGCGTGGCGCTGTCAGCCGGTCTCGGTTTGCGCTTGGCCGGGGGCATCGCGCCACAACGGCCCAAAAATCAAAAAGTTTCATGCGGGGCTGCCCTTCGCGGCTACCCTGTCTTTCCGACGCCGGTTGCCCGCCGGGTCAATGAATACCCTTGCCGGTGGTCAATCAGGCGGCGTTGCCGCTCTGGGGCGCGCGCCGCGGCTCGAAAAGGGCTTCGGTGGCAGAACTCGCGTCGAAGGCGAGCGCATCGCGCATGGGGAGCGCGGCCGAGAAGAGATAGCCCTGCCCAATTACGCAGCCCAGCGAGCGCAGGATCATGCGGTCGGCGTCGGTCTCGACGCCCTCGGCCATCACCTCGATGCCCAGAGTCCGGCCGAGGCCGATCACCGCCCCGACCAAGGCCTGGTCCTCGACGGATTTCGCCAGGTCGCGCACGAAATCCTTGTCGATCTTGATCTTGCGGATGCGGCTGTCCTTGAGTGAAACCAGGGTCGAGAAGCCGGTGCCGAAATCGTCGAGCACGATCGATATGCCCGCATCCGCCAGGCGCCCGACCTTTTCGTCGACCCTGTCGCGGTCCACCGGCGACTCCTCGGTGATCTCGATCTCGAGCATCGCGGCAGGCACATGCTTGGCCTTCAGGCCGTCGAGGATCATGTCGTCGACATTGCCGGCCTCGAGCTCGCGCGGCGAGAGGTTCATCGCGACGCGGACATCTTTACGCCCGTGCTTCACCAGCTCGCCGACCATGGCGCAGCAATTGAGGAAGACCGTCTCGGTCAGAAGCGAAAGCAGGCCGGTTTCGCGCGCGGCGGTGACGATCTCGGGCGGCGAGATGGCGCCATGGACACCGTGATGCCAGCGCAGCAGCGCCTCGAAACCAACGACCGCGTTGGTGTCGAGCCGCACCAGCGGCTGGAACCAGGAGCAGAGGGCGCCGGCTTCGATGGCGCCGCGCAGGTCGCGCTCGATGCAGTTCTTGCGTTCAAGCGCGGCGTCCAGACCGGCGTTGAAGAGACAATATTCGTTCCTGCCGCCGCGCTTGGCCGCGTAGAGCGCGAAATCCGCCTTGAGCAGCATCTCCGTCAATCGCGGCTTTTCCGATTGGTAGATGCCGATCGAGGCGCCGACGCGCACCGAATTCAGCTCCGGATCCGGATTGGCGATGGCCGCGATGACGGCGGATGCAAGCTCGCCGGCCGCTTGCTGCGATCTGCCGGCGGAGAAAAGCAGCACGAACTCGTCACCGCCGATGCGCGCGATCGTGGCACCCTGCGGGGCGTGGTCCTCTATCCGGCGTGCCACCTTGACCAAAAGGTCGTCGCCGATGTTGTGGCCATAGGTGTCGTTGACGGATTTGAAGCCGTCGAGGTCGATCAGCATGGCCACGAACGGGCCGTCGGAGAGCCCGAGCTCGGCGATCGCCTGCTCCAGCCCATAGCGGTTGAGCAGATTCGTCAGCGGGTCGCGCCTGGAGTTGCGCTCCATCTCGGCGGCGAATTCGCGCGCCTCGTATTTGAGACGGCTCGTCTCGCGGAAGCGGGCTTGCCCGAGCAGAGCGCTCCTGATCAGGCCGCCGAGGAAAAGCAGGATGGTGAAGGCGAGCACGTCATTTTCAACGCCGCCCTTGGCAAGCACGCAGCCGGCGGCGGTGAGGAGCGGCAGGGTGATGAAATTGATCGAAGCCGGCGCATAGCAGGTGCCGTAGGTGACCGAACCGGCCGAAATGCCGGCAAGCACGATGAGGTAGAGCGGCGCCTGGCTGGTCGTGTATCCGTCGCTCAACAGCGCCAGGAACGACCAGGCGATGCCCGATGCAAGCGCCATTCGGCCATAAAAGGAAAGCCGGGCGTCCACCGCCCCCGGCCTATCCTCGGCGGCTTCCGATTGGGCGACGGCAAGCACCACGCGCGCGCCGTTGATCAGCGCGATCGCCAGGAACCACAGCACCGCGGCAAGGCCGCCGCCGGACAAGAGCTGCACCGCCAGGATCAGCGCCGAGAGCACAGTGCCGATGGGCATCGAGATGAAGACGCCCTTGCTCAGATCCGCAAGCTGGTCGCGCAGGATGCCGGCTTCCACGGCTTCGCTCCTTCCCTCGGAAGAGGGACCCGCCACCAGCCGCTCGTCATGCCTTTTCATGTCTCTAATGGGTAGGCGAGCGGAATGAAAATCGTGTTAAGGATTTCAGCGGTTTACGTGGCATTTCTCGATTGAATCTGGCCGATGCCGGGAGCTGGGAGAAAACCTTGCGGCGGCTCCGTATCAAGACGGGACCATCGGGCAACGGTTCTGAACATTTGCGGAGCGCTACGGGTGGACAGGACGAGCGTCGGCCTTCGCCCGATCAGCCGCGGCGGTGAAGGTGGGAGACAGCGGCATTGATTTTGCGGCGGCCGATGGCCTATCCGAATTGATCGCCATGGCACGGCGCGAGAAAAAACCTATCGTGTTTGTGCGACCTGAAAAGCCCAATCGGAGTCTCAGTCCATGACCCTGACCAATCGAGACATCATCGAACTCACCGAATGGCGGCGCAAGCTGCACCGGCAGCCGGAAATCTCGAACGAGGAGGAAAAGACCGCCAAGGAGGTGGTCGCCTTCCTCGCCGATACCGGGCCGGACAAGGTGCTGACGGGGCTCGGCGGTCACGGCGTGGCGGCCGTTTATGACAGCGGACAGGCCGGGCCGACGGTGCTGTTCCGCTCGGAGCTTGACGCGCTGCCGATCGAGGAGCTTTCAGGCGCCGAGCATAGCTCTCAGATGCCGGGCAAATCGCATATGTGCGGGCATGACGGGCACACCGCGATCCTGGCGGCGCTCGGCCGCCAGTTCGGGCGTGACAGGCCGGCGCGCGGGCGCGTCGTCCTGATGTTCCAGCCGGCCGAGGAAACCGGCAATGGCGCCGCCGGCGTCGTCGCCGATCCGCGCTTCTCCGAGATCGCGCCGGACTTCGCGTTTTCGCTGCACAATCTGCCGGGCGTGCCGTTCGGCGAGGTGCGGCTGAAAGCCGGCACCGTCAACTGCGCCTCGCGCGGCATGCGAATCGTGCTCGAAGGCAAGACCGCGCATTCCTCGATGCCGGAAACCGGCGTGTCGCCGATGCCGGCGGTGAGCGAATTGATGCCGGCGCTGCCCGCGCTTGGGCGCGGCACCTTCACTGATGAGGACTTCGGCATGGTGACCGTCACCCATTGCGCGATGGGCGAAGCCGTGTTCGGCATCGCGCCCGGCTATGCGGAAGTGTGGGCGACGCTGCGCACCCGCCGCGACGAACGCATGGCCGAGCAGGTCGCCGCCGCGGAGGCGCTTGCCACGAAGATCGCCGCGAAGCACGGCCTCGCGGTGCGCTTCGACTATCACGAAATCTTCCTCGCCAGCGTCAACGCACCGGAGGCGGTGGAGTATCTCAACCGCGCGCTCGACGAGGAAGGCGTTGCGCGCAGCGAGGAGGCACTGCCGATGCGCGCCTCGGAGGATTTCGGCATTTTCGGCCATAATGCCAAATCGGCGATGTTCTTCCTTGGGGCGGGCGAAAAGCACTCCTCGCTGCACAACCCCGACTATGATTTCCCCGACGACCTGATCCCGATCGGTTCGCGGATCTTCATGCGCGCCGCGCGCAATCTGCTTGGATGACAGAACGCCCGCGATAGCCTCTCCGGTTGACGTCTACCACCATGCCAGTTGACACTCGTTGTGCTCCAGATTTCTTCGCGCGCGATGCCCTCGCGGTGGCACGCGCGCTGATCGGCGCCAGGCTTGGGCTCGCCGGTGTCGGCGGCATCATCGTCGAGACCGAGGCATACCGGCCCGACGACCCCGCCTCGCACAGCTTTCGCGGCCGCACGCCGCGCAACGCGCCGATGTATGGCGCGCCGGGCGACGCCTACGTCTATCGCTCCTACGGGCTGCATTGGTGCCTGAACGCGGTGTGCCTGCCGGGGAGCGCGGTGCTGATCCGGGCGATCCAGCCGCAATCCGGCATCGGCAAGATGCGCGAGCGGCGCGGCACCGAAAACGACCGGCTGCTCTGCTCCGGTCCCGGCAAGCTTTGCCAGGCGCTCGGCGTGGACGCCTCGCATAACGGGCTCTCGCTCACCGCGCCCCCCTTCGAATTCGCCCATTCCGATGCCGGTGCGGCCGCGATCCTCGTCGGCCGCCGGATCGGCCTCACCAAGGGCGTGGAAGCCGAGTGGCGCTTCGGCCTCGCCGGGTCGGCCTATCTCAGCCGCAGGTTTTGAGCCGCAAACCTTATCCGTTCCCTGTCCCTGTCATGGATCATTCGCGGCCAGCGCGCGTTTGAAGGCAGATGACGGAGGACCAGACAATGGCGACCGACAAATACGAACGCATCAAGCGCCGCGCCTATGAGATCTGGCAACGCAGCGGCGAAGCGAATGGCCAGGACGAGGAGCACTGGCATCAGGCTCGCGAGGAAATCGAGCGCGAGGACAATGGGTTGGGCGAACAGCCTGGTGCTGCGATGCCCGGCGCGGTCACGATACCGGCCGGCCAGCCGGACCCGGTGGCGGCCGAGGCGCTTGCGCGCAAGGCCTTAGAAAATCGCCCGGCCGATGACGATCCGGCGCCGAAGAAGCGCAGCCGGCGCAAAGGCTGACCCGGCCATGGTTAAAAATGTCGAACAGGCATTGGACGACGCGTTGCTCGCCATGCGCATGCTGCGCAAATCGATCGCCGATCACGGTCATCTGGAAGCGATGGCCGATCTGGATGCCGTGATGGAAACCGCGATTGCCGCGGCGGAGCAAAAACGCACCGACATCGAGCGGGGAAAGTCGACGTGAGCAGCGATGCGGCCGCGGCTCTCGGCGGACGGATCGTCCGGTCTCAGCCGCAGCCTCAAACTCCCCTGCTGTCGAAGAGGAAAATCTGGACTCCGGATTCATCGGGCGCATACAGCCGGCGGTCGACCCCGGCCGCCTTTCCCTGCGGGCTTGCGAAACCCCTCTTCATCGCTTCGAGATCGTCAAAATAAAGCGTCCCGATCAGGTAGATGTCGGGTGGTCCGGCCACCACCGTTATCGGCCCCTGGCTGACCTCGTATTTCCTCAGACCCGGTATCTTCTTGGCCAGCGGTATGTGCGTCTCGAAATAATGCTTTTCGAACGCTTCCGCATCAGCCGGCTGCTTGTAGATCACGACCATTCCAGCCATAGCGGTTCTCCTTTTTCGCGGCGGATAAAGCAAAGACGAAACCGCGGATGGAAACGGAACGGGACGTTGAAAAAGAGTTAGGAAGCGCAGACGGACGACGATGGCGGCTGTCCCGCCCTGCCCGTTGCTTTTCGCCGCTCTCTCGCTTGTGCGAAGCGGCGTTCTATGTTCTCTCCGCCTTAAATTAGCAGGGACTCAAGGATGAGAATTGCGGTGATCGTCGCGCTGAGCGCGGTAGTGGCGGGATGCGTGTCCTCTCCCGTCGACTATGGCGCTTCGCTGTCGAAGCAGGATCCGAAATGGGCATCGCCGCAATGCCAGCAGGTCCGTACTGCCGCCGCTGACTATGCCCAGCGCGAGAAGGACCATCCCGGCTGGGGATTCGGGGTTCTGCTTGGGCCTTACAGCATGGGAATGGTTGCGGCGGTGAAGGAGCATGAGCAGCAACGGCGGCGGCTTCTCGCTCGCCAGATGCATCTGCAGTGCTCAAGCCGGCCGCTGCCGAAGGAGCTCGATTTCGATCCGGCAACCTACGCGCCGAAGAAAACGCAGTATCCTTAGGCGGGCGACCGCGCGTCCCGGTTTACTCCGGCCGCTACGCCGCGACCTTGCCGTCAAATGCATAAGTGAGGATCGCCACGCCCGTTGCGGTCGCGATCTGGCCGGACAGCTTCAGCGTCGAGGGCCCCTGTCCGGGCTCGAAAAGGCGCGAGCCTGCGCCCAGCACCAGCGGGTGGACCATCAGCACCAGTTCATCGACAAGCCCGTGCCGCATCAGCGCGCGCAACAGCTTGCCGCTGCCGAACATGACAAGCGTCTTATCGTGACCTTGCTTGAGCTCGCGCACTGCTTCGGCGGTATCGCCGGTAAGCAGCGTCGAATTTTCCCAGCGCGCTTGATACGCAGCGTCGTGCGAGGCGACGAACTTCTGCGCCCCGGTCAGCGCCCTGGTCATCGGATTGGCCGGCTGCCTGACGGCCCAGCCTTCGTGCAGGTCTTCATAGGTCGTCCGGCCGGCAAGCAGCGACCAGCCTCCGGCCATGGCGCGGCCGATGACCTCCTGCATCTTCGGGTCGCTGCCTGGAATCCCCCAGCCGCCATGCTCGAAACCGTTGCGCGTGTCTTCATCGGCACGCGCCGGCGCCTGGAAAACACCGTCCAGCGTCAGATGCTCGATGGCGACGATCCTTGTCATTTCATCCTTCGCTCCACGCCTTCAGCAGCGGCCCGTCGCCGCCGAAGAGCGGATCCTTGTCGGGCCGGCCGACCGTCGGGATGGTGCGCAGCGCCTCGGCATGCTGCTCCGGACTGCGACACAGATCGTATGTGCCGAAAGGCGGATAGGCGCCGACCACCAGAAGGTCAGCCGAGCCGGACAGGCGTTGGTGGCCTGTGCCTGCCGGCAGCACCGCCACGTCGCCGGCCTTGACCTGCAGCACCTTGCCCTTGTCGCCGCCGAAGCGGACCTCGGCGGCGCCGCGCGCGATGCCCAGCACCTCGTGAATGCGCGAATGGTAATGGACGAAGCCGTAGATGCCGTTGCGCCAGCTGTCGCCCCAGCCATTGGCGCCGAAAATATCCTCGAAGACGGCGGCCGGATCGACGCCGTCCGGCAACGGCACCGCGCCGGGATAGACGAGCATCGGCCAGCGCGGATGATTGGGAACCAGTCCGTCATCGGCGAAGCGGAAGGTGAGAGGCTCCTGTTTGTCGACGGGTTGCGCCATCTTTGCCGCTCCTGCAATCTTACCGTCTGGTCTAACGGCTTGTTGCGCGTTTTGCTCCGGTCAGTTCCAAGGAGGTCAGGATGAGTGCATTTCGCCTTTCGACAATCGGCTTTCTTGCCTCAGCGCTTGTGTCGGCCCTTTTCGTTGCCGCTGGCGTCAGCGCTATCGCGGCGCCCGCATCCGCTACGACGCCGGCCGCGACCGCTAACGCGGCGCTCGCGCAGAACCTCTACAAGCTCTGCCGCCAGGTGAAGAACGACGACACGGTCCGCCCCTATTCGCACGAGCTTTACGGCGGTACGGTCAAGGCGTTCAAGAAGCTGTTTCCAGACGCAAAGGGCACGCCGTCGGAATCGGAACTGCAGACGCAGGCCAATTACCGCTGCATGAACGGCAAGGTGCTGGCCTGTTTCGTCGGGGCCAACCTGCCCTGCGCGAAAATGAACGCGGCGCGCGACAATCCCGGCGCGGACGAGTTCTGCAAGGCCAACCCCAATGACGACATCGTACCGGCTTTCGCGACGGGGCACGACGTCGTCTATTCCTACAAATGTCAAAACGGCAAGGCGACGGTTGCCGGCAAGTCGTGGCAGCTCGACAAGCGCGGATTTGCGAAGACGCTATGGGCGGTGGTTCCCGAGCCTTAAAACGGTTCGGAGCCGGGCCGGCGGCTACACCTCGAGCATGACCTTGATGGCGCGGCGTTCGTCCATCGCGCGGTAGCCTTCGGCGACCTCGGCCAGCGGCAGCTTGAGGTCGAAGACCTTGCCGGGTTTGATACGGCCTTGCAGCACGCGCTCCACCAGGTCGGGAAGGAAGCGGCGCACCGGCGCCGGACCGCCCAGCATGCGCTTCTGGCCGAAGAACAGTCTCTGGCCGTCGAAGCTCACGCCACATAGGCCAACGCCGGGACGCGCATCGCAGGCCGAAACTCGACGATGCGCAGATAAAGACGCTTGACTCATCCTCTCCCTTCCGGACAAGTTGCGTTGTCAGACATCTTACATGCGAAAGGGAGGTTTCGTGAGGAGATTTATCACTTGTTTCGCGCTGACTGCCGGCGCGCTCGCATTCGCGTCGGCAGCGTGGGCGGGAGAAACCCTGGACCGCGTCACAACCAAGAAGGCCATGGTGGTCGCGACCAACAGCGGATGGCCGCCGCAGAGCTTTCTCGACGAGAGCAACCAGCTGGTCGGTTTCGATATCGACGTCTCGAAAGAGATCGCCAAGCGCCTAGGCGTCGAGGTCAGCTTCGAGACGCCCGATTGGGCGACCATGACCGGCGGCCACTGGCAGGGCCGCTATGATCTTGGCGTCGGCTCGGTGACGCCGACCAAGGCCCGGGCCAGGGTGATCGATTTCGCCGGCATCTATTATTACAGCCCTTATGTCTATGTGGTCCACAAGGACAGCAAGGCAAAATCGGTGGACGATCTGAACGGCAAGGTGATCGGCGTCGAGACCGCCACCACGTCGGAAGATTTCATCCGCCGCCAACTGGAGATCGACGCTCCCGGCCTTCCGCCAGTCGAATACAAGCTGCAGCCTGGCGAGATCCGGACTTTCGCCGATTCCATGCTGCCCTTCGACGATTTGAGACTTGGGGACGGCGTGCGGCTCGACGCGGTCATCGCGCCCGAGCAGACCGCTCAAAACGCCATCAAGAACGGTTATCCGCTGCGCATCCTCGAGGGCGACTACGCCTTCCGCGAGCCGCTGGTGGTGATCGCCGACAAGGGCGATGCCGAGTGGACCACCAAGATCGGCGGCATCATCGACCAGATGAAGAAAGACGGCACGCTCGCCACGCTGACCACCAAGTGGTACGGCAAGAACTACAGCGCCGATTGACGCTCATCGCGGGCGGCCCCTCAAGGCCGCCTGCTTTCATCAGAACCCATCATGACCTATCCCGATACCTATTATCGCCGCACACTTGCCGACGAGAAGGCCAGACCACCGCTCGCGGGCCCGGCCGAATGCGAAACGGTCATTGTCGGCGGCGGACTGGCCGGTCTGACGACGGCGCTGCAGCTGGCGCGTGCCGGGCAGCAGGTCGTGCTGCTCGAAGCCGAGAGCATCGGCTTCGGCGCCTCGGGCCGCAACGGCGGCTTCGTCAGCCCGGGCTTCGCGACCGGCAGCGACAGGATCGCCGCGATGGCCGGTGCGGCAGCGGCACGAGAGCTGCACCGGCTGTCGATCGAAGGCGTCGATTTCGTGCGGCAGACGATCAAGGACCTCGACATCAAGGCAGCGAAGCCTCGCCCCGGAATCATGGGCGTGCTGCGCCATGATGGCGGTGCCGAACTGAAGGCTCATGCAGAGAAGCTGGCGCGGGATTTCGACTATCCGCTCGAATATCTCGAGCGCGACCAGGTGAGCGCTGTGCTGCATTCCGAGCGTTACTACCAGGGCCTGCGCGATGCCAACGCCTTCCACATGCATCCGCTGAACTATCTGCGCGCCATCGGGGCGGAGATCGAGCGGCTGGGCGGCAGGATTCACGAGGGCTCCAGCGCGATCGAGGCCAGACTCGACGGCCCGCACAAGACCATACGCACCGCAAGCGGCGAAGTACGCGCGCGGCAAGCGGTGTTTGCCACCGGCGGCTATACAGGACCGCTGATCGGCCGGCTGAAGCGGGCCATGTTGCCGATCGCGACCTATGTGATGCTGAGCGAGGAAGCCCCCGATCTCATCGCCGGCGCCATCGCGACGACGGATGCCGTCGGCGACAACCGCCGGGCCGGCGACTACTACCGCGTTGTGGAGGATGGAAACCGGCTGCTCTGGGGCGGGCGCATCACCACGCGGGCTGCTTCGCCGGCGGTGCTGGCCAGGGAATTGCGCCGGGAGATGGTTGGAACCTACCCTCAGCTCGCTACGCTCAAGACCGAACTCGCCTGGTCGGGACTGATGGCCTACGCTCGCCACCTGATGCCCCAGATCGGGCAGCTGCAGCCAGGCGCCTGGTATCTCACCGCGTTTGGCGGGCACGGCATCAACACGACGGCCATAGCCGGCAAGGTGGTTGCCGAGGCGATACTCGGCCAGTCGGACCGCCACCTTCTGTTCGCGCCGTTCGGACTGGCCTGGGCGGGCGGGCCGGTAGGGCTTGCCGCGGCGCAACTCACCTATTGGAAGCTGCAGGCGCAAGATTGGTGGCGCGAACGCCCCCGCTAACCAGAAGGGATATCGACAGGTGATCGGCAGACTGCTGCTCAACTATCCGGACGCCGCCCGCCGCATCGGCCTGTGCCTGGCGCTCGCCGCTTTCGCCGCGGGCCTCTACGGTCTCGGCATCAAGGCAGACTGGATCGGCAAGCTGATCCCGAGCTCGATCGAGTGGCTTGCGGCCAATCCCGCGGTGGCGCGAGCCGTCTCGGCGGTGCTGATCGCGCTGATCGTGGCCGCCAACTGGAAGGCGCTGCAGCAACTCGGGCGCAAGCAGCAGATCGTGGCCGTTTGGATCGAGCTGTTCGTGCTGCTGATGCTGTTCTTTTACTCCTTCGACCTGTCCTTTTCTTTCATTGCCAGGAAGATCGGGTTCCTCATTTCGCAAGGCGTGGTGACCACGCTCTACATTTCCGCCATTTCGATCGCCATCGCGACGGTCATCGCCTTCATCGGCGCCATAGCCAAGCTCTCCAAGAACGGCATCGTCTATGGGCTGGCAACCTTCTACACGTCGCTGTTTCGCGGGCTGCCATTGCTGATGCAGATCTACATCATCTATCTCGGCCTGCCGCAGGTCGGTTATGTGATCGGGGCCGTGCCCGCCGGGATCATGGCCCTGTCGCTTTGCTACGGCGCCTATATGACCGAGATTTTCCGGGCCGGCATCGAAAGCATTCCGCGCGGCCAGACGGAGGGAGCCACCGCGCTTGGGCTCAGCCCCAACCAGACGATGTTCCTGGTGATCCTGCCGCAGGCGATGCGCGTCATCGTGCCTCCGACGGGCAATCAGTTCATCGCGATGCTGAAGGATTCCTCCCTGGTCTCGGTGGTCGGGGTCTGGGAGATCATGTATCTGGCGCGCACGCAGGGCCAGACCGAGTTCCGGCACATCGAAATGCTGATCACCGCCTCGATGATCTATTGGCTTTTGTCCATCGGGCTCGAATTCCTGCAGTCCCGCATCGAGGAACGGTTCGGCCGCTCACTCAAACGCTGAGCTTCAATGGGGCATCCCCTCCTGGGGAAAGCCGCCGAGATGGCAGCAGGCCAGAGCGGCATGATCGCGGCCGCTTTCGAGGCACAGCAAGAGCGGCTTCCTGGCCAGCCAGGCATGCAGGAAACCGGCGATGAAACTGTCGCCGGCGCCGGTCGTGTCGACGACCTCGACCGGGCGGATGCCGGTCTCGGCGCGCTCGCGGGCCGTCAGCGCCATCGACCCCTCGGCACCGCGCATGACGACGGCGCAGCCTGCGCCGCGCGACAGGAGATCCGCGGCCATCGCTTCAGCCACGTGGCGATTTTGGCCGGTCGAGCAGAAAACTATGCTCAAACCCTCCACACCGAGATCGGCGGGATCGGCGTTGACCGAGATATCCTGCGAGACGCTGACCCCGGCCCGCGACAGGCGCCTGCGCAAAGCGCCGCCGTCATCCAGCCAGCCGATATGGACGTGATCCATCGTCCCCAGGATCGCCAGTTCGGCCTCGTCCGGCGCATAGCCGGCGCAGGCGCCGAAATCCTCGGCAGCGATCAAACGCTCGCCGGACGGCAAGACTTTGATGTCGGTCCAAGCGGTGTTGCGCTGGTCTAGGCGCAGGTGCTTGACCGCCACGCGATTGGCTTCGAGCTCACCGCGGGTGCGTTCGCCCTCGGCGTCGCGGCCGACCGCGCCGAAATAGAAGCTGTTATGGCCAAGCCGCGCGAGCTGGACGGCAACGTTGAGCGCGTTGCCGCCGACCAGCGAGCGGCCGATCGGCGCTCCGAGGCGGTCGATGCAGTTGTCGCCGACGGCGGCAAATCGAAAGCTGCTCATATCCTGCGCTGCGATCAAGCTGACGCCGAGAGCTAAGCTCAATAGGCAACGCGCTTATAGTAGCGGCGCGTCGTCAGCGGGTGGTTACGGATCACCTCGAGATGCGCGCTGACCCGTTCGAGGGCGGTCGCGAGCACGATCGGCGAAACCAGCGCGCGCACATCTGGCGAAATGCCGGGCAATTCGAAATCGGCCGTGTAGAGCACCGTCAACTTGTCCGTATAGTCAGGCGCGAATTTCTCGACGCGATCGGCCAGCGGCCGGGCGCTATCCTCGCCCTTGAAGAGCACGACACTGACGTCTTTGTCCACCAGCTCCAGCGTGCCATGGAAAAAGTCGGAAGCATGCACGGGGCGGGTCCGGATCCACTGCATCTCCTCCAGGATGCACATGCCATAATACCAGGCCTGCGGCCAGACATTCCCGGCGCCGGTTATGATGTGATAGTCGGAGGCGGCCAGTTTGTGCGCGAAGCCGGCGGCTTCCTGTTCATAGCTCCGCTTCACCTCCAGCAACAGTCGCGGCAACTGCTCCAGTTCGGCGAAAATCCGTTCGGATTCGGCGAGCTCGCCGCGATGCTTCAGCACTGCAAGCGCGATGAAGAGCGACTGGAGATAGAAGGATTCGCAGGACGTGTCGTCCTCGGCGAAGTTGACGAAGACATGGTCCCCGCCCTTGCCGAGCGGCGTCTCCTCATGTCCGACCAATGTGATCACCGTCGCCCCGACGTCCTTGATCCGGGACAGCAGTGCCACGCTTTCCTTGGTCGTGCCGGAGAGCGAGGGCAACACGACGATCGATTTGTCGGTCAGGTGCACGGATTGGACAAGCTGCAGCTCGGCGGTGATGTCGACGAAGGCCGGAAAGCCAGATCGGCGCTGCAGCAATTGCGCCGCCGGATGCATCAGGATCGCTGCACCGCCGGTGCCGAGAAAGAAGATGTTCTGCGCCCCGGCGGCGAGGCACTGCGCCACAACGGCTTCAATGCGCTCGCGCAAGGCCACCGCCCCCGATTGGATGCGCATAAACCGGGCTTCATCGAAATTGAGCATCGTTCCCTCGATCAATTCAGTTGTAAGACAACTGACATCTGCGGGAGCACATTTCAAGAGAAATTTTGCGGATAGGTTTGCATGCGTTGCCTATACGACATGCGATCGCCACCGCATGCCTCCGCTTGACCTGGGCGCGATTGTCCGACAACAAAAGGAGAGTTGGCATAATGGGGAAGAGGGACTTGGACGAGCCGCTTCGGGATGCGCGCACATTGGCGGTTCAGCTGCGCGACCGCTTGGCCGACCTCATCAGGACCGAAGGGCTCAAGCCCGGCGACCGGCTGCCAACGGAATCGCAGCTGACGCAGCGCTTCCGCATCTCGCGCCCTGCCCTGCGCGAAGCGTTGAAGCTTCTCGAACAGGACGGCATCATCTCCGTCACCCATGGTCTCGGCCGCTTCGTGACCGCGAACTCCGCCGTCCAGGTCGACCGTCCAATCACGGTGTTCGAAAGCGTGACCGACATGTCGCGCCACTATGGCTACAACACCGTCAACAAGGTTCTTTCCATCGCCGAGGAAACGCCCGATCCATTTATCCAGCAGCAATTGCGGCTAGCGGACGGAGAGCGCGTCATCCGGCTTGAACGGCTGCGGCTGCACAACGATCTGCCCCTCATCTATTCGCTCGACTACGTACCGCGCAGCTTTTTGCCGGGGCGCCTTTTCGACATCGAATGGAGCGGCTCGCTGCTCGCGCTGTTGGAAAAGCACCGCCATCAGCCGCGTATGTCGGCCGCCTCCGTTGCAGCCGTGACGCTGCCCGACGAAATCGTGCAGCGCAACGACCTGCGCGACTTCGGGCCCGCCCTGCTCATTACGGAAACCTGTTTCGATGGGACCGGAACCCCGGTCGTCCATGCCGCCGTCTATCATCGCGGCAGCCATTTCGCCTTCAGCTTCGCACGAAAGTGAACGCGCAAACGGTGGCGATGATATCGAGGGCCGGTGACTAGCGGGGAAGCAGCCGCGAGACTTTGAGGCGCGGCGCGAAGAAGCAGCGCAGATAGGGCTGGTTGGTTATCACGTAATGGTTCTCGCAAATATGATAACGGCCGTCCGGGGATTCCTGCACGCGGTCTCGCGGAATGTTGAAACCATCGGGCAAGTAAACGTAGCCGCCGTCGGCCCTGGACTGCACTGAGGATTCCGGGATGGGGCGGCAATCCGTGCCGCCGCAACATTTGAAGTTCGTCACCGGGTCGAACTTGTTCTCGTACCAGTCATGGGCATCGGCGCCTGTCGCGGCGGCAATCCACATGGCTGCGACGATCACCCTTCGCATGGCATTCCTCGACGGTGCGGAGGCGCTGCTCATTCGAGCATCATCTATATTAGCGTTCCCCCGGAAACGCCATGTTTAGCGGAAGGTCTGGCAACAACGATGCCGGAACTGATCGATGGCGACAAATGAGGCCGGAGCTTCAAATCGAGGCTCCGGCCTGGTCCGCTCACACCAGCCTTTGTCCGCCGTCGATGTGGATGGTCTCGCCGGTCATGAACTCGTTCTGCATGAGATAGAGATAGGCCGGCGCGATGTCGGTGGGATTCGGAGATCGAGCCGGGCTGACGAGTGGCTCAGGAAACCTTCCTTCGGCTCGGCCTGGTCTACCCGCCGGAAGCGATCCGCCAGCGCAAGGTGAAGGCGTTTCGCGACTGGCTGTTTTCGGAGATCGCGCCGGGCTGACGAGCGGCTCAGGAAACCTTCCTTCGGCTCGGCGGTTGATACCGATCCGAGCGAGGTCATTCATGGCGAGACGAGATGCAGCGACAGCCCAACACTCCAAGCGGCCGCGCTCGCGTCCGCTGAAGGGCGAAGAGACGGAAGTGAAGCATATCGTCGAGACGCAGAATCTATCGCCCGCGCAGGCACGGGAGCTGGTGCGGCGATACGGCAACGATTGGCGCAAGATCGAGGAAGCCGCCAAAACCTACAAAGGCGACTAGGCCCGCACGACGGGCTGAAGCAGCCCGGATATCGATGCGCGCGGTCTCGCCGGCGGCTAGATCAGATCTCAACCTGAGCGCATTACGCCAGGCTCGCCGGCCTCGTCCCCTTGAACCGGGACGCTGTCGGCCGGACACCAGATCCCGGAACTCGATGGTCGCTACCAGATAGCCGGCCTCGTCATATATCTTGGTCATCCAGAAGGTCGGGTCTGAGCCTCCGACAATGCCGTCAAGCATGGCTTCCTTGGCAGCCCGTTTGGCCTCGGCTTTCGCGGTTTCGAGGTTTTCCATTTCGACGTAGATCGGTGGCAGCGCCGTGGATTCGAGGAACTCAATGCGGAATTTCGGCATTTGGCTCCCCGTTTCCAGCGGCAGATGGCGCAGGTGAGATCGATCCATGAACATCGCCGCCGCCATCGCTTTGCTTCTCCAGTACGGTCTCGGCGATATATTCCTTGAGGTCGCCAACTTCTTCGCTGATCTCGTCGGGCCCTATGCCCTCGTTTTCAGCGTCGGCGATGCATTGATCCGCCAATTCCGCGGCAACGATTTCCGCCGGGAGTGCTGCCGGAGCTTCAGCCTTGTGTTCATCGATCCATTCGCCCACGAAATGCGCCGTTTTGTTCACGAGGATATCCGCCTCCTGAGAGGCTTCGGCTACCGGCACTTTCATCTTTGCACCCATGCAAACCATCCTGAACATCTTCTTCAACGCCGGTTGCTCGCAAAGGATGCAGCGTTCTGTGGATAGTGCAGTTGGTCCAGAGATCGACTGGATGAGGCGCAGGTCCGGCACTCGCCGCACGCCCGGCCGGGAACCTGAACCAGGGTCGAACATTCTTGCTGTTGAAGACCACCAGAACTGACCCGGGGGACGAAATAGGTGAGGTCTCTAGGCTTTAGAGCGTCACTGGCTCGCAAAAAGGCGATCGTGGCCGGACGCAAGGCCGGCTATTGGCTCGACGTCCTCAAATATGTCGCCGTTGCGATCGTGGCCGGCGTGTTCACTCTGGCCGCGGTAAACCTGACCCCCGAGCCTCATGTCATCCGTACGATCGTTCCTCATCGTTTCGATGCGGAGGACCCGCAATTCGTGCGAAGCATGAGCAGCTATTCGCAAGGGCAGATGTCCGAACGGAACAACGTGCAAACCCTGGTCAATGGCGACGAGATTTTTCCGGCGATGCTGCAAGCGATCGGCGCGGCGCAGGCCAGCGTGGACATGGAAACCTACATTTATTGGTCGGGCTCGGTCGGTTATCAGTTCGCCACGGCCCTGGCCGCGAAAGCCCGGCAAGGCGTCGAGGTTCGAGTGCTCGTCGACTGGCTCGGCAGCCTGCCTTTCGACGAGAACCTGATCCACATCATGACGGGCGCCGGGGTGCGCTTCCAGCGCTACCGGCCCATCTACTGGTACACGCTTGACCGCGTGAACAACCGGACACATCGGAAGCTGCTCATCGTGGACGGGCAGGTCGCCTTCACCGGCGGGGTCGGTATCGCGGACAACTGGCTGGGCGATGCGCGCAATCCGAACGAATGGCGTGACACCCATTACCAAATTCAAGGACCTTCGGTCGCCGCTTTCCAGGCGGCCTTCGCCGAGAACTGGCTGGAGACCGTGGGCGAAACGTTGCAAGGAGAAAAGTTCTATCCGCCACCCGAACCCGCAGGTGCGCTAAGCGCCCAGTTGATCATTTCATCGCAACCGAACGGCTCCGAGGACATGGAGTTGATGATGCTGGCTGCCATCGCCGCGGCCAAGGATCACCTGCGCATCGGCATGGCTTATTTCGTGCCGGATGAAATCGCGCTGCAGCAGATACTTGACGCCAGGAAGAGAGGCGTAGCCGTCGACGTCATCGTGCCCAATTCGCTGACCGATGTACCCATCGTGCGAAAAGGCTCGCGCCACTTCTGGGGCCAACTGCTCGAAAGGGGCGTGCGCATCTATGAGTTTCAGCCGACGATGTATCACCCCAAGCTCCTGATCGTCGACGACGTCTGGGCAAGCTTCGGTTCCACCAATCTGGACGAGCGTTCGTTGCGGCTGAATGACGAAGCCAGCCTTAATGTCTACGGTAAGGATTTTGCGCAGACGCAAATCGACTTGTTCAACGAGGACCTCAAGCGGTCGAGGCAGATCAGCCTGGCGGAGTGGCAGGCGCGCCCGATGAGCGAGAAGTTTACCGACTGGCTGGCCAGCAGGCTTCACGTGCAGTTATAGCATATCATCGCGGGAAAAGGTGGGGCGGCGGACGTCTGACAGCTACCTTCCGCCAGCTCGATTCACATAGGTTAGTGCGCATCATCTGTAAACATGCAGGATCGTCGTGCCAAAACGTTGAGATTGGCCAAGCCGGGCCTTCGGTCGCTGTGTCACGAACATGTCCGCTGGCGGATTTCCTTTGGGTTTAGGGCGATGGAGGCGGCAATGCCGATCACAAGACTGTCGAAAGGTGCGTTCACGCCCGATGAGGTGAGCTTTCTCGGTCGCGTTCTCGAGCTCAGCGCCGGCGCCAATGAAACCGAGGAGCAGCGGGAACGACGGGCCTTGCGCATCATCGCCAACTACATGGCGGGAATTAGCGACGAGCGGGAGCTGGCGGAGCTTTCGCGAAGACCGCTGGGCAGATAGTGCCACCGCGGAGCGGCTAGCCAAGCAAAGCCGCATTGAAACTTTCGACGGTCTTCCCAGTTCGGTTGGAAGGAGGATCTTTGATATGACTGAACCCGGTGAAAGCAGTTCCCACGGCCGAATTGACGACAAGCAGCTCGTCATTCTGCTGAAAGAGAAAACCGGCATCTCGGAGGCTCAAGCCAGGAGGCTGATAAAGGCCGTCGGGCGCGATCGACCGTCGCTTCTGCGAGAAGCACGGATCATCAGGGCGCGTGCTCAGACGTCCACCTCAAGCCGCGTGTGATCGGCTGAATGCGGGCGGATGCCCGCCGGATCTCGCGGCGGCGTTCGCGACGGGCTGTTTAAGATCGAGCCGGCTGAAGCAAAGCTCGTCGGAAATTCCCTGCTTGCGAAGGCGCGCTTGTTGCGCGATGCTCCGCAAAATGGCTGGCGAATATCTGGACCACAAACTGGAATGCCCGTTTTGCGGCACCATCCGTCTGCATATCCCCGCCGATGCCCAGCCCGCAACACCGATCCATTGCGCCGAGTGCGGCGCATATCTCGGCACGTGGGACGAGCTTCAAACCGACTTCGAGCAGCAAGGCGGTACCGACGGCGTATTCCGGCTGGATAAGGGACGTATCCAGAAGCTCAATTCCAGTCGCTGACGAGCTCGCCACCGCCGGCTCGGGTGCCGGCTGATCGACCGAACAGCGCGCGGAACATTGGGCCTGCGAAATAGGACAATGGCGGCATGCGCCAAGTCCTTGACGGCTCAAACTCGTAAACCCATATCGCATCTCAGGCGCGGACCGCTGATCCCCGCCCGTCCCAAATTCAAATTGTTCGTTCGATTTGGAGGATCTTATGAACGATCGGATGTTCGACAGCCCTGTTTTCGTCAAGAGCGGAAACAGCCTCATCCAGGAAATCGCCTGCCTCGAAGACGCCCTGGAATTTCTCTATGAATGGCCCAGGAACCGGCGTGGGCCGATCTATGAAACGGCGCTGCGCGCCTGCCAGCGGGCATTCGACAGCGGCTTTCCGCTGACGGCTGCCAGAGAGGCATTTTGCGGTTTTGCGAAGTCCGCCAGGATCCAGGAAGACGTGAGCACCACCTTGCCTTGGATGATCAGCAAAGGCGGCAAGGGCGGCGGGCTGACCGCCTAGTCGCGGATCGAGGAGGTTCGCGATGCTCGCCAAACCGTTCGAAAAGCCAATCCATGTCTGGGTAGGGCTGGGATTTCCGCGTCAGTTGAACACCGTGGCGGACGCCTATCAATTTGTCGTCGACTGGTGCGGCAACAGCCCCGAGCAGAAGGCCGCGATCCGCGCCTGCAGGGCCGCCCTGGCTGGGGATGTGGATGCGGAAACAGCGAGGGGTGTTTTCGTCGCCTTTGCTCGCAAGAAGGATATCCTCATCGAGGATGGTGTCATTCCCCCCATCCCGGGAATTGCTCAGCCGAAACATGTCTGATGTGATTGAGGCGGCGGCCAGCGCCGCCTCAATCGTCTTCAGCCGCGATCGCCGCTAGCAAAGCACTTGCGATGGTCTTCGCTCCGCCCGCTCCCGAGAGGAACCAGATCGGGGCTGCCGCGTCATAGAGGCAGGCCCTTGTCGCGGTTCCGGAGTGATGTCGATGATCAGGCTCGTTGTTTTCGTTGCGGTGATGGCGCTCGCGCTTGCGTGCGGCGGCGCGCAGGCAGCGAGGCTGGAGCCCGACGCCGTCAACCAGGCGCAATTCAGCGAGGGCGAACCGAACGGCGTCAGCCCCATGCTGCTCAAGGCGCAGGTGCTTCTGGATCGCGCCCGCTTCTCCCCCGGCCTGATCGACGGCCGCGTTTCGGAGAACTTCACGAAAGCCGTCGCAGCCTTTCAGGCGGCGAACGGGCTGCCCTCCGACGGCAAGCTTACGCGAGATACCTGGGACAAGCTCGCTGCAACCTTCGCCGGCCCTGTGCTGACGACATACGAAGTCACCGCCAAGGATGTGCGCGGCCCCTTCACCAAGCGCATTCCAGCCCGCATGGAGAGCATGGCGCATCTCAAGCGCCTCGGCTACCGCAACGCACGCGAGAAGCTGGCGGAGCGGTTTCATGTCAGCGAACAATTGCTGAGGATGCTCAACCTCCGCGCGAAATTCAGCAAGGCCGGCACGACCCTGGTGGTGCCCGATGTCGGCCGAGGCGATCCTCCTTCACAGATTGCCAGCGTCGAGGTCGACAAGGCATCCCGCCAGGTGCGCGCCCTCGATGCGTCGGGCAAGGCGATTGCGGTCTATCCGGCTTCGATCGGCAGCGAGGAAAAGCCGGCGCCGAGCGGCACGGCCGAGGTCAAGCGCGTGGTGCACAATCCGACCTATCGCTACGATCCGAAATTCGCCTTCAAGGGGGTGAAAACCAAGCATCCCTTCACCATCGCCAAGGGGCCCAACAATCCCGTCGGATCGGTGTGGATCGACCTCTCGATCGAAAGCTACGGCATCCACGGCACGCCCGACCCGGGCAAGATCGGCACCACCTTCTCGCATGGCTGCATCCGGATGACCAACTGGGACGCCGAGGACCTCGCCGCCATGGTCAAGCCGGGCACCAAAGTCGACTTCAAGGACGAGACGGCGCAGGACGGGCAAGTGCAGTGAGATGCCGGCAGGTCGCGATCCGCCAACCGCGGATCGCTGCATAAGCGCAATTTATCGTCATCCTCAGTTTTTCAGAACGTTACACCGCCTTGCCTCGCCTGTAGCTTCGACGGCGCTCTTTTGAGAATGGTCCGGATTTGGTGGTTCGATGCAAACACATGCGCGGGTAGTGATCGTCGGCGGCGGATGCGTCGGAGCGGGTATTCTTTATGGCCTGGCCAAGCGCGGCTGGACCGATGTCGCGCTGCTCGAGCGCACGCAGCTCACCGCCGGCTCGACCTGGCATGCGGCGGGGCTGATTCCGTCCTATTCCCGCAACATCAATGTTGGGCGGATGATCAACAAGACGATCGAGATCTATGAGGGGCTGGAGGCCGAAACCGGGCAGCCGGTGGGCTGGCACAAATGCGGCCAGCTGCGCATCGCCAATTCCAGGGATCGGCTCGACGAATTCAAGAGCTACATCAGCGTCGCCGAGGTGCAGGGCATGCGGGCGCAATTGCTCACCCCCGACGAGGCGCGCAAGCTCTGGCCGCTGCTCGACAACAAACAGATGCTAGGCGCGCTCTACCACCCCGATGACGGCCATATCGCGCCGGCCGACGTCACGCATGCCATGGCCAAGGGCGCGCGGGATCTCGGCGCCAAGGTTTATCTCAATACGGAGGTCACCGGGTTCAAGCGGACGCCCAGCGGCGAGTGGCTCGTCCAGACCAATAACGGTGATATCACCTGCGAGCATGTGATTTGCGCCACCGGCAATTATGCGCGCCAGACCGGGGCGCTGCTCGGCCTCGACATCCCGGCGATCCCGATCCTGCACCAGTACTGGATCACCGAAGCGGTGCCGGAAGTCGTGGAGCGCAAGCGCGCCGGGCGGCCCGAAATGCCGATCCTGCGCGACGAGGGTTTTGAAGGATATCTGCGCGAAGAGGGCGATGGGCTGATGTTCGGGCCTTACGAACGCACCGCGAATCTGAAGCTGTTCGCCGAGGACGGCGTTCCGGCTTGGTTCGGCGCCGACCTGCTGGAAGAGGATTTCGAGGCGGTGTCGTGGAACTGGGAACAGGTGCTGCAGCTGGTTCCGGCGCTCGGGCGCGTCGGCATCAAGGCCAATGTGCGCGGACCCTTCCAGATGACGGCGGATGAGTTGCCTTTGATGGGACCGGCCTGGGGGCTGCCCAATGTGTGGCTGGCCGAAGGCGTGCCGGGCGGCATCCTGTGGGGCGGCACGATCGGCTATTATCTGTCGGAGCGGATCGTCGAGGGCGGCAACGGCCTCGACACGTCCGATCTCGACCCGCGTCGCTTCGGCGACTACGCCAACAAGGCCTGGACGCGCGAGAAAGTGCGCGAGGCCTGGGGCACGCATGCCGAACAGAAATATCCCGGACAGGACATGCCCGCCGCCCGGCCGCAGAAGACCGCGCCCTCCTACGACCGATTGACGGAGCTCGGTGCCGTGTGGGGCGTGCTCAATGGCTGGGAGATGCCCAACTGGTTCGCGCGCGACGGCGTCGAGGCCAAGGACCAGTATAGTTGGCGCTGGACGCCAAAGGGGAACCTCGTCGGCGAGGAAGTGCTGGCCGTGCGCAACGCCGTCGGCCTGGTCGAGATGACGCCGATGACTAAGTTCGAAGTGTCCGGCCCGAATGCGGCCGCCTGGCTGGACGGGATCATCGCCAACCGCCTGCCGGCGGTCGGCAAGGTGACGCTGGCGCATCACCTCACCCCCGGCGGTGGCGTGCGGGCGGAATATATGGTGGCGCGGCTTGGCGAGGACCTGTTCTACCTGATCTCGACGCCGCGTGCGGAGCGTTGGAACTTCGACGATCTTTCCAAACTGCTTCCCGCCGACGGCAGCGTATCCTTGAAGAACGTCACCAACGACCGCGGCTGCTTTACCGTCGTCGGACCCAAGGCGCGCGAGGTGCTGCAGCCGCTGACCGAGATCGACCTTTCCAACGAAAATTTTCCGTGGTTCGGCGTCAAGACCGGCAGCGTAGCCTTGGCAAGCGACGTGCGGCTGCTGCGGGTAAACTATGAGGGCGAGCTCGGTTGGGAACTGTATCACCCCCTGCCCTACCAGCGGCGATTGCTCGACGCGATCCTCAAGGAAGGCGAGAAGCACGGCATGCGGCTGGTCGGGTTGCATGCGCTGGAGTCGCTTCGGCTCGAAAAATCCTATCGCGCCATGTATCGCGACATGAACCCGGAGCTCAACGCGCTGGAGAGCGGGCTGGAGCGCTTCATCCGCCTCGACAAGGACTTCATCGGGCGCGACGCGGTTCTGAAATACAAGGGGCGGAACGATCGGCGGCGCTCCGTGACGCTCAGGATCGACACCGATGGCGCAAGCACGCTTGCCAATGAAGGGCTCTATAGCGACGGCGCGCTGGTCGGGCGCATCACGTCGGGCGGCTACGGCTATGCGCTTGGGCATGACGTGGCGCTGGCGCTGCTGCCCGAGCGGTTTTCGAAGCCAGGCACCAAGCTCGACGTCGCGGTCCTGGGCGACTGGAAGATCGCTGAGGTTATTGCGGATTCGCCTTACGATCCGACCTCGGCCAGGGCTCGGATGTAATAGGCGGGGCCAGCAAAGGCCCCGTTGCCGACGTGTCCTTCGGAGGGAGCCCGTATGCGCATCGATCGGATCAACGTCTATTCGGCGCAACTGCCGGTCAAAGGCGGCGTCTACCGCATGGCCAGCGCCGATGTGGAGGCTCTGGACTCGACGGTTGTCGAGATCGTCACCGATGACGGCTTTGCCGGATGGGGCGAGACCTGCCCGATCGGCCCGGTTTACCAGCCGCATCATGCGCTGGGCGCCCGCGCCGCGATCGCCGAGATCGCGCCGGGGCTGATCGGCTCGGAGATCGCCTCGATCAGGGCGCTCACCAAACAGATGGACGAGCGCCTCAACGGGCACGGCTACGCCAAGGCTGCCTTCGACATGGCCTTTCTCGACCTGCTCGGCCAAAAACTCGGCGTGCCGGTCTCGACGCTTTTGGGCGGGGCGCTGACGGACCGCGTGCCGGCTTATTATTCGCTGATCGTCGGCGCCCCCGACGAGACGGCGAGGATCGCCGCCGACAAGGTGAAGGCCGGCTATCCGCGACTGCAGGTGAAGATCGGCGGACGCAATCTCGAAGAAGACGTGGAGGTCGTCCACAAGGTCTGGGAAGCGGTCGGCTACAAGGCGCGCATCGCCGTCGACGGCAACCGGGGCCTGACGGTGGCCGCCGCGATCCATCTCGACCGGCTCTGCCAGCAAATCCCCTTTGTCTTCGAGCAGCCCTGCAACACGATAGACGAGATCGCGACGCTGAAAGGCCGCGTCACGCATCCGGTCTATCTCGACGAAAGCACCGAAGACCAGAATGCGGTGCTGAGGGCAATTTCACTCGGCATCGCCGACGGTTTCGGCTTCAAGGTGACACGTCTGGGTGGCCTGACGAAGATGACGGCGGTGCGCGATCTCTGCGCCATCCGCTCGCTGCCGCATAGCTGCGACGACGCTTGGGGCGGCGACATCATCGCGGCGGCCTGCGTGCATCTGGCCGCCACGGTCGAGCCGCGCCGTATGGAAGGCGCCTGGATAGCCCAGGAATACATCAAAGGCCATTTCGACCAGAAGCACCCGGTCGTCATCAAGCAAGGCCACATCGCCGTGCCGCAGCGGCCGGGGCTCGGCGTGAAACCCGAGCCCGGCATGTTCGGCAAAGCGATGGCGATATACGGGCCGTAACTCCAGGCGCAAACCTGCGCGTGGGCCGAATTGTGCCCGCGATCACTTCGTGAACGAAGCGGATCGTTCCGCCCTGCCCTGCGTTCTTGTGACACGCTAGGAGGAACGGCGATGGACGACGATCGGACCGAGAAGATCAGGCAACGTGCCTATGAGATATTTCGACGCGAGGGTGGCATCCTCGGCAATCATGAACGGCACTGGCATCAGGCCGAAATGGAGATTGACCGCGAAGCAGCTCTGCCGATGACGGCGGACGATGCGCTGCCCGAAGCGCGCGAGATCGACAGCGCTGATGTGCTTACGGTGGAGGCGCTTGCGGTGCGCACCGGCATTTCGGGCGAGGAGGCGCAGGAACTGCTCGACAGGCTGGGCAACGACCGCGCGGCGATCGAGCAGGCGGCACGCGATCTGCAGACCAAGCGTCGAAGCTAATCCGCCGGCAAAGGTCAGCCGGTCGGATTTCGACCCGCTGCAGGCCGCCCCATAACTCCGTTCCGGGTTGACAGGCCAGACGCGTCGCCCTAATTTCGCGTTAGTGTCTACTAACGCGAAATACTGGACGGCGCTCGGCGATCCGACACGGCGCACGATCTTCGAACTGCTGGTCGACCGACCCAGTTCGGTGAGCGGGCTCGCCAATGTGTTGCCGGTCACGAGGCCGGCGGTCTCGCAGCACTTGAAGGTTCTCAAGGATGCCGGGCTGGTGGCCGACACGCGCTCGGGCAAGGAACGCATTTACCGCATCGATCCGGGTGGCCTCGCGGCCTTTCGGGCTGAGATCGACCAGTTCTGGGTGAAGACGCTTGCCGCCTACGCGCAAATTGTCGAGCAACCGACAGAGGACGAAACATGATCAAGCAACCGGCCCCTGCTCCCGTAAGGCATTCGGTCGTGGTCGCGGCGCCGATCGCGCGCGCCTTCAAGGTGTTCACCGAGGATTTCGGCAATTTCAAACCCCGCGAGCACAATCTGCTCGCCGTGCCGATCGCGGAAACGATCTTCGAGCCGCGGGTCGGCGGCCACGTCTACGATCGCGGCGTCGACGGCTCGGAATGCCGCTTCGCGCGTGTGCTCGCCTACGAGCCGCCGAACCGGCTGCTTCTGAGTTGGGACATCAACCCGCGCTGGCAGATTGAAACCGACCCCGCCAAGACCAGCGAGTGGGAAGTCCGCTTCACGGCCGAGGCGGAGAACCGGACCCGGGTCGAAATCGAGCATCGCCATATCGAGCGCCATGGCCAGGGCTGGGAAAGCGTGCGCGGCGGCGTCGACGGCGATCAGGGCTGGCCGCTTTACCTTCAGCGGTACCAGGAGCTTTTTGCCCGGGCGGCCTGACGGCAGCGCCCCGGATCGCCGAACGGCCGCGGCCGACATGGCCACAGCGACGAGGAGGAGAGCAGACCATGGAATCCTACTGGTTGAGCGTTCTTGGCGTGCTTGCGCTCTGTCTCCTGTCGGTGGCGCTGGCGATCTATTCCGGCTCGTCCGAGGGATTTGCGGGCAAGCTTGCGGGTCCGGTCATCCCGACGGACGACGATAATCCGCTCTACCGCATCGACCGCGTCCACATGAACTCGGTCGAGGCGCTCGCGCCCTTTGTTGTGCCCGCTGTGTTGGCGATGATGGCCGGTGTCGGACCGGGGACGCTGGCCGTGCTCGTGTGGATCCACCTTGCGATACGCCTCATGCACATGGCGGTCTACTTGCGTGGCGGAAACGTCGCCAAGGGCGGCAGCGTCAGGACGATCCTCTATGTCTCGGGCGCGCTGGTCACGCTTATCCTCATCCTCGTGACGGGATGGGCGGCGCTTCGCTGAGCAGCGCTCCCTTTTCGCTCCGACGGCGGAACCCTCGCCCCGATCGGAGGTTCATCCCCTGTGCAACCACAGGAGATGCGCCATGGACCACACCAGCCACATAAGACTGACCAATGCCGAGCTCACGCCGGACATCCTCGAGGGCGCCACCATCTACGGCCCCGATGACGAGAAGATCGGCTCGGTCGACCACCTGCATGGCAGCCAGGTCGTCATCGATGTCGGCGGCTTTCTCGGCATCGGCGCCAAGCCGGTGGCCGTCGCCGCCAGCCAGCTTGACTTCATGCGCGACGAGGACGGCGATGTCCATGCCGTCACCAGTTGGACGAAAGATCAGTTGAAGGCGATGCCCGAGCATCGCGACTGAACCGCTTCGAGCAGCTCGCGCTCGGCCGCCTGCATCTGGCCGTCGTGCTCAACGAGACCGGCGGTCGACAAATAATAAGAGGCGGTGCCGCCCTGGCCGGCGGTTCGCCCCACGCCGTTTCCCGAAGGCAGTCCCGGCAAAAAAAAGCCCGCTTCGGCATGCCGAAGCGGGCGGGAATTTTAGGACAGCAAGCTTACTTGCAGTCCTTCAGCATCTTCAGCGCCTTTTCGGCATTGGCTTGGGACGTGTAGGCCTTTGTCCCGGCATCGGTCAGTTTCTTGCCGTCCGGCTTCGTGGAAACCACGGAGCATTTCTTGGTGGTGGCGTCTTTTGCCACCCAATACTGCGTGGCCGCAAATGCCGGCATGCTGAAAAGCGAAACAACCGAAGCTGCAACCAGAACCTTGCGAATCATAGCGTTCTCCCAAGTTGAATTCGACTCGGCCCGTTCATCCGGAAGTACCCATCACGCGGATATCCGAGCCGAACCGCTGGCGAGCCGTATCGCGAATTAACCGCCGAGGGCAATTTACAAAAATGTAAAGTTCGGCCGTCCGCCTACACGCTGCGCCCACGCTTTTTTCGCGCCATGTCGGCGTGACATCGGCCGAATACCGCAAGCGCTTGGCCGGCATCGCGGGTATCGGCGCACACGGCACATTGAGGCGACCTGGATCAATCCGGCGGCATCTAGGCGACCCTCTCGCCGTCTTTCTTGACGAACTCGCGCACCGGATTGTCGAGCAGCAGCGGCACCGCTTCGATGGTCGGGGCGCGTCAGTCCTTCGGCGCGTTGCTGTAGAGCGCCACGCCGACGCGGTCGTTGCGCCGCCACCGCACGAAAGCGCGATAGACCGTGTCGTCAGCCGGAACCTCGAGCAGGAAGCGTTCGGGGATGCCCATATCGGCGGCCACGCGCAATTCCGCACCCTGCTCGTGCTGGTTTCTGATCGTGCAGCCGATCCGGACGCCGTTGGCGATGATCGTGGCTTCCTTGAGCACGAATTCGCGCGCATGAAGACGGCGCTCGGTCTCGGGATATTCGGCCATGGGCAGCGGACTCCTCGGGCAAGGCTCTCCTCGCCACGGGGCCGCACCATAGCAGCGAGGCGTTTCCGTTCCGTTAGCGATTGCTGAAACGGCGAGGCTCGCCCGCTGGTCGGCAGGTGAGCGGTTATCCAGCGTTATATTGCGCCGGCGACCACGCCGCTCGCGTGCAGCACCCAGCGGCGGCCGTCGCTGCGAAATTCGGTGAGCGACAGCGGCTCGAGGTCGATCTTCCAGACCGAGGAGAGCGGTGCGCCCAGCACATGCACGATGGCGGCGCGGATCGGCACGGCATGGGTGAGCGCGATGGTGTGGCCGCTCTCGGCAGCCAGGCGCTCCAACAGTGCCGCGCCGCGCAAGGCCACCGCGGCAAGCGACTCGCCGCCATGGGGTGCGGCATCCGGATCGGAAAGCCATACCGCCATGCCTTCCGGATCCTCCGCCTGCACCTCCTCGAAACTTTTGCCGGCCCAGCGCCCGAAATCCTGCTCGGCAAGCAACGGCTCGACCGTCGCGTCAAGGCCGAGCGCGTCGGCCGTCTGACGCGCGGCCAGCGCCGGGCTCGTCCAGACGCGGTCGGCGCGGCGCAGCGAAGCGGCCAGCGCGCCGGCACGCTCGAAGGCCCGCGGCTCCGGCGCCTCGTCACTTGGAAAACGACCCTTGCGCGTGGCCTGCGTCGCGCCGCTTGCGATCATCGTCAGGCGGGCGAGCATCCCAAAACTCCGTGGTCTAGTGAAATTTCGGCCGTGCGAAGCCGTATTGGCCATTGCATGTCGTTGACAGACGAACGAAGTGCTGACAAGTGTTTTAGCGCTATACGGGATTGGAAGCCGGTGCGAGTCCGGCACGGTCGCGCCACTGTGATCGGCACCAGCCGAAAGTCAGGCCTTATTCCGCAGCATTGTTCGATCAACGGGACGCAGTATCCCACGGGAGGTCAATATGTCCGACACCACCTTCGCCCCCAGCTACGGTCCGGTTGCGATTCCGGTTCGCGAGCTTCTGCCGTGGGCCATCTTCGCCGGCCTGATGCTGATGATGGCGATCTATTTCGTCGGCGCGGAAGAAGGCGCGACGTCGCTGATCCGTGGCACCTATGTGCACGAGTTCGTGCATGATGGCCGCCACCTGCTCGGCTTCCCCTGCCACTAAAGCGGTTCAGCATCGCTGAACCCCTTTCGATTCTGATCTAACGCAATTCCGGACGGAAAACCGCTACGCACTTTTCCTGGAATTGCTTGGTTGGCTTAACGCAATTCCGAACGGAAAACCGCTAAGCACTTTTCCTGGAATTGCTCAGAAGGATTAGTGACATGGTCGGAAAACTTTTGCTGCGCGGCATGCTTGTCGGGCTGGTTGCGGGGATTCTGGCGTTCGCCTTCGCGCGCGTCTATGGCGAGCCGCAGGTCGACAAGGCGATCGCCTTCGAGGACCAGCAGGCGCAGGCAGCCGGTGTGGCGCCGGAACCCGAGATGGTCAGCCGCACCACGCAGGCCGGCATCGGTCTCGCAACCGGCGTGCTGGTCTACGGCGCCGCCCTTGGCGGGCTGTTCTCGCTGGTCTTCGCCTATGCCTATGGCCGTCTGGGCTCGCTCGGTCCGCGCGGCACCTCGGCGCTGATCGCGCTGCTCGGCTTCCTTGCCGCGATCGTGGTTCCGAGTCTCAAATACCCGGCCAACCCGCCGGCGGTAGGCAATGCCGAGACCATCGGCTACCGCACCGAGCTGTTCTTCATCATGATCGTCGTCTCGATCGCGGCGATGGTGGCGGCGGTCGGCCTGGCGCAGCGGCTGTGGAACCGGCTCGGCGCCTGGAACGCCTCGATCGTCGCGGGTCTCGCCTTCCTCGTCGTCTTCGCGCTGGTGAAGGCGGCGCTGCCGGATATCAACGAAGTGCCAGAGAATTTCTCGGCGACCGTGCTGTGGCAGTTCCGCGTCGCCTCGCTCGGCATCCAGTTGGTGCTGTGGACCGTCGTTGGGCTCGGCTTCGGCGCGGCTGCCGAGCGCGTGGTCGCGGTGCGCGACCAGCGCAGCCCGGCACGCCGCTACGCCTGAATCCGATGCGCTGGCCGCCACGGTTTCGCGCCCTGGCGGCCAAAATGGCTCACCGGTGGGTAGGACCGCCGAGCCACTTTGGCCCTTTGTTTTCTCGCAATTCCGGACGGAAAACCGCAGCACAGTTTTCCTGGAATTGCTCGGTTTCGGTGCTGCTCGCACTTCTGGCCGCCACATCCGCGCAAGCGCATAGCGGCTCGTCGGCCCCGCCTCCCCCAGGCATACAGATCCCCAGCCTGACCCACGGCCAGATGGTGGTGATTGCGCGCTACCGAGGCGACATCCTGGACCTTGCCCAACGCCAGACCGTGACCGACCCGACCTTCCGGCGGCTCTACAATCACGGCAATCTGCAATTCACCTACTGCCTCTGGGGCCTGATGCCGGGAAGTCTTGGCGAGGAAGAGAGCCCGTTCAACGAATGTAGCCACGCCTATCTCGCCACCGCCAAGGCGCTGCTCACCTATATGGCCACGATGCCCTCTGCCGAACGCAACGCGAAGGCGCTGATCTCCGACATCGATGCCGAGATGGTGCGCAGCAGCGCGTCGTGGATCCTGTGCCAGCATAGCGGCGAGGCCTTCAGCACCGGCGCGGTCATCGAGCCACGCTGGCGGGACATCTTCTTCCACCTGCCGAGTCTCGCGGTGCTGCTTGCCACGGCAGCGGCGCTCACCGCCGCCGCATGGTCGATTATCGGCGCGCCGCGTAGCCGCACGGCCTAGGGCGTTCACGTTCACGGAAACCGGGCGCGCATCACAATTCCGCGAGCGTGATGTCATCTCGGAACGGCAGACGTTTTCCATTTGGGCACCTGGGCTGAACACAGGAGCAAATCATGCATGGAAAAATCATAGCTGGCCTCGCGTTAGCAGCCTCCCTTGGAATTGCCCAGCCCTCCCTTGCCGCACCCGACTGGAAGGCGGTAGCGCAGGCGCTCGGGAAATCCGGCACAGAAGCACCAGGGGGAGTGTACCGCGTCGGGCTGCCTCGTTCCGATCTGAAAGTCACTCTCGACGGCGTGGAACTCAAACCGGCCCTGGCGCTCGGCTCATGGCTCGCATTCAAACCCGTGGGCGATCACGACGCCATGGTCATGGGCGATCTCGTGTTGACCGTGCCTGAGATCGACCCGGTAATGATGAAACTGATTGAAAGCGGCATCGAGATCACGGCCCTCCACAATCATCTGCAGAGGGCCCAGCCGGAGACGATGTATATGCACGTCCTTGGGCACGGCGATCCGGAGAAGCTGGCTGCGGCGCTGCATACGGCGTTGCAGCAGAGTGGAACGCCGCTTTCGGACGCACCGGCGAGCACCGCCGCTGCTTCGAAAGCGATCGATCTTGATACGCAAACCATTGACCAGGCGCTTGGCCACAAAGGCAAGGTCAATGGCGGTGTCTATCAGGTCAGCATCGCGCGCGCAGAAACCATCAAGGACGATGGCATGGAGGTGCCGGATGCAATGGGCTCTGCGATTGCCATCAACTTCCAGCCGACTGGAAACGGCAAGGCCGCGATCACCGGCGATTTCGTCCTGATCGCCTCTGAAGTGAATCCGGTGCTACGAGCTCTGCGGGAAAGCGGAATAGAGGTGACGGCTGTGCACAACCACATGCTCGACGATCAACCCCGGCTGTTCTTCATGCATTTTTGGGCAAATGACGATGTCGGGAAGTTGGCCAAAGGGCTGAAGCTGGCGCTCGATCAAGTGCATCTTAGGACGGGTAGCTGACTTTGACGCAGGCCCGGCGAAATTCCGAAGGCGGCGGCATTGGCCCGGCCGGCGCCGAACTGCCGGGCTACCAGCCAGAAGGAGGCCGCGCTGCGGACATCTACGCGGCGCGCGCCCTCCGGGATTTTGGGGACGGCTTCGCCGCAGTGCTCCTGCCGGTATATCTAGCGTCGATCGGGCTTGGACCGCTGGAGATCGGTGTCGTGGCTACCGCTGCACTCCTTGGTTCGGCATTGTTGACGCTCGGCATCGGCTTCCTGGCGGTGCGCGCAGACCGGCGCACCCTGCTTCTGGCTGCGTCCGGCCTGATGATCGCAACCGGGCTGGCCTATACGCAGTCAAGCACCTATGCACTTCTTCTGCTCGTGGCCTTCCTGGGCACCATCAATCCTTCGTCAGGAAGCGTGAGCATCTTCGTTCCGCTGGAGCATGCAGTCCTGTCGCGGCTCGTCGCCGATGCGGACCGCACCAGGGCGTTCGCGCGTTACAGCCTGTTGGGTGCGCTGGCGGCAGCGTTTGGCGCCCTTGCCGCAACCAGCCCGGACTTTCTGGTTACGATCGGGATGTCGCGATTAACGGCGCTGAAGGCGATGTTCGTCCTCTATGCATGTCTCGGCATGGCGGGAGGCTTGGTCTACGCGCGCATTCCAGCCGGTCCCAAAACCTCGCCCAAGGACCGGCCGGCAGCGGCGCTTGGGCCGTCGCGTGGCATTGTTTACAAGTTGGCGGCCCTGTTCAGCATCGATGCGTTCGCCGGCGGGTTTGCGGTGCAGTCGCTCATGGCTTTGTGGTTGTTCAGCAAGTTTGGACTTTCGCTGTCGACTGCCGGGGTGTTCTTTTTCTGGTCGGGTATTTTATCGGCGGTCTCATTTCCGGTCGCCGCATGGCTGTCGAACCGCATCGGGCTTGTGAACACGATGGTGTTCACCCACATCCCGTCGAGCATCTGCTTAATCCTGGCCGCCCTGGTGCCGAATCTTCATGCCTCCCTGGCATTTCTTCTTGTACGCGCAGCACTGTCCCAGATGGACGTGCCGACCCGCTCCTCATATGTGATGGCGGTCGTCACGCCGCCGGAGCGGCCCGCGGCGGCGAGCGTCACGTCGGTTCCACGCAGTCTCGCGGCAGCGGCGAGCCCGGCCATTGCCGGGGCGCTGTTTGCTGCGGGGTTCGAAGCCTGGCCGCTGGTGATCTGCGGTGCCCTCAAGATCCTCTACGATTTGGCTTTGCTTTGGACTTTCCGCCACGTCAAGCCGCCTGAGGAGCTATGAGGGGCTACGCCTGTCTGCAAGAAGGTGACAATCAACCCGATTTCGGCCTGCGCAGGGCAGAGTTCAGCCACCTCTGAATTGCAAAAAACCAGCGATTTTCAAGCGACAAGACCTGGCGCAAAGCCGCGCCGAACAGGAACAACCCGGTGCCGATCTCCAACAGCGTCGAGATGCAGGCGGCATTAGAGCCAAACCGGTCGAAGATGGCGACGGAGCCTTTTCGCAACAGGACCGTAAGGGCGACGACGACCCTAAGGGTAATCGCCACACCGGCCATCATGGCGGATCTCACGTTGATATTCGAAGAGTGCCTGCATCATCCATTCACGTGCTCATGGGGATCGCCTTCCGGCTCGGCCATGACGAAGGACAGATCCTCGCTGTCGGGACCCGCAGCCAGTTGCAGCCTGGCGCTGAACTCGTGCGGCTCGGCCGGGGCGACCAGGGTTTGCAGATAGTGGTGATCGCCCCCGACCGGAGACAGCGGCAGGCTTTCGACCGCACCGTCCGCCCTTTCGATGGCAACCTTCGCCCGCAGGCCCTCGGCGTGGCGCGACAGGCGCAGCCGCATGCGCTCGCCCTGCGGAGTGTCGATGATCTCAAGCAACCCGCTGGCGAGCTTGCCCGAGACCAGGAACGGATCGGGCGCATGATGGTGGCGGCCTTCCGTCCGTGGCTCGGCAAAGCGCACCGTGGCGGCGTCGAGCGCAGGAATGTGCGCGAAGAGCTCGGTCTTGAGCGATGCGGCGATGTTGTTAGCGGCGGCAAGCAGCAGCCGGGCTGGTTGATCAAGCCGACTTGCGGGCAGGCCTCGCCGTCGACGGCGCCTTGATCCCTTCCTTGGCAAGGCTCTTCCTCAGCACCGCAGCCAGATCGATGACGTTTTCCTTCGGCTTGGGCGCCGCCTTCGGCAGCTTCTTGCCCTTGCGCTTGGCATCGATCATTGCAATCAGCGCATCCTCATAGGTGTCCTCGAATTTCGATGGGTCGAACTTGGTCACCTTCTTGTCGATCAGGAGTTCGGCGATCTCCAGCAGATCCTTGTCGTATTTCGGCGACTTCAGGCCCTCGAAGACGCTTTTTTCCGACACCATCTCGTTGCGCGTGCGCAACTCAGTGAGCAGCATGCCCTTGCCGAAGGGCTGGATCACGACTTCGCGGCCACGCTGGTAGAGCACCACACAGGACCTTGCGGCGACACGCTTCTTCTTCATCGCCTCACGCAATACGCTGAAAGCCTCAAGCGCGGCACCATCGGCGGGGACGAGGTAATAAGGCTTTTCCAAATAGCGCGTGTCGATGTCGTCCAGGGCGACGAACTCGTCGACCTCCAGTGTGTGCGCCGAGGTGAGTTTCAGCTTCTTGATCTCGTCCGGCTCAATCTCGATGTAATCGTCATTCTCCAGTTCGAAGCCCTTGGTCTGGTCCTCGGCCTCGACGACATCGCCGGTCTGCTCGTCGACATAGGCGCTTTTCACCGGCAAGCCATCCTTACGGTTCAGGATCTTGAAATGCACCTTGCCGGCCTCGCTTGTAGCGCCGACCAGCTTGATGTCGCAAGACACAGAGCCGACCTTCAGAAAACCCTTCCAAACCGCCCGCGGCGCAACCATGTGGCATCCCATTGTCGTTGCGATCAACAGGAACATCTGTCGACCCGCGGGGTTCCGTTCGCCAAGCTCCAGCAGTCGAGCAGCCAAGACGGCATATGCGACGCGCCGCTCGGCCTCGCGGTCGATCAAGGCATGCACATCCCTTCCCGAGGCCGTTGATGGCGTCTCCCGTTTATGGCGACTGGACGCGGTACCCGCCGCGAAATCCTGGCTTCATGTGATCGGCGGGCCGCAGCGGAGGCAGCGCAGAGGCAACCAAACGGCTTGTTTTCCCGTTTATTTCAGCAGCTGCCGGCACCGGTCGTGTCGTCAGCCAATTGGCTCCGGGGCGATATTCGCGCGCGGAGCAGAAGGGAGGCCGCAATGACACGGCCCGTTGTTGAAACAGGGGATAGGGTGGCGGTGCTCGCGACGGTGACCGAGCGCGTCAAAGACCGCGTCATGCTGACGCTCGACGGCGACAGCCACAATTATTCGATGATCGGGCCCAACGCCAAGGCCGGCGACAAGCTCAGGCTCGAGGGCGACGTCGTCCATGTCGACGAGGATCTCGGACGCACGACCGTGCAGGTGCTGGGACGCGTGACCGTCGACACCAAGTCGGTCGAGATGATCACGCGACGCTGCGACCTCGACCATATCGCCTCCAACGTGCCTGGCCACCCTCTCCCGCGCACCCCGCCGCGACCGCATGGGTGAACAAGCGGATCACGGCCCTTCTTCGCGCGTCCCCGCGCTGCGTCAACCTTGAAGCTGCCTAATGGCGCTTGAAAAATACTGCACTTCGCGTTCGTGCTTTTCCGCGGCTTCGCGCGACTTGAAGGTGCCCAGATTGCGGCGCTTGCCGGTCCTGGGATCGATCTTGCGCGAATAGAGCCGGTATTCGCCGGATTTCAGCTTGCGGATCATCGCTCTCTCCTTGTGAACCAGGATTCTAACCCGGCTGAGATCGTCACGGTTCCAAGCAGGCCATCCCGCCCTCCTGCGGCCCGGCAGCAAAAAAGCGCTGCTGTCGGTGAACCATTTCACGGACGCAAACGACCCAATGTCGGAATCCACACCGCAACGACACGATTTGGTCGGATTATTTGTATTCAAATGACTTTCGCAACGTTATGCGGATGTCGCTGAAGTGCCGGAGCTGAGGAGGGTGAGATGGTTACGGCGAAGCTTCATGGCGTGGAACTCGTCAGGGGCCAGAAGTGGACGGTCCGCGTCACCGCCTACGGCACCACGCTCGTCTTCCCCTTTGAGGCCGAGCAGCATGCGCGCTCCTATGCCGACGGCCAGGCCTTCCGCCTCGGCGTCGACGTTGTGGAATTGAAGGATTGCGCCTGAGCGAACAAGCCGTCGACCACCAATGGCCCGAAGACCCGCGCGCCCGTATATAAGCGGCATGTCTATGCTCGATGCGGCAAAGCAGTGGGCGCGCAAGATCAAGCGCGATGTGGTAGCGCTCTGGATTGCCGCCCGCGATCCGCGCGTTCCCTGGTACGCAAAAGCGGCCGCAAGCGCCGTCGCGGCCTATGCGCTGAGCCCTGTCGATCTAATTCCGGACTTCATCCCGATCATCGGCTACCTGGACGACCTGCTGATCGTGCCTGTCGGCATCATGCTCGCGGTGAAGCTGGTTCCGGCCGATCTGATGCGGGAATTCCGCGAAGAAGCCATGCGACGCGAGAAGCCGGTGGGCAAGGCCGGTCTCGCCTTCATGATCGCGCTCTGGGCGCTGGCGGCGCTGGGGCTCATCTGGTTGTTCTGGCCGAAGCCGGCTTGAATGCTTCGGCCCGCGTGGCCGCGCATGCCAGAGCATCTCACCCGGCAGGTAAATTAGCTATCACTTGTAATTCATGCAAATCAGGGCCATGCTCTCCATGCTCGTGAAAAGACACGCGCAATGGGTGGGTCAATAAGGGTTAAGCATGATGGAGTTCGCAGTGTGCTACGATCACAGCGGGTTCGATCTGGTGCGGTCCGTCTTCCTCGATGCCCCGGCATTCTTCGCGCTGATGGTGCCATGGGCGATCGCCCGGCTGGTCGAGATATCGCGCGAAGATGGCGCGGCCCGACTGCAGGCCGCCTGAGCCTGAAAGCCGCAAAGACCTAGTCGTCGCGGATGACCTTTCGGATCGGCAGGTCGCCGAGCAACGCCGAACAATCGATCTCCTCCTGGAAGTGCGCCTGCGGATCGAGAACCAGCCACGAAGCGTGGGTGCGAAGGTCCTTCAGCTTGGCGTTCTTTTGTGCGCGCGCCAAGCGCTCGGCCTCGGCAACCGAGGCCTGAAACGGCCTTTCGACCTTGGGATGATGAGAGATCCTCGACATCGCGGCGGAAAACGCGCCTGCCCGCTTTTCGTTCCGTCGCACGAGGACGATCGGACGCCTGCCATCCCAACGCGTCTCCTGTCCGAGAGGGACGCGCGCCCGGTCTTCCATGCGTTACAATGTCCGCGCGGCACGCGCATTCTTTGCATTTGCGCGGTCTCTCGGGGATATGGAACATGGGAGAACGCCGGATCGGCAATTGGGGTAGCCCGGCTTGCCTTGGCGGCAAAGAGTACGGCTCTTTGACAGGCAAGCCGGGCTAAAGCGCCGACATTGGGTTTCCTTGGGGGGAGCCGGCGCAGGGTCAGAGTGTCCGTTTCCCATTGTGCCCACAATTGTTGCTGAGGTCCTATGCGCCAGCGCAATGGTCTGACCATGTGGCGCTGACGAATCACCCATCGCCGGAGCGCTCCACTGTTCGCGGAAACGGCGAACCGCTTTTTGCACTGACCCAATTCCGGAAGCTACGAAGGCGCCGGGCTCCCTGGCAACGCTTTACGTCCGGACGCTCTAGGCCCGCGTGACGCGACCGACGTTTTGCAGCGCTCTCTTGACGAACAACTCGGCGTGCCGCGCCCATTCCGCTTCGGCGACATCGTTCTCGCGAACAGACTGCCTGAAAGCTTCCCGCAGCGCCTCGAGCTCAAAGATCGAGAACGGCTGATTTCTTTTTTGCTTTTTTGTACCGGCATCCATAACGCGTTGCCAAGACCGCAAGATTTTAACCCATTATGCGGTCGCTGGTCGCCCCATCAACAGCTTGGCCCAGACTTCTTTTGGGGGCAAATCTTACCGCGGCTCCAACGGCTTATGTCGGAAGGAGCAGCCGGTAGGACCCGGGGTTCCGAACCGGGCCATTCAAAGGACCAGCCGCTATATGGTTTCGTCCATAACGAACAGCGGGAGACGGCCAGCGGCCGGCGTCGGCCGCCCTGTAGCGCTGTATTCGCCGAAGCATATGTCTTTTGATGTGGACCTCGGGGCCTATCGGTGGTTGTCTCGGCAATGCAGAGCCGCAAGAGATGATCCAAATCCAGGTGGCGACCGGCCCGCGCCTTCCCCGTCAACAGGAGTGGCGCGGGCTTTTGCCGTCGGGAAGATGCATGAGCAGCCTTGCCTGGCTGCGAATCGGCGCCGGGCATGGGCCTGCAAACCGCCTCGCCATTAACCTTCCCCAAGGGCACGGACCAAGGTCGGTGTCGCAATTGCCTTCCCTGGCCTATACTCTGGCGAACGGGTGGGTGAACGGTGCCGATGTTTGGGAGGTATTTAAAACGACCTGCGCGGATCTGGAGCGGTCTGTCGCTGGCCTGGCAGTTCGTGATAGCGGGCGGCATCGGCCTTCTGGCCGTAATGCTCGTGGTTGGGCTGTGGGTGACATCGCAGATCCGTGACGGCGTCTTGCACAATTCCGCCGCCACCACCGCGCTCTATGTCGACAGCGTGATCGCGCCGCTGCTGCCAGACATGCGCAAGAGCCAGGAACTCGACGACACGGTCAAGCGGGCGCTGGACGAGACGCTCGGCCAGGGCGCACTCGGCAAAAGACTGGTGTCGTTCAAGCTTTGGCGGCGCGACGGCACAATCCTCTATTCAAAGGACGCAAGCCTGATCGGCAGGCAGATCAAGCCCAACGCCAACCTCATCGCCGCTTTCGCCGGCAACGTCATGGTCAAATACAACAGGCTCGAGGACGAGGAAGACGACAGGGAGCGGTCGATGGGCGCTCCGCTGCTGGAAATCTACAACCCGGTACGCGAGCCCTGGTCCGGCGAGGTTGTGGCTGTGACCGAATTCTACGAATTGTCCGGCGACTTCGAGGAATCGCTCCACTCGGCCCTGCTGTGGACATGGCTGGTGGTGGCGGCCGCCACCGCCGCGGCGCTCGCCCTGCTCTCCGGCATCGTTTTCCGCGGCAGCCGCACCATTGTCACCCAACAGGCGGCGCTCGAGGCCAAGGTTTCGGAATTGCAGGCGGCGCTGGCGCAGAATTCGTCGCTGCGCCAGCGCGTACAGCGCGCCTCGCGCCGCGCCACCGCGATCAATGAACGGTATCTGAGGCGTATCGGGGCAGACCTGCATGACGGACCGGCGCAACTGGTGGCGCTCGCAGCGCTCAGGATGGACAGCCCGGTGCTGGTCGATCCGACCACATCGAGCACGCTGCGCGAGGCCGAGATCGCCGGCATCCACAAGACGCTGGGCGAAGCGATGCGCGAAATACGCGGCATCTGCAACGGGCTGGTGCTGCCGCAGATCGAGACGCAGGCCATCGCCGACATTTTGCGGCTCGCGGTGGCCGAGCATGAGCGGCGCACCAGCACCAAAGTGTTGCTAACCCTGCCGGAGCGCTTGCCGGAACTCGGCACCTCGGAAAAGATCAGCATCTATCGCTTCGTGCAGGAAGGCCTGAACAACGCCTTCCGGCACGGCAAAGGCAAGGGCCAGCAGGTCAGAACCACGACGAAAGGCGGCAAGCTCCTCGTCGAGGTTGTGGACGCCGGCCCCGGGTTCGACCCGGCCCGAAGCGAGGGCCTTGGCCTTGCGGGCCTGAGGGAGCGTATCGAAAGCATCGGCGGGCAGTTCGAAACGCTGTCTGGCCCGGGAGGAACAAGACTGGTGATCACCTTGTCTGTCGAGGAGCAACCGTGAGCGCATCCATCCGCATCGCAATAGTCGACGACCATCCCCTGTTTCGCGAGGGCGTGGCGCGCAGCCTCGGCGAAATGGGGGGGTTCGAACTGGTGGGCGAAGGCGCCAGCGCAGAGGACGCCGAAAGGCTGGCGCGCGCCAGCACGCCCGATATCCTCCTGCTCGACATCAGCATGCCGGGCGGCGGCCTCAACGCGCTCGCCGGCATCCTTGCTGCGGTGCCCGAGCAGAAGATCGTCATGCTGACTGTGTCGGAGACCAATGCCGATGTCGCCCAGGCGCTGAAGGCCGGCGCGCGCGGTTATGTGCTGAAAGGCGTCGGCTCCAAGGCGCTGGCCGAGATCCTGCGCGACGTCGCCAATGGCCAGAGCTACGTATCGCCGAGCCTCTCGGCCAGGCTGCTTTCCGACCTTCTGCAGCCCACAGGCGGCAAGCCCGATCCGCTGAGCCAACTCACCGGCCGCGAGGCTGAGATCCTAAAACTGGTCGCGGAGGGGCTGAGCAACAAGGAGGTCGCCGCCCGGCTATCGCTGCAGGAGAAGACGGTCAAGCATCATATGACCAGAGTGCTCGCCAAGCTCAACGTGCGCAACCGCACCGAGGCGGCGCTGCTGATGCATGAGGCGCGGGAAAGGCAGCAAGTTAGGCAATAGGCAGGCAGTGGCGAAGATGACATCCTACTGCCTACTGCCTACTGCCTACTGCCTACTGCCTACTGCCTGAAGGCAATCACCCCCTCCATGGGCGGGGGTGACATGCGGGTGGGGGAGAAGGGATAGCTCTTCCAGAACCTTCACAGGTTCAGCAGGCGCGACAGGTCCTTCTCCGTCGCCTGCCGTTCGATGATTGTGCGGCCTTGCGCGTCCGTCATCTCGAAACGGCCGTTCTGGACTTGCTCCTTCATGCCGTTGCGATGAATGACGGTGACCTTATCACCGTCGATCGAGAGCGTGTCGCCTGTTGCGGCGTTGGTGTAGCTGTTCTTGCCGCCGGGATTGGTATTGCCCTTGCCGCTATTGTTCCCCGGCCCGGCATTGGGGTTGCCGCCACCGGCATTGCTGTTGCCGTTGTCGCCCTGGCCGTTGCTGTTGCCATTGTTGCCGCCATTGCCGGAATTCGAGCCGCCGCCGGAACCCGAATTGCCGCCACTGCCGTTGCCGCCGTTCCCGCCTCCATTGTTCCCGCCTCCATTGCCATTGCCATTGCCGTTGCCGGCATAGGCTGCGGATACGAGCTTGGTCATGTAGCCCGGCTTCACCAGACAGGGCGCGACCACAATCGCCAGCGCGCCAACGGCGCGCAGCACAAGGTAGGCTGGCCTTTTGCAGGCGGGTTGGTGCATTCCGTCCTTTCCTGCGGGTTCGTCTCGGCATGGCCGAAGTTCCGCTCACGGGACAGGCGCGACGGAACAGTGTCTCTGCAAGGATTCACATTCCGGCGGTCCGACGAAAGTGGCCCACGACCCATGCCCTGGCCAATCGGACCATTTCCGCCACCGTGACTGACCAATGTCGCAAGCGGCGGACATTGCCGAACTTGAAAAAATTACCCCCGCACGGAGGCGGGGGTAAGGTGAGTAGCCAAGTTCTACCGCAAGACGATCAGGACCGCAGAGACGAAGCAAAAGGTGGCAACCTGGTTTTGCAGCGCTGACCTTCGGTCCCTTAAGATCTAATCCCGATAAAACCTCGCTCTCACAAACTCTTCAGGCGATTGAGATCGGCCATGGTGGCCTTGCGGTCGATGATGGTGCGTCCGTATTTGTCTTCCATCCTGAACCGGCCGTTCTCGATCTTCTCCTTCATTCCATTGCGGTGCGTGACCTCGATTTTGGTGCGGGTGGCCTCAACCTTGTCGCCCGTCAGGGCATTCACATGATCATCGACATCGGCGGTGCTTGCCGCGCCGGCGCTGCTGCTCTTGCCGCTGTTGCCGTTGTCGCTGTTCCCGTTTCCGTTGTCGCCGTTTCCGCTATTGCCGCCGCTGCTATTACCGTTTCCGCTGCTGCCGCCATTGCCGGAATTCGAGCCGCCGGCCGAACCGGAGTTGGAGCCGCCGTTCCCGTTGCCGTTGTTCCCGCCTCCGTTGCCGTTCCCGCTATTGCCGCCCCCGTTACCGCTTCCACCACCCTTGCCGCCGCCGCCACCGTTTCCGCCGCCACCGCCGCCTTTGTCGGCATAGGCTTTGGTCACAACCAAACCATCGACGGAGAGACTGAAAGGCGCGACAACCAGCGCCACCGCAGTCAGCGCTTGCAAGACCAGCCTGCAGACCCTGCGCGATCCGCGCATTCCGCTCTCCCCATGCCAGCCCTTCAGCCCGTCGGCCGAGCTACCCCACCTGCAATGTCGCAGCATAAGCATCCCCAATCAGCAGGTCATAAGGAAGTGGCCCACGACCCTTGTCTTGTCCACTCGGACCTAATGCGTTTTACTGTAGGACCTAAGTCTTATTTCAACCACCGGATGTGGTCGGACACTACCGTCGTGGGATCAATTCCCAGGCCGAGCAAGCCGTTAACGAGATTCGCGCTCGCGGCATGTTCGCAAGACGCGCTCAGGCCAATGGCACCGGCCGCCGCGCCGCAAGCGCCGTGCCGAAAGCGGCAGCAATGACGGCGGCAACGCCCGCGCATTGCAAAAGATTGAGCTTCTCATGCAAAAACTGGAAGCCAGTCAGCGCGCCGCCAGCCGGCTCCAGGCAGACCAGCATGCCGTAGACCTTGGCAGGCATGCGGGCCAGCACCAGCATTTCCAGATAGAAGGGCAGCGCGCTGGAGAACAGGCCGACCACTGCCGCGCCCGCCATGATGTACGGATCGGCGAGGTAGGGCTGCGCGGTGCTGAAGCCGAAAGGCAGCGCCAGCATCGCGGCGATCGCCATCCCATAGGCGGAGGTGCGCACACCGAGCTCGGCGCCGGCCTTCTGGGCGAAGATAATGTAAAGCCCCCAGCAAGCGCCCGCCGCGAGCGCCAGCGCCACGCCCAGCGGATCGAGCCCGCGACTGATACCGGCAAAGGGCGACAGCAGCACGATGCCGACGACAGCCAGCGCCACCCAGACAAGGTCAAGCAGGCGCCTGGAGCCGAGCGTGGCGACAAACAGCGGCCCGGTAAATTCGAGCGCCACGCAGATACCGAGCGGAATGCGCTGGAGCGCGGCATAGAACAGCATGTTCATGGCGCAGACGGTGATGCCATAGGCGGCAAGCCAAGGCAAATTTTTCCGCGAGGGCAGTACCTTCCAGGGCCTCAGCACCACAGCCAGCATCAGCGCGCCGATGGCGAGCCTGAGCATGGTCGTGCCTTCCGGCCCCAGCACCGGGAACAGGCCCTTGGCAAAGGCAGCGCCCACCTGCACCGACATCATTGCGCCAAGCAGGCCAAGCACGGGCATGGCGCCGACGTGGCTCTCTTGGTTAACGGCCTGTGCTGTGGTCAATCCTGGCTCCATCCTCCCGGTTCGGGAATGGAGATAGGGCGCGCCGGTTGCGATGTCGTGAGGCAGCGGACGGGGATGGATGGGACAGGATTGCCTAGGCGGAACGTCCGAAAGGCTGGCGGGACAGCATCCCCTCTGCCCTGCCGGACAGAGGGAAAGTGTGCGGGAACGAGGCCTTGCCAGATGCACGCCCGGCGCCTTCCCGAAATGCTTCACCCCGCCATGGCAAGCGGCGCGGCGCCCTTGTTGGGAATCTGGATGTCGATCTCCAGCGTCGACATGGTCGCGCCGCGATCCATCGAGACCTGGAGGTAGTCCTGGTCGATCTGCACGTGCTTGGCGATGACCGCCATGATCTCCTCGCGTAGGATGGAGACGAGATCCGGCTGGCCGCGGCTCTGGCGCTCATAGGCGAGCAGCAGCTGCAGCCGCTCGCGCGCTACCGGCGCGCTGGTGCGCCGTTTGAAAAGATCGAGGATGCTCATGCGGCCCTCCTTCCGAGCAGCCGGTCGAGGAAGCCCTTGCGTTCGAAGGGGACGACCACCGGCAGGTCCTCGCCTTCCAGACGTCTTGCCGCTTCGAGGTAAGCTTTTGCGGCACCATTTAGCGGTTCCGAGAGCGTGACGGGCGAGCCAAGGTTCGAGGCCCGCAGCACATCCTGGCTTTCCGGGATGATACCCAAGAGCGGCGTCGACAGGATCTCCAGCACGTCGTCGATCGACAGCATCTCGCCGCGCGCGGCGCGCGCCGCGTCGTAGCGCGTGACCAGCACGTGTTTCTGGACCAGCTCACCTTGCTCCGCCTTCATGGTGCGGGCGTCGAGCAGGCCGATGATGCGGTCGGAGTCGCGCACCGACGACACTTCCGGGTTTGTGACGATGACCGCCTCGTCGGCGAAGCGCATGGCAAGCTGGGCGCCCCGCTCGATGCCGGCCGGGCTGTCGCAGAAGACATAGTCGAACACCGAACGCAGCCGCGCGATGACTTCGGCGACGCCCTCTTCGGTCAGTGCATCCTTGTCGCGGGTTTGCGAGGCTGGCAGCAGGTAAAGCGTCTCCAGCCGCTTGTCGCGGATCAACGCCTGCGACAGCTTCGCCGAACCCTGGATGACATTGACGAGGTCGAACACCACGCGACGCTCGGCGCCCATGATGAGGTCGAGGTTCCTGAGGCCCACGTCGAAATCGACCAGAGCCACCTTCTTGCCGGTCTTGGCCACGGCGGCGCCGAGCGCGGCCGTCGAGGTTGTCTTGCCGACACCCCCCTTGCCCGAAGTGACCACGACTACCTTGCCCATATATCCAGCCTCCATTGGCGGTTTTTATTCTCTGGCCGTGCCGGGCACGGCGGACTCGTTCATTTCTTGGTGCATGTCGTTCTCCCAAAACCGCTGAGCACCTTTGGGCGACATGCAATCATAACTCTGGCACGCGAAACCGGTCCGAACCTTGCGTTGCCGAACTAGCCGAGCGGCACCACGCACAGCGCATCATTGTCGAGGAAGGCCTGCACGGCCTTGCCGCGCGAGGTGCCTTCCATCTCCTCGGCCGTGGTGTACCAGCCGTCGACGGCGAGCAGCTCGGCCTCGTTCTTGCGGCAAAAGATACGCGCCGAAACATTGCCTTCGGAGCCGGCGATCGCGCGCCCGCGCAGCGTGCCATAGACATGAATGGAGCCGCCGGCGACGATTTCCGAGCCGGACGCGACCGAGCCCAGCACGATGACGTCGCCATGCGGATGGAACACCGACTGTCCCGAGCGGATCGGTGCCTTGATCATCAATGTGCCGGCGGCGGCTGACATCTCCGCCGCGCCCTGCCCCGCATTCGCAGACTTGGATTGGGCCGCATCGCTCTGCTCCGGCTCGATCCGGACCGCTTCGAGCCTTGCCAGCTCGGGATCCACCGGCTCATCGCCGGACATCTCGATCGGAGAGACTTCCGCCTTTGCGGCTTCGGCGGCCAGGTCGGCCACTTGGGTCGCCTGCGCCCGCTCCCCAGCGGCGGCTTCCAACTCTTCGGCTCGCGCCTTCCGCGCGGCTCGGCCCAGCAACCCCTCGGCCGTCGCCTCCTTGGCGCCGGCGAGTATCGGCGGCAGCTCAGGCCCGAGCTCGGCGCCGTCGAGCTCGATGGCATAGACGCGGATGCCGCGCGAGCCGAGCACACCCACCAGTGCGCCGATCTCCTCCGGTCCCGGCTGCAGGACGTTCAGATCCAGCACCACCGGTCGCCCGTTGAAATAGCCCGGCGAGTTGGCAATCCAGTGATCCAACCCCTCCAGCCAGTCGGCGATCGGCGCCTCCGGCGTCAGCGTGAAAGCGACGAAGGAGCGGGCGCGGAAGCGGATCGATTTGTTGTGCAAAGGGGCGGCGAAGGTCACGTCCGGGCGAATCCTTACTCAATGGTTAAAGGGTGCCGGGCGAATGGTTAACAAAAGGTTAATTTTGGGGATCGGAGCCGTTAACAGCTGACGCAGCTAACTTCTGTGGCCGGGCGGTGACAGGTGCCGCCGATGCCGCTATCGTCTCACCCCTAGCCGGCGGAAAGCAAGGGAGCTCATGTCATGACGCTGGAAGTCAACAGGCCCGAGGATGCCGCGACTGCCTTTGCCGATGCCTGGAGCAGACATGATATCGATGACTTCGCGGCGCTGTTTTCCGAGGATGCCAATTTCGTCAATGTCGTGGGCATGTGGTGGAAAAACCGCGCCGAGATCGAAGCGGCGCACCGCGCGACTCATGAGACCATGTTTCGCGACAGCCGATTGCAGGGTGTCGTCTCGCCAGTCGTCGAGTTGTCTCCGGGCGTTGCATCGGTGCACTACAGATGGACCCTCACCGGCGCGTCCGCTCCGGACGGCTCCCCCGCCGGAACGCGGGAAGGCATTCTGCTTCTGGTGGTGAAGAAGGAACAGTCCGGCTGGCGGATAAAGGTGGCCCAAAACACCGACATTGTTCCAGGGGCGATCGCTCCCCCTTCCAAGGCCAGATAGCTGCATCGCGGCAGTTCGCAGTCGATGGCCCGACGAAGCGAGGCGCACGAGCATCCCTGGCCCGGGAGTTTCCTTCGAGAGGGCGGGACAGCCACACGCTCTGCGCGGCGGCCGCAACTGAGGACCCGAGGCGGTTGCGCTAAACGTAGACCGTTATAAGTTACTCTCCCCCGGACGCCACCTTGGGCTCCGCGCGAGACCCGCGACCCTCCGGCCCGGCCAAGCCGCGGATGGCCGGGGCGTTGAGCACCGTACCGTCCGGCGCGAACTGCGAGCCGTGGCAGGGGCAATCCCAGCATTGCTCGGTCGAATTCCAGTGCACGATGCAGCCGAGATGCGTGCAACTGGCCGAATGCCGGTGCAATTTGCCGTTGCGATCGCGGCACACGGCGAACTTGCTCAAGCCGTCCTGAAGGATGCCGCCTTCGCCAGGCTTGAGGTCGCCGGCCGACTTGACCTCACCGGGCAGCAAGTAGCCGGCAAGGTTCTTCACCGTTGTAAGGTTCTCATTGACGTAGTGCGCGAGCGCGGCGGGCGGCTTCCGGTCGGGGGCGTAGACGGCTTCCCACGAGTTCGATCCGTCCACGATCAGATCGTGGATCAGCAGTCCGGCCAATGCACCATGCGTCATGCCCTGGCCGGAATCGCCGGTGGCCATGAAGACGTTGCCGTTGCCGGGGCTTCGGCCGATGAAGCCGCAATAATCGATCGTTTCGAGAACCTGACCGGACCACCGCGTTCTTTCTCCGCCAAGATCGGGCACCAATGCCCTGATCCATGCTTCAAGCGCGGCAAAGCGTGCCTCGCCGTCGTCCGCTTCGCCCGATTTGTGATCGCGGCCGCCGGCGATGAGACAGTCCGTCTTGCCCGGGCCGGGATTGAGGCGGACATAATAATAGGGATCGTCCATGTCCCAGTAGAGCGCATCCGGGAGGGTTCCCCTGGCGATGTCGAAAGCCATCGCATAGGTGCGGTAAGGCGCCATCTTGCTATGGATCTTGACCCATGTGTTGATCGGGGAATTGGTGGCAAACACCGCGTTCGAAGCCGTGACGGTGGAGCCGCCGTCGCATTTCAGGCGAATCTGCTCCCCCTCCTCGATCTCGACGACGGCGCTATCGGCGAACGCCTTGCCGCCTCGCTTCTCGAAGTCAGCCAGCAGCGCGCGCAAATATTTCAGCGGGTGGAAGGTGGCCTGTTCGGGATAGCGCAGGATGGGTGCCGATTCATGACCCTTGAGCGGCACGCCTTTGCCATGCTCAGCCTCGGCGCCGATCTTCGCCGCAGCCGCATACTCCTTATTGCATTCTCTAGCGGCCTGCTTCTCGTCCATCCATGCGGCCGGGAAAAGAAAGCCGTCCAGCCGCCTGAAATCGCAGTCGATCTCCAGGCTGGCAACGTGCCGTTCGATGCGGTCGACGGCGGCTTGCTGGCTCTCCTGAAATCCGCGCGCCAGAGCCTCGCCGCGCATGTCGATCAGCGCGCTCAAGCCGTCGTCGCAGATCGGTGCCAGATGGGCGGTCGTGCGCGATGTCATGCCCCCGAGCAACGGGCCGCGATCCACGAGCACCACCTTGCGTCCTGCGAGCGCCAGTTCATAGGCAATCGAGACCCCCGCGATGCCGGCTCCAACGACGGCCACGTCGCAATGTTCGTGCTGCTCGAGGCGGGCAGCGCTGGGCAAGCTGGCGTCGAGCATCCAAAACGATCTGGTCGCTTCGCTGCTGACGTTCATCGCGTGCCCCGTCGAGACGATATGGAACGACCGGCGACCAATGCTGCGCAGCGCGGATTGTAGGTCATCGTGACCGGCTCCATCCTCGCGGCTAGGTGCTCTTGAGCGTTCCGTTCATCCCGTTCGGGTAAAAGCCGCCCTTGCTCACACCCGATTGGTCGGTCAGATAAACAATGCGCAGCACCTCCTGCGGCGTCCTTGTGAAGGCAATCCCATCCGGAGTCGAAGGAACGAAGTTCGCCTTGCCGTCGACGCGAATGCCCTGGTCCTTGTCCTCGGGCCCGTCGATCTTGTCGCGTGCGTCGGAAATCGCGTTCGCCGCCTTCCAGGCCTTCTCGCCCATGCGATAGAGCGACGACCGCGCCATCCCCATGTGGTAGGCCTCGACCGCGAGAATTCCAGCCGCGGCAGCCAGGAATTCCTTGTTCTTCAGGACGGTTGCCGCACCGGCGTAGGCGGTGACGCCGACATCCTCGAACAGCATGCCGCCAAGCACGAAGTTCATCTGGTTGCCGAAGGGGTCGAAGTCGGCACCGAGCCCGGCCGCCTTGGAGACCGCGGCAAAGCCTGCATCAAAATCTATCGCCGGCCGGTCCACCGCATTCGACGCCAGTGTCTTGCGATAGAACCTGACATGGGCAAGTTCATTTTCCGCGACTTCCCGCAAAAATTCAGCCAGTGCGGGCGTTTCGAAGGAGACCTTCTTGCCGCCGACGACTTCGCCGGGCTTGGAACCGGCATCTGAGTCGTCGATGCCTTTTCCTGTGGTGCCCCGGAGGTAGTATTCGGCCTCCATGTATTCCAGGTTCAGCGCGAACCGGAAAATGTCTTCGTCCTTTATGTCATCCTGTGCGAAAGCAGGCGAAACGGGGACGACGCCGGTCGCTGAAGCGAGCGTCGCTCCAAGACCAATTTGCAATGCGCCGCGGCGAGAAACATGAAGTGAAGGCGTGGCACGGATCATAGCTTCCTCCCGAAGCCCGCCATGAACCGGTGTGGCCTCAAACGAGCGGGCCGTTCCGTCAAACTCCGCTAAACGCGGAATGTTCCTGAACTGAGCCGGTATGGTTGTGGAGAGTCCATTGGCCTGCCGGCGTGACTCCCGGGCTGCGGTTCCTCTATAGGACGAGCTTCTTGTCCGCCGGATCGATTCATGACCCTCCTCCCCGCCCTCCGCACGCTCCTCCCCACC
>NZ_JAIUHK010000022.1:0-98024 GCF_020165075.1 Mesorhizobium sp. CA4
CATACACCAGAACCAACACACAGGATCCTCGGGTCTGCGCGCGTCGCTTCGCTCCTTGCTCCGCCCGTGGATGACGAAAGGAGAGGCGCTTTTGCCATTTCCAAAGCTTCTGATCTGCTGGAGCAGGCGATCCTGATCTGTCAGAACTGTCCGATCAGGCGGCGGATGCGGCCGATATCGGTGCCGATGAAGGACTGCATGCCGATCGCCACCTGTTCCGGCGCCATGGTGTCGACGAAGCGGCGGAACTCGTCATCCGAGAGCGGCTCGCCGTTCCAGTGGACGCGGCAGAACTCCTCCGAACCGTGGAAATGGCCTGCACCTCCAAGCACGTCGTCGACGTACCGACCATAGATCATGCATTCGGAGAACCGGCGCGCCGAACCGACGACGCCGACCCAGTCGCGGCCATGCACCTTCTCGATGCGCTCGCACATCGCGTTGACCGTCTCGCGGCGCCAGGCGATCAGCGTCGAGATATAGTCGTGGCTCGATGGATTGGCGGGATCGATGCCGAGCGCGCGCCTCGCGTTGCGCGACCAGATGCGATGCTCGTCATGACCATCGTTCGACAGCACGCCGTCGCGCCGGAACAGCCGCACCTTGCCGTCGCGCCAGAAGGTGCCGGTGTCGAACGGTTTCAGGAAGGCAACGTCGGAATCGCAGAAGATCAGCACGTCTTCCTTCGCATGGCCGGCAATGGCGATGCGGCGCAGCTGCTGCACATGCCAGCCGCGCAGCGGCTGCGTTTTGAGGCTCAGCCAGACGCGGCGGCGAAAACCGCTCAGCGGATCGTCGAAGACATGCAGCCAGCGCGGCAACAGGTCCCGCTCGTCGACAACGCTGCGGCGGCTGCCTTCCAGCTGGCGAAACAGCGCGACGTCGCGATGTTCAGTGAGGATATAGTGATGCGCTACGCCGGTGACGTGGCGGTCGATAGTTTCGCACAACAACCGGCAGCGCTCGAAATCGGGGGCGTAGCTCGCCGTGACGATCGCTGCCGCGGGAGCGCGCGGCAGAGGTTCTATAGCGGTGGCGGTATCCGGCACGAAGCGGCTGTTCACCGGCGCGCCTCCAGCCGTCGCGGGCCGAGCGACAGCTTCTGCTTGACGACGCGCCACAGGAAGAGCGGATTGCCGACGATATAGCGGCGCCACAGGCGGCCGGGTTCGATCCACAGGCGGAAAAGCCATTCGAGCCGCAGCCGGCGCAGCCATAGCGGCGCGCGCGGCACAGAGCCGCTCATGAAATCGAGCAGCGCGCCGACGGCGACCGGCAGCGTGCAATGGCGGCTGTCGATGTGGCGCTCGATCCACAATTCCTGGCGCGGCACGCCCATAGCGACGAGCAGCACATCCGGCCGCAGCCTGGCGATGCGCTCGAGGATCGCCGGCTCCTCGGCGACGGAGAAGAAGCCGTCATGGACGACGACAAATTTGTGCTGCATGGCGAGCGTCGAGAGCTTCGCGGATGCGGCTTCGGCATTGGCGCGCGTCGTGCCGAGCAGCGCCACGGTCAGCGGGTGCGACGAGGCCTGCAGGAAGGCCGGAATGAAATCGGTGCCGTTGAGATTGCTGGGGAAAGGCGCGCCGTAAAGCAGCTTTGCCGCCATGTCGACGCCGACACCGTCGGGGAGGATGAGGAAGTTTTCCAGCGCCTCGGCAAACACCGGGTCGGTGCAGGCAAGATTGGCGTTGTGGGCATTGAGGAAGCTCACCTTGGTGAAGCGGCGCTCGTCGATCAGCCTTGTGAGCAGAGCGATGGCCTCTTCCCAGCCTATGGCCAGCACCGGAATGCCCAAAATGGTCTTCAGCGTATCGAAGCCGAAGGCGGCACGCGCGCTGTGCATGTTCATGCGGCGGCCTCCTGCCTGACGGCGCCGAGCTTCTCCAGGCCAAGGCCGATCGCGGCGTCGAGCGCCTTCAACTGACGGCGGTGGAAGGCGCTGCCATCGACGTCCCGGACATTGGCCGCTGCCGCCTGCAGCGCGGCCGCGAAAGCAATCGGATCGTCGGTCACAACGCAATTGTCGGGTCGATAGCCGATGCCGCGCAGCGAGCGGCTGGTGGCGACGGACGGCAGGCCGAGCTCGAAGGTCTCGATCGTCTTCAGCTGCACGCCGCTGCCGGCGGTGCTGATCAAGGGGATGACGGCAGCGCCGCGCACGAAGGCCTGCGCATCCGGAACCCTGCCGACGAAGGAGACGCTGGGATGCGGCGAGCTGACGCCGGAAGGCAGGTTGCCCGCTATCTTGATGCGGAAATCCGGCTTCAGATGCGGCACGACCTTCGCCAGGAACCAGTCGAGGCCGATGCGGTTGGGCTGCCAGGTCCAGGTGCCGATCAGCGCGGCGTCGCAATCGATATGGCGCCTCGCCTTGCTTGCCGGCGCCTGCGCGCGGGTCACCAGCGGCAGCACCGCCGAGCGTCTGTCGGAGGCGATGCCAAGCGCCGCGCGGTCTTCCTCAGCCAGGGTGAACACAAAGCTGGCGGCGCCGCACAGGCGCTCCTCCATGACCTTGAGGAGTCTGGCTTCGCGGCGGAACATCCAGCGCTGAAGCGTGCTGCCGGCCGCGGCCGCATTTTCCTCGGCCGAGCGGTGCTCGACATTGTGCGCGACGAAGGCGAATGGACGGTCGGCGAGAACCTTGTCAAAGGCGCCGGCGAACTGCACCGAATTCAGCACATAGCCGTCGAAAGGACCGGCGCGCTCGATGGCGTCGCGGACTTGCGCGTCGGAAACGACGCGCAGCTTGACCGAGGAGAAGGTAAGGCCGGAGAGGACAGCCTTGCCCAGCCAGGCAAGTTTCCGCAAAGCCGAAGCGCTTTCGGTGCGAACTTCGACAGCGTCGAGCACGATGGTGTTTTGCGGATCGGACGGGGTCTTCCCCGGCCAGATGAAGCCGATCACCGTCACGCGCACGTCGGCGCGCCGCAGCGCATCGATGATCGCGGCATTGGCAATCTCGTAGCCCGAGGCGAGAGCGCCATCGGGCACGATCGATGTGGCGAACAGCAGATGCATCTCACCTATCCTTGGCTGCATCCGGTAGCAACACGCGGTGAAGCCTTGATTAAATGGCACCGTCAAAGGCCGAGGACCCGACTTTTCCGACAGACGGGCGAGAAGGTGATTAACGGAACGTTATCACCGCGATGCTATCGAGGGCCCAAACCCACGCTGCTGGAAACGGATGATCCCTTTGCCGTCCGACGCTTCTGTATCGATCGCGGGACGGTCGCCGGGGCTCGCCGCCGAGACCGTCGAAGCGGTCGTGACGCTGCCGACTTTCAAGCGGCCGAAGCAGGTGCTGGAAACCCTGGCTTCGCTCAAGGCGCAGCGGACCGACCGGCGCTTCGCCGTCATCGTCATGGAAAACGAGGCCGAAGCGCGCGAGGGCGCTGCCGCGGTGCTGCCGCTGTTCGAAGGCGGCGAGATACCCGGCCTGGTCATCATCGCGCACGAACGCGGCAATTGCAGCGCCTACAATGCCGGCTGGCAGACGGCGATCCTGCAGTTTCCCAATTTTCGCCACCTGCTGGTCATCGATGACGACGAGATGGCCGAGCCAGACTGGCTGGAGCGCATGTGTGGCGCCGCGGAGACGCTTGAAGCCGACATTGTCGGCGGCCCGCAGGTACCCATCTTTGCCGACGCCTCGCATGCCAGATGGGCCGAGCATCCGGTCTTTGCACCGCCCTATCGGGAAACGGGGCGCGTGCCGGCGCTTTATTCGTCCGGCAATTTGCTGGTGGGGCGCAACGTGCTCAAGGCCATGGGACCGCCCTTCCTCGACCTCAGGTTCAATTTCATGGGCGGCGGCGATTCCGACTTTCTCAGCCGGTCCGCGCGGAAGGGCTTCGTACTCGGCTGGTGCGCCGAGGCAAAAGTCAACGAGACCGTGCCGGCCAGGCGCGTCGAGGCCGACTGGATCCGCGCCCGCAGCCTGCGCAACGGCGTGATCTCGACACTTGTCGAAAAGAAGAAGCGGGCCGGCACGCCGTTTGCCGGCGCCAAAGTTTTCCTCAAAAGCATGGCGCTGCTTGCAGCCTCGCCGCTGCGCGGCGCCGTCCGGCTGGCGCGCACCGGCTCGCTGCCGACGAGCCTCTATCCGGTCTATGTCGCGCTCGGCCGGGTGCTCGCCGAATTCGGATATGCCAATGAGCAGTACCGGCAGCCTGAGAAGAATTGAGCGCGCGCCGCTCAGCGCCGCCTTCACCAGGGAAGGTGTGGCGACGGCTATTGCCGCGCTCTTGTTCACCGTCATCATGGTCTCGTTCCGGCCCTTCCAGCCGGCAGGCGCGGAACTGACCGGCGACGGCGGCGACATCGTCAACCAGCTCGGCTTCGGCTCGCTCGGCGCGGTCTCCACCTTCTCGCTGCTCGCCTTCGCCGATCCGCGCGTGGTGCGCTCGCTGGTGAGCCCATCCTGGGCGCTGATGCTGGGCTTCTTCTTCCTGTCGGTGGTGCTTGCCACCGATCCGCCCGCGGCGATGCGCGCCGCCTCCTTCACCATGATCGGCATCATCACCATGGCGACGATCCTGGTGCTGCCGCGCGACGCTGACTCTTTCGCCAGGGTGGTCATCTTCACCGCCGTCGTGGTGATCGGCCTTTCCTATGTCGGCCTGATCGTCTTTCCGCACGAAGCGTTGCACACCGCCGACTCGCAGGAGCCGGAGCATGCCGGCCTGTGGCGCGGCGTCTTCACGCACAAGAACATCGCCGGGCCGGTCATGGCCTGTTTCAGCTTCGCCGGACTCTATCTCTTCCGCCGCGGCCAGCGCTGGTGGGGCGCCGGCATCTTCTGCGCGGCAATGGTGTTCATGCTCCACACCGGCTCCAAGACGACCGCCGGCCTCGTCCCTTTCTCGATCATGATCGTCGTGCTGCCGAGCCTCATCGGCATACGGCTGGGCACGCCGATCCTGTTCGCGCTGGCGATCATCGCGACCGCCGTCGGCACGCTCGGCATCGTCTTCATCCCCCCAGTGAAACATCTGGCGGCAATCTATTTCCCTGACCTGACCTATACCGGACGCACGACGCTTTGGGAGTTCGCCGGCGAGATGCTGGCGAAGAAGCCGTGGACCGGCTACGGCTACGAAAGTTTCTGGGGGACGCCGCTGCTGCTCAACCAGGACCAGCCCTTCGATCGGCCTTGGGATATCCGCACCATCGTGCATGGCCATGACGGCTATCTCGACATCGCGGTGCTGATGGGCATCCCGGCGCTCTGCGTCGCTGCCTACACCTTCCTGATCGCCCCCTTGCGCGACTACATGCGCATCCCGGCGCGTAAGGAAAACATCTTCCTCGGCGACTTCTTCATGATGGTGGTGCTGTTCACGGCGCTCAACGGTTTCCTGGAAAGCTTCTTCTTCCATCGCGGCGATCCCGTCTGGCTGTTCTTCGTGCTTGGCGTGCTTGGCTTAAGGCAAGTCTCGCTGCGGCCGATCCCGGTTCGCCTCTCCCGCTGATCCTGGGCTGTCGATCTCCCGCCACTGGACTTTTCCAGCGCTCCGCAATTGTCTAAGGAAGCCTTCTTTTCGGAGGCTTTCATGACGATCAGGCTCGTTCTCGCCGGTTGCGGCAATATGGGTTACGCCATGCTCTCGGGCTGGCTGAAATCCGCCAGGCTCGAGCCGCAGGCAGTGTTCGTGGTCGAACCCAATGCCGAATTGCGCCAGCGCGCCGAACATCTCGGCTGCCGCGCCGCTGCCGACGCCGCAGCCATCCCGGCCGACGCCGTGCCCGATCTCGTCGTCATCGCGGTGAAGCCACAGGTGATCCGCGAGGTGACGGCGCAGTACAAGCGCTTCGGCGACGGCAGGACCAGCTTTCTCAGCGTTGCCGCCGGCACGCCGGTCGCCACCTTCGAGGAAATCCTGGGCGAGCTCGCGCCGGTCATCCGCTGCATGCCGAACACGCCGGCGGCGATCGCCAAGGGCATGATGGTGGTATTCTCCAACCCGCTGGTCTCCGACGACATCCGCCGCTTCGTCCTTGAGCTGCTTTCGGCAAGCGGCGTCGTGACGACGATCGACGACGAGGGCCTGATGGACGCGGTGACGGCCGTCTCCGGCTCCGGCCCGGCCTATGTCTTCCACTTTATCGAGGCGCTGACAGTTGCAGCCGAGAAGGCCGGCCTTCCCGCTGAAACCGCCAAGCTGCTTGCCATGCAAACCGTCTTCGGCGCCGCCTCGCTCGCCGCGGAAGCAGACGAGGAGCCGGGCGTGCTGCGCCAGCAGGTGACCAGCCCCAACGGCACCACCGCCGCGGCTTTGGCCGTGCTGATGGGCGGCGACCGCCTGACGAAGCTCGTCACCGAAGCCGTGGAAGCCGCGCGGCTTAGGTCGATAGAGCTGGGGAAATAACCTTCGTTCCGTAGAGCATGTCATCCTGAAGCCGGCGCAGGGCGTAGAGCCTTGTTGTCCGGTCCGGCACGGCATTGTCCTCGGTCAACAGCTCGCCCTTCTTCACCGGCTTCAGCACCTTGCCGCTTTCGAGCAAGCCGACCGGGACGGCGCGACTGGCGCGGGCGTCGGTGACGGTCATGGTCCAGGAGCGGTAGCAGGTCTCGCCGATGGCGTCGAAGGTCTCCCCGGCGGCAAGGTCGCGCTTGGCGACCGCGCAGACTTCCGCCACCGGCCTCGGCAGAGGCACCATGTCGGGCTTGCCGTAGAGCATGATGCGGGCGGCGGTGAGCGGCACCTCCAGCGAAGTCAGGTGATAGGGCCTGAACAGGCCGTAATAGGGGCCTTTGCCGACATGGAGATCGTCCATGCGCTCGACGACGCGCGGATGCGTCGCCTCGACGATGACGAAGACGCCGGGCGCAACCCCCTTGCCGATTGTGTAGTCGACGACGCCTTTCCTCGACAGGAGGCCGCCATCCTCTTTCGGGACCAGCACCCTGGCCAGTTGGTCGCGGTCGGCCTTGGGGCCGTGCATGCCGGGAACATCCGGGACCAAGCCGGTGGCATTGGCGATGGCGCACATCTCGACCATGGTCTTCGAGCCGTCGACGAACTCGACCAGCATGCGCGGGTTCATGTTGCGGCGCGCCGCCTCTTCCCGGTAATCATCCGGAACGGCGTCGTGGTTGAGCGGATTGTTCTTGCCCTTGCCGGCCGCGACGATGCTTAGCCCGAGCGCCGAGGCGAACTCGATCAGCTCCATGCAGCTCGAAGGTTCATCGCCGGCGCCGACCGAGTAGACGACACCCAGCCGATCGGCCTGCTGCTTCAAATAGCAGCCGATGGTCACGTCGGCCTCGACATTCATCATCACCAGATGCTTGCCATGCTCCATCGCCATCAGGTCGAAATCGGCTGCGACCCCCGGCTTGCCGGTGGCGTCGATGAGCGGGTTGGTGACCAGCATCTCGTTCGAGGTGATGGCGATCCTGCCGCCTTCGATGGCCCGGGTAACCTTGGAAGCGGTTTCGGCCTCTACCGCCATCGCCTCGTCGCCATAGGCGATGCGGATCGCCTCTCGGGCGGTATGCGGACGGCGCGTGGAGATGGCCGCGATCGAGATGCCCGGCATCAGCATGCCCTGCGTCACCAGATCGGTCCCCATCTCGCCGGAGCCGATGACACCGAGCCGCACCGGCCTGCCCTCGGCGGCGCGTCGGGCAAGATCGCGGGCAAGCCCGGTCAGGGCGATATTGGTCATGCAAGAAAATCCAAGGCTGTTTGCTCGGCACCCGCAATACCGGGAACGATCCGCGTTTGCCAATCAAACCAGGCTGAAATGGCGATTTCTTGCGCATGCTTTGCAAGGCCGCAGCAGATTTCACGGGAGCTTGTGCATGGCTGCCGCACGATTCGCCGTTCTTTCAGGCCATTGACATTGCATCCCGCTTTGAACTGGGAGAGTCCTGGCGAGCGCACCCGGTTTCTGTGCCATTTTTGCTACAGGCTTTAACCCTAATGCCGGAAATCGCAATTTTAGCGCGTGTCTAATCCATTATATGCTCACAACCTCGAAAAATCTGATAGATACTGGCTGAAGGCTCCGGTGGCAGGCTTGGGCAAATAAGCGCCAATAAAAAAGCAATGGCGCGGGGATAGTCACGGGGTAGAAATGACCAGGACGGGTAAAGTTACCGTCGGCTGGCGCGTTGCGCTTGCTGTTACGGTGTCGATGCTGGCTTGTGGTAGCGCCAGCGCACTCACACTCAAGGAAGCCGTTGCCGTCGCAGTGGAATCCAATCCGGAGATTGGACAGGCGATCGAGAACCGCGAAGCGATTGAATTCGAGCTGCGGCAGGCCAAAGGCCTTTATCTTCCCAGCGTCGATCTGGAAGCATCGACCGGCGTTCGGCGCCTGGACAACGACACGCGGCGCGCGCTCGACGAGGATCACAAAGCCCTCTATCCGAACGAGGCCGATCTCACGGTCTCGCAGACGCTTTATGACAGCGGCGCAAGGCGGGCCGAACTGAACCGCCAGGCCTCGCGGGTCGATGGGGCTTCCTTCAGGGTTCTGGAACGCTCCGAGTTCATCGGACTTGCAGTCGTCCAGGACTATCTGGAATACATGCTGCAGGCTTCGATCGTGGTCGAAGCCAAGAAGAACCTCGGCTTCCATCAGTCCATCCTCAGCGACATCAGGCAAGGCATCGCGGGGGGCGCGCTCAACGACGCCGACCGGCAGCAGGCCGAGGAACGCCTTTATGCGGCCAAGGCGCGGATGCAGGAAGCGACCGAAGAACTCGAGGCGGCCAAGATCCGCTTCTTCAAGAATGTCGGCAAGCCGCTGACCAACGCCTCGCGGCCGGCCGATGTCGCAGCCGCCCTGCCGCGGTCGCTGGATGATGCGATCGGGCTCGCCAGGCAGAACAATCCACGCGTCCACATGGCCAACAGCGACATCGACGCCGCCGCTTCGCTGGTCGACGCAGCGCGGGCGAAATACGGCCCGACGATTACCGCCGAGGGTGTCGCCCGGGGCGGATATGACATCGACGGCGACAATGGCGATGCGAGCGACCTGCAGGCCCGGGTGGTGCTGCGCTGGAACCTCTATCGCGGCGGCATCGACAAGGCGAACGAACAGGAACAGATCCGCCGCACCAGCGAGCAGCGCCTTGCGCTGCACCAGGTGCTGCGCGAGATCGAGGAAGCCGTCCGTACCTCGTGGGACCGCCGCTTCCGCCAGGCGGAACTGGCAAAGACGCTGCGCCAGCAGGCAGCCACCAATGAAAGGCTGGTTGCTTCCTATCGCGAGCAGTTCAAGGTCGGGCAGCGCTCGCTGCTCGACGTGCTCGATGCCCAGAACACGCGCTTCAACACCGCGACACTGGCCGACACATCATCCTACGCGTCGCTGTTTGCAGAATACCGCCTTCTGGCCGCGACCGGGGAATTGCTGAAGACGCTCAACATCCAGCCGGCCAAGCAGTCCGCGGCCTACGCCCGTGAGGAATTCGGCGCGCCGGCTACGGCCGATACCGAAACTTATGCGCGCACGCCGTCGGAGCAGAAGAACGATCTGCCGTTCGACATCCTCGCGCCGGTCAGGAAAAAGTAGCCGATGTAGTATCGATCTTCGGTCCTTCGGGGCGGATCGTGAACCAGCAACCTAATATCCTATCGCCCAAGGAGGCTTTCAAAGCCTGCTTCTGCGCTGTCGCGGCCTATCTCGGCAGGCCGAGCGCGGAAACGGTGCTGTTCGCCGGCGTGCCGATCTCGGAGACGCGCATCGGGCCCGACGAGATCCGCCATCTGGCCGAGCGCATCGGCTTGGAGGTTCAGGATTTCAGCCATCGCGATTTCCTGCGCGGCCGCTTCGATCTTCCGGCGATCGTCTTTCGCGCCAGCCAGTTGCCGATCGCTCTCCTGGCGGAAATGGAGGGCGGGCAATATCTGACCGCGCCGCAGGAAAACGGCCGCACCACGATCGGCAGGCCGGAACTCGCCGAAAGCTATATCAGCGGCGGCACGTCCTTCTCGATCACCTATGCCAACCAGGCCGAGGAGATGACGGTCGGCACCGCCGCGCGGATCGAAAGGCGCCATTGGCTGACCGGCACCATGGGGGCGTTCTGGCGCACCTATTCCAAGGTGGTGCTGTCGGCGGTGTTCATCAACCTGCTGGCGATCGCCTCGCCGATCTTCACCATGAACGTGTACGACCGAATCCTGCCCAACAAGGCGATCTCGACGCTCTGGGTACTGGCGCTCGGCATCGGCGCCGCGATCCTGTTCGACCTGCTTCTGAAGACGGCCAGGGCGTCGCTGATCGACTATGCCGGCCGCAAGGCGGATCTGCGAATTTCCTACCTGCTGTTCGAGAAGGTGCTGAATTCCTCGCTTTCGGCGCGGCCCGGATCGACGGGCGAATATGCAAACCGCGTCACGCAATATGAGTTCGTGCGCGAGTTCTTCACCTCGAACACGATCAGCGTCTTCATCGACACGATCTTCGTCTTCGTCTTCCTGGCTGTGATCTACGCCATCGGCGGCTGGCTGGTGATCATACCGGCACTGGCCTTCGTCATCTCCGTCATTGTCGGGCTGATCACGCAGCGGCGGATCGGCAAGCGGGTCGCGGCGTCGATGAACGAGGCGTCGCAGCGCCAGGCCCTGCTGGTCGAGTCCATCTCGACGCTGGAGACGATCAAGTCGCTGCGCGCCGAAGCCTACCTGCTGCGCAAATGGGGCGAGCACTCGAAGAATGCGGCCAACACGTCGGAAAAAATCAAAGAGCTTTCGGCGGCGGCGGGCAACATCACCGGCGCCATCCAGCAATTCGTGACGGTCGCCCTGGTTGTGGCCGGCGCCTATGCGTTCTCGGAAGGCCAGGTGTCGACCGGCGCCATCATCGGCACCGTGATGCTCGCCGGCCGCGCCGTGGCGCCGCTCGGTCAGATCGCCATCACGCTTGCCCGGTTCCGGCAGGCCATGCTGTCGCTCAAGATCATCAACACGATCATGTCGCAGCCGGAGGACCGCCCCGACACGGTCGGCTTCGTCAACCGGCCGATCCGCAGCGGCGCGCTGGTCTTCAAGAATGTCGGCTTTGCCTATCCAGGCACGGAAAATGAGGTTCTGAGCGGGCTCAACATCGCGGTCCGCCCCGGCGAACGGGTCGGCATTATCGGCCGCATCGGCTCCGGCAAGACCACGATGGGCCGGCTGATCGGCCGGCTCTTCCTGCCGACGTCGGGAGAACTGCTGCTCGACGGCATCGATATCCGCCAGTACCACCCCTCGGAGGTTCGCGCCGCGGTCGGCATCGTCGCGCAGGCCGGCGACCTGTTTTCGGGCACCATCAAGGAGAACCTCCTGATGGCGGCGCCGGAGGCGACCGACGAGGAGATCATCGACGCGGCGAAAGCCGCCGGCGTCGACGACTTCGTCTCGCGACATCCGCGCGGCTACGACATGAATGTCGGCGAGCGTGGCACCAATCTGTCGGGCGGGCAAAGGCAGGCGGTGGCGATCGCGCGGCTGCTTTTGACCAAACCGAAGATCGTGTTCCTGGACGAGCCGTCAGGTTCGATGGACCTCGCTTCCGAACGGCAGTTGATCAAGCAGCTCAAGGTGGCGTTCGACCGCAGCACGACGCTGATCGTGTCGACCCATCGCTACAGCATGCTGGAACTTGCCGACCGCCTCATTGTCATCGACCAGGGCCGCGTCGTCGCCGACGGGCCGAAGGAACAAGTCATCCAGGCGCTGCAGAAGGCAAATGCCTGACCGGAACGTATGGATATGCTAGCAAGGGAAGACCGGCCACCCCTATTCGCCTCGGCCTCCGTCTACATTGTCGGAGCGCTGTTCGTGTGCTTCACGGCCTGGGCTTCGTTCGCCGAGGTCGATGAGATCGCGCGCGGCGACGGCAAGGTGATACCCGCTTCAAAGACGCAGATCATCCAGGCCAGCGAAGCCGGCGTGGTGCAGGAGATCGCCGTCCAGATCGGCCAGACCGTCAAGAAGAACGACCTCATCATCCGCCTCGACAATTCGGGCAACACCTCGAGCCTTGGCGAAGAGAAGGCCAAGGCGCGGGCGCTGCAGGCGCGCATCGCCAGGCTGCAGTTCGAGCAGAGCGGTAGTGTCGAAGGGTCGTTTCCCTGTCCGGCGGAAATCCAGAAGGTCGCGCCGGAGATCTGCGACAATGAGCAGAAGCTGCTCGTCGCGCGCCGCGACAATTTCGAGGTCAAGCTGTCGGTTCTCAAATCACGCCTCGACCAGCGCGAGAAGGAGCTCGACGAGGCCACCGCCAATGCCGACCGCCTGTCCAAGAGCCTTGCCGTCACCGACCAGGAAGCGGCCCTGGTCGAACCCATGGTCAAGAAAGGCCTGATGGCCAGGACCGAACAGATCCGCGTCGAGCGGGAACAGACCGACCTTCGCGGACAGCTGACCCTTGCCGGCGAGACCATCAAGAAGACCCAGGGGGCAATCACAGAAGCGCAGCTTCAGGTGAATGAATTGGGGCTGCAATTGCAGCAGGAAGCGTTGAGCGACCTGACGCAGGCGCTCGCCGATCTGTCCGTGGTCGACGAAACCATCCGCGGCGCCACCGACAAGGTGGCGCGCACCGACATCCGCTCGCCGGTCGACGGCATCGTCAACACGCTCGACGTCAACACGCTCGGCGCCTTCGTGCAGCCGGGCGCGGTGGTGGCCGGCATCGTGCCGACCTCCGAGACGCTGCTGGTCGAGGCCCGGGTCTCGCCGCGCGACGTCGCCTTCATCCAGCCGAACCAGGAGGCGCTGATCAAGGTCACGGCCTATGACTTCTCGATCTTCGGCGGCATCGAGGGCAAGGTCTCCACAATCACTGCCGACAGTCTCGTCGACCAAAAGACGGGCGAGCCCTATTACCAGGTGCGGGTCGCCACCGACAAATCGACGCTTACAAGGAACGGCAAGACCTATTCGATCATCCCCGGCATGATCTGCTCGGTCGACATCAAGACCGGACGCAAGACGATCCTCAACTATCTTTTGAAGCCCATCAACAAGGCGCGTCAGGAGGCAATGAGTGAGCGGTAGCGCCATCCATCCGGACACATCGCGCGACCGGCTGTTGCCGGCGCTCGCGGCCGAGGATTTCGGCCCGGAATTCCGCGTCGTCGCGCGCGGCGGCGTGCGTCGCGGCATCCGGCTGGAGCGCGCCTTCTGGGTTACGCTGAAGCAGATGGCCGAAAGCCGCAAATGCACGATCGGCATGCTGGTCGAGGAGATCGCCGAACATCATCCCGACCAGGGCAATCTCACCTCGGCAATCCGCGTCGCCTGCATGCGCGGCCTTGCCGAAGAGAGCATGGAGCTGCGCAAGCTCGCTTCAATCCGAACGATCAACGCGATCCTGGTCGCCTGCCCCTCGCCCGCCTTCGCGCTGTCTTCGTCGAAGAAGATCCTGGCCTTCAACACCCCGTTCCAGCAACTGGTCAGACGCCAATTGCCGAACGCGCCCGGCGAGGATGGGCGCCAGGACCTGAAGCTGGCGCTCGATCTCAACGTTCCCGACATCTTCGCCCGGCTCGACGCCAATGGCGAAACACCCGTCACCAGCGGTTTCGTCATCGGCGCCGGCGAGCGCCGCTATCGCGGCCAGCTCAGCGCCGTGCGTGCACCCGTCACCGAGCCGGAACTGCTGATGGCTTTCGTCTACAACGGCTGAGGCCATTCCAGAAAGCACGTGCCGGTTTTGTCGTCCGGAATTGCGGAGAACGGAACGGTTGCCGTTTGCGTGAAACGCTGAACCGCCGCAGGCTACTGCTTCGGATTCGAAGCCACTGATGGTTCCGGCGATCCTTCGCCCGGCGCGACCGTCGTGAAGCCGCCGGCGATGTCGGCGATCTGCGCGCCCGACTTCGACCCGTGGATCCAGGCGCGATCGGTGCTGAAGGAATAGAGCGGAACATAGTCGGGCAGATCGCTGTCGCGCATGACGGCGTTGCCGAGACTGTCGAGGATAAAGGCGCCGCTTCCCGTGCTTACCGACAGGACGGCATGGAAGAACTTGCGGCGGCGGTCCTGCAGCACCACCAGCGACATGCTCTGCGCCGGGATGCCGGCTCTGAGCAGCGCCGCCATCTTCAATATGGCGAAATCCTCGCAATCGCCGGCCCGATGCTCGAGGATTTCCGAAGGCTTCGCCCAGTAGTCGAGCTTGCCGTAGACGGCCATATCCGACTTGTAGGCGATCAGGCGGTTGATGCTGCTGTTGACGAAAGAGAGCTTCTCGCGAAAGCCCTTCTCGGCGGCAATCTTGACGATCTCGGCGAAGGCCGGGCTCTCGTGGTCGCAGGCGCTGCCGGCGGTGCAATCGGCGATGGCCGTGTAGACTGGAGCCCAGCGCGCCGCGACCGGAAAGTTGCGCATCGACAAAGCGACCGAGCCGAAGACGCCGGGAATGATCGCGGCAGTCTGGATCGGGTCGATGCCGGGACCGGCCATGGCGGTCGCGTTCGCTTCAACCTGATAAGATGCCGTCGGCGTATAGCCCGCTGAAACCTCCGCGATCCAGTAGGCGGCGGCCGGCTGCCAGGGCTGCGGCCGGGCTAGCGAAACGCCGCCGAGACTCGCCGGCGCAAGCACCTTTTGCAGGGTCGGAGCCACGGCCGAATTCACGCTGGCGGATGACGGATTCGCCTGAACGGCAAGGCCGATCGCCAGCAAGAGTACCTTGATCCCCGTCGGGGCTGCTTTTTGTATTTTCATAACGCCCACCTTTGACTGTGGACGCTACCAATCTTGTCTCAAATTATCGGAAAGGAAGGTAGGTAAATTTCTGCGAATCACCCTATTCTATTTTGCATCAAATTTTATTCAAAATTATACTTCCATTTACCAAGGCGCGAGGCGTGCGGCGCGGTCACTCCCACCCTCGTTAAGATCATACATATCCAGATATATCATCGCAATTTACCAAGTGTAAAAAATGCGATTCTCTACATATTCGAATATATGAAATAGATTGAACGTCTGTTGCAAAGCCCGGGCCTGACATGTCTCTTTCCGGGAAATGCCGGAGGGGCTTTAGCTATGACGACCAATATCGAATTCGACGCCGTTTCAAATTCCTGGGACGAGCACACCAGCGCTGGTGAAAATCATATCTCGACGGGTGTCCGGGTCGCGCAGGCGACCACGGGCCAGCCGGCGAGCGAGCCGGTGCCGGTCGATGTCGGCAGCGGCGCGCCGGCGCAAGGCGCAGCCAATACGCCGGCCGCGAACCAGCCGGCGGCCAATGCGAATGCCCCTGCTGCCAATGCCCCGGCTTCCAATGCCGCCCAAGGAAACGCGCCGGCGGCGAACGCCACCGCTACGAATGTTCCGCATGAATACCACGCCGAAGCCGGTAATGTCGTGAAGCTCCCGGCCGATGTTTCGATCGACAATATCAAGGTCGACGGCCACAATCTGGTGCTGGTGCAGCCCGACGGATCCGAGATCGTGATCAAGGACGGCGCGCTGAACGTGCCGACCTTCATCCTCGGCGATGTCGAGGTGCCGCGCGTGGCCCTGATCGCCGCGCTCGAGGCCAGCCATGTCGATGTCGCCTTCGGCGCCGACGGCTCGATCTCGGCCGGCGGCAACGGCTCGCCGGGCAGCGCGGGCGGCAATTTCGAACACCCCGCAGGCGGGATCGGCGACGGCTTCGGCCTCACCGCTCTGCTGCCGCCGACCGACCTCGCGTTCGGCCAGCCGGAACATCGCGATCTGTTCCCGGGGTTGGCACCGAACCACACGCCGACGATCCTCGATCTGACGCCATCGGTCGGGGGCGGCGACACCATCGTCAATGAAAAAGGCCTGCCGGCGAGTGCCGGCTCGGAAGGTTCGGGCGAAGCGGGCACCAGTACCGCGGTCGACAACGACCCCTCCGAGCACAACACCGGCACCTTCACCATCACCTCGCCCGACGGCATCGGCTCGGTGACCATCAACGGCCAGGTGATCTCGGGTGCCCAGCTCGCCAACAGCGGATCGACACCGATCAACATTGCGACGCCCTTCGGCAACACGCTGACCATCAACGGCTACGACGCCGCGACCGGCCAGGTGAGCTACACCTATACGCTGGAGCACAGCGAGCAGCATTCGGGTACGGGCACCGATTCCATCTTCGACAACATGACGGTCACCGTCACCGACAGCGACGGCGACGTCTCGCTTCCCGGCACGCTTTCGGTCCAGATCATCGACGACGTGCCGACGGCGCATGACGACGTTGCCACGCAAGCGACCGAGAACGCACCGGTGACGGTAAATGTGTTCGCCAATGATGTGCCCGGCGCGGACGGCGTCAACATCGCCGACCCGACGAAGGTCAGCTATGTGGCGAACTCGCTCAACGGCGGCACCGGCACGGTCACCTACAACAATGACGGCACCTTCACCTACAAGCCGGCTGCCGGCGAAGAAGGAACCGTGACGTTCCAGTACCGGATCGTCGACGGCGACGGCGACGCCTCGGTGGCGACGGTGACGATCAATCTGAAGCCGGATTCGACGCCCACCATCGATGTGACGCCGCAGAATCCCGATGCGAACGGCCACAGCGTGGCGAGCGAAGCCGGCCTTACGCCGCATGACGGCCTGCCGGCCGGCTCGGGCGAAATCGCCGACAACGATGCCAACAACAACAGCGACACCAGCGAGACGACGACCGGCGCGCTGGCGATCACCACTGGTGGCGACACGATCGGCCATCTTTATGTGACCGACAAGGACAATACTCAGGTCGAGGTGACGAACGCGGCCGGCGGCATTCTGGTGCACGGCCAGTATGGTGACCTGACCATCACCGGCACGCCGGCGACCGGCTACACCTATTCCTACACGCTGCTCGACAGCACCTCGGGCAACACCACGCATGACGATTTCGCCGTCAAGGTGGTCGATTCCGACGGCGACCCCGCTTCCACGACGCTCACCATCGACATCGTCAACGACGTGCCGACGGCGCATGACGATGTGGCTACGCAAGGCACCGAAAATGCCCCGGTGACGGTGAACGTATTCGCCAATGATGTGCCCGGCGCGGACGGCGTCAACATCGCCGACCCGACGAAGGTCAGCTATGTGGCGAACTCGCTCAACGGCGGCACCGGCACGGTCACCTACAACAATGACGGCACCTTCACCTATAAGCCGGCTGCCGGCGAAGAAGGAACCGTGACGTTCCAGTACCGGATCGTCGATGGCGATGGCGACGCCTCGGTGGCGACGGTGACGATCAATCTGAAGCCGGATTCGACGCCCACCATCGATGTGACGCCGCAGAATCCCGATGCGAACGGCCACAGCGTGGCGAGCGAAGCCGGCCTTCCGCCGCATGACGGCCTGCCGGCCGGCTCGGGCGAAATCGCCGACAACGATGCCAACAACAACAGCGACACCAGCGAGACGACGACCGGCGCGCTGGCGATCACCACTGGTGGCGACACGATCGGCCATCTTTATGTGACCGACAAGGACAATACTCAGGTCGAGGTGACGAACGCGGCCGGCGGCATTCTGGTGCACGGCCAGTATGGTGACCTGACCATCACCGGCACGCCAGCGGCCGGCTACACCTATTCCTACACGCTGCTCGACAGCACCTCGGGCAACACCACGCATGACGACTTCGCCGTGCAGGTGGTCGATTCCGACGGCGACCCCGCTTCCACGACGCTCACCATCGACATCGTCAATGACGTGCCGACGGCACGTAACGATACCGACGCGGCGCAGTCCGGCGAGACCGTGACCGGCAATGTCGAGGCCGGGACAAGCACCCATGGTCTCGGCGCGGCGGACACGGCTGGAGCGGACGGGATCGCGTCGATCGCTTGGACGAATTCGGTAACTAACGCCGGCGTGACGACGGTGACCGGCGCGCATGGCGTGCTGACCGTCTTCGCCAATGGCGACTACAGCTATCAGGCCACCCCGAACACGCCCACTGGCACCGACGTCTTCAACTACACTATCACCGACGGCGACGGCGATACCTCGCCGGCGACGCTGACGATCGAGGTGACCGGCAGCCAGCCGCGTGTGGTGGCGGAGGTTGCGGCGGTCAACGAAGCGGGCATCGACACTACGCCGCCGGTCGGCGACCTTGGCCCCGGGACGGTGGACGGCTCGCATGCGGGCGACGGCTCGGAGACGACGACGGGCAAGTTGACCTTCTCGGATCCTGACGGGGCGACCGTAACCGGTGTTGCCGCCGGCAATGTCGGCAGCGACGTCAGCGGCAATGTCGGCACGAACATCAATGGCACGTATGGCATCCTGCATGTCAACGCGGATGGCACCTATAGCTATACGCTGACGTCGCCGGAGGCGAATGTCCCGGCGGGCAACGACGGCGCCAACGTGCAGCCTGGCCAGGACGTGTTCACGTTCACGGTAACCGACGGCTTTGGCAATACATCGACGTCGACCATCTCGATCAATATCACGGACGATGTACCCACGATCGCGCTGAGCGGCACGGCTGCGCCGACGCTGACGGTGGACGAGAGCTACCTGACGGCTGCGACCAACAACGGCGTCAACGGCTCGGGCACCGGCCCTGCCGGCTCGACGCATGCGGAAGGCTCCTTCAGCGGCGCCTTCACGGTGACGACGGGCGCCGACGGCGGCACGACCAGCTACGCGCTCAGCGTGACGGCCGGCCCCTCCAACCTGATCGACACGGCGACGGGCCAGGCGGTGGTGCTGTCGATGAACGGCAACGTGGTCGAAGGCCACGCCGGCGTCGGCGGTCCGCTGGTGTTCACGGCCAGCGTGGATGCCAACGGCAAGGTGTCGTTCGATCTCGACCGGGCGGTGCATGAGGACAATGCCTCCAACACCCCCGACGACGCCACCAGCCTGACGGCCAACCTGATCCAGCTGACGGCAACGGTGACCGACGGCGACGGCGACAAGGCCTCGCAGTCGCTCAACATCGGCAACGCGCTGAGCATCAAGGACGACGGCCCTTCGATCATATTGAGCGGCACGGCTGCGCCGACGCTGACGGTGGACGAGAGCTACCTGACGGCTGCGACCAACAACGGCGTCAACGGCTCGGGCACCGGCCCTGCCGGCTCGACGCATGCGGAAGGCTCCTTCAGCGGCGCCTTCACGGTGACGACGGGCGCCGACGGCGGCACGACCAGCTACGCGCTCAGCGTGACGGCCGGCCCCTCCAACCTGATCGACACGGCGACGGGCCAGGCGGTGGTGCTGTCGATGAACGGCAACGTGGTCGAAGGCCACGCCGGCGTCGGCGGTCCGCTGGTGTTCACGGCCAGCGTGGATGCCAACGGCAAGGTGTCGTTCGATCTCGACCGGGCGGTGCATGAGGACAATGCCTCCAACACCCCCGACGACGCCACCAGCCTGACGGCCAACCTGATCCAGCTGACGGCAACGGTGACCGACGGCGACGGCGACAAGGCCTCGCAGTCGCTCAACATCGGCAACGCGCTTAGCATCAAGGATGACGGGCCCTCGATCATATTGAGCGGCACGGCTGCGCCGACGCTGGATGTCGATGAAAGCTACCTGCTGAATGGCTCAACGCCGAACGCGGCGCTGACCGCAGCTACGGCCGCCTTTGCGGGAATGTTCACTGTGGTACAGGGTGCCGACGGCGCCACCACTAGCTACGGTGTAAGCGTCTCCTCGCAGGGTGTGACTTCGAACCTGATCGACTCGGCGACCGGCCAGGCAGTGGTGCTGACGCAAAGCGGCGGCACTGTTTCGGGTTACGTGACCGGCCACAGCGGCGATGCAGCCTATCTGGTGTTCACACTCGCGGTGAACACCACAAGCGGCCAGACGACGCTAACGGAGTTCCGCGCCGTACACCAGAATACCGTGGACAATCCAACGGACACCTCCGAAGGCATCAGTCTGGCCTCAGGCCTGGTGACGCTGACGGCAACCGTGACCGACGGCGATGGCGACAAGGCCTCGCAGTCGATTGATCTTGGCTCCAAGGCCACTTTCCATGACGACGGTCCGGCACTGAGTTCCTTCACTTCGGGCACTATCCCGAACGAGGTTGGTTCGGTCGCCGGCTTCTTTTCGCTGGTACCAGGAGCGGACGGCATCGATCACTTCAACATCGTGGGTCCCGCGATTGCCGGCATCACCTACAACACCACGATCGCCGCTGACGGCACAACGGTTCTCCACGCGATGTCGGGGTCGACGGAAGTGTTCGACCTCGCCGTGAGGACCGATGGGACTTACGAGTTCGACCTTATCAAGCCCGATGCTGGTACTACAGTCACCTATTCGCTGCAAAACCTGCCTGCGGGCGGACCGAATTGGCGCGAAACCAGTGACGGCCATATCGAATTTTCAAGCCCGGACGGCATCAACTCCAACAACAACGGATTCGGCGTCGCAAACACTTTCGTCGGCGGAAATGAATCCTTCACGATGGAGTTCCACACCCCAGGCACTGGTATCGGCGCCGACAATCCGCCCAGCACCAATGCCGAGTTGAATGACTCCGTGAGTTTGGTCGTCAATTCGTTGAATGGCGCAGGTGGAACCTATCATTGGGTTGCAACGAACACTCTTACCAATACGTCTGTGTCGGGCGACATCTCCATCACTGCAACGGGCACGTTTGTAATCGATCCGTCGATCAGCTTTAACCAGCTGCAGATAAGCGCAGTCAATGTCTCCGGGCAGGGTGCGCAGTTCTCGAACATCTCGCTGACGCACAACGTCTTGCCCCAGGATCAGAACCTGGCGTTCACAGTGTCGGCGACCGACAAGGACGGCGATACCACGGCCACGCAGTCTCTCGGCGTTCACGTTGTGGCAGCAGACGGCTCCAGCAATTACACGCTCACCGGGACGTCCGGTAACGACGTCATCGCCGGAAGCACACATACCGACACGATCTCGGGCGGATCTGGAACCGATATTGTCGACTACTCGGGCAGCATTGGTGCCGTCTCCATTCACCTGGCCGACGACGGACATGCCTCCGGCGCACCGGTGAATTTCAGCAACCCGACTGCGGGCTCAGTCGGCGGCGGCGACGCCACTGGCGATACGCTTACCGGCATCGAAGGGCTGATCGGCGGCTCCGGAAACGACTATCTCTTCGGCAATGCCGGCGACAACTACCTCGCGGGGGGCGTCGGTAATGACACGCTGAATGGCGGCGGCGGCAACGATACCCTGATTGGCGGCCTCGGCCAGGACACATTGACCGGCGGCACTGGCGCCGACACATTCAAGTTTGATCACCTCGATATCAAGGATCTCATCACCGACTATAGTGGCGTCGGCGGTGACGGCGATAAGATCGATCTGACTGCGCTGTTCGACGCAGCGCCGACCGGCAACATCAGCAATTACGTGCACTATGACAGCGCGACCGGCGCGCTGAGCGTGGATACCAGCGGTTCAGGCAACGCGGCCAATTTCGTCGACGTCGCGCAATTGACGAACACACCTGCCGCCGGCACGATTACGATCCTTTACGATGACAACACTCATGCGCAGCACACGGCCACGATTTAGCACTTATGCGTGGCCACGCTTCCATGCTACCCATTAGAGAACCGTGAATTCGCAATTCGGAGAGGGGTTTACATGAAACATTCCGTAAGATTGCTGGCTTCGGCCGCGGCGCTTCTGGTGGCCGGGTCGACGGGGTTCGCCGCCGACATCATCGGCGAGCCGGCGGTGAATTATTGCCGCGCCGTCGGCACCTCGGACCTGGTGCTGACCGACAACATGGTTGAGCTCAAGGACCATGTGGTGAAGCTGATGGACGAATCGGTCGCCGTCGCCAACAGCCCGGAATGGATCAACTCGTCGCGTCCCGCCTTCGTCTGGGCCTCGGAAGCCAAGGTCGCCTGCGGCATGGCCTATGGCTACCTCAAGACGAACTACAAGGACGAAGACACGCTCAACAAATGCGAGTGCTTCCACGACCGCATGGTCGAGTACATGCACTGAGCTGACGGCCCATCGAGCGCCGGCTGGCTACGATGGTGGCCAACGGAAAACCGGCGAAGGCGATCGCCCTGGACCGGTTCGCCGTTTCACGGAAACGGCGAACCGGTCTATCTCTTTGTTTTGACGCGATTGCGAGCGGCAAACCGCTGCGCAGTCTTCCGGGAATTGCCCTGGCGGTCGCCTTGCTTGGCCCGGGGCAAACACCTGTCCACGCCAACTGGCTGGAACGACCGCAACCGCCGGGGACGCAGCCCGTGCGCTGCGACGCGGCGCCCGAGCGGACGCGCGCGACATTCAAGGCATTCGCCACCTGCCAGGCGTCGATCTACGGCCTCGAGCCGGTGCTGGCGCATGCGGTGATGGAGATCGAAAGCGGCTTCGATCCCGGCGTGCGCGGCGCCGACGGCGAGATCGGCCTGATGCAGGTCATGCCGGCAACGGCGCGGATGCTCGGCTTTCGCGGCTCGTTCGACGAGCTTGGCGAGCCGGCCACCAACATCGCGCTCGGCGTCAGATATCTGGCGCAGGCAAACAGGCTCGCCGCGGGCGATCTTTGCACCACCGTGATGAAATACCGCGCCGGGCACGGCGAGACCCGCTTCTCGGTCCGCTCGGTCGACTACTGCCGGCGCGCACGCGCGATTCTGGCACGGGAAGGGCTCGATGTGGCCGGGCCGCTTCCGGTGGCGACGATCGGATTCTCCGACGTCTCGACGATCGGCTTCTCCGCCGCCGGCCAGGAGAAACGCGTCTGCGCGCGACGATCGTTCGTGCCGGGGCCGCGCTACATGAAATGCGCCGACTATCGCAGCCCGGCGCAGGCGAGGACGATACAGGCGCTGAGAGCGCGGCTGTTCGACGGCTGAAGCGATGATGCAAGAATTGCGGGACGGCCGGGCAGGCAAACGTTAAGAGAAGTGAAGGCAGACCAAGGCGAATACTGGCGGCAGATGGATGGAAGCATCAAATGAAATGTGAGCGGCACGATCCGCGTCTGTTGGCTCTCGCTCTCGGGCTCGTCGCGACGCTGTGCGCATGCCAGTCCAAGAGCGGCGCGTCGGACGTGCTCGATCCGTCGGCGATCGCCGCACCCGCCGGCCAGGCGGGCGCCGCCGCGGCGCCGGCGCAGCAGGCCAGTGGCCAGATCTCCGGTAGTTCGGCCTTGGCCAGCGCGACTTCGGGCGGTCCGACATCGGCCGTCGCCGCCAAGGCCCAGCTGACGCTCGGCACGGGGCCGACCAAGGTGGCCATGCTGCTGCCGCTTTCGGCGCCCGGAAGCACCGGCGAGAACGGCCGCAAAATGTATGACGGCGCGCGCCTCGCAATGGCCGATCTCGGCGACAAGCTTCTGACGCTGACGATCGAGGATACGCGCGGCGACAGCGGCTACGCGAAGGACCTCGCGGTGAAGGCGATCACCTCGGGCACGGCGAAGGCCGTTATTGGGCCGTCCGAGCTTGCGGCCGCGCAGCACCTTGCCAAGCTCTCGGGCTCCAAGCGGCCGCCGGTGCTGGCGCTGGCCGACAATTTCGCCGGCGGCCCCGGCGTCTATTCCGTGCGGCTCAGCGAAGCCGACAGCGCCGCGGCCGGCGCCGCGGCAATCGCCAGCAAGGGCGCGAAGAAATTCGTGCTGCTGGTGCCGGCGGGCGCGGACTCGAGCGCCATTGAATCCCGGGTGGCCAACGCGCTCAGCATCTATGGCGCCACGCTTGCGGTGACGCTGCCCTATTCGCCGACCGACGGCGGCGCGAAGGTGGTGTCGGACATGGGCTCGCTGGTCGAGGCGCCCGACGCCGTGGTCGTCGCCAGCGGCGGCGGCAGCCCGGCCACGGTGCTGGCGGCGCTGAAGGCGAAGGGCATTCCAGGCAAGACGGTGACGGTGATCGGCACCGACCGCTGGCTCGAGCGCCCGATCGATCCGCTCTATGAGGGCGCCTATATAGCGACCCTCGACGAGAGCGAGACAGGGCCGATCGCCGACCGCTTCAAGGCGGCCTACAAGTATCAGCCCGATGTCAACGTGGCCTATGCCTACGACATGGTGGCGCTGAGCGCGGGCATAGCGAGCGCGGCCGGCCCCGACGGCTTCAACAAGCAGGTGCTGGAGAACACGACCGGCTTCCGCGGCTCGACCGGCCTCTTCCGCTTCCGCAGCGACGGCTCGAGCCAGAGGTCGATGCCCTTCTTCAGGGTTGAGAAGGGCCAGTTGAAGCTGGTGGAGAAGCAGACGTCGGGGTTTTGACTGTCACCGACCGCTGAGCCGTTTTGCGCTGTAGGAACAGGGCTATGCTTCAGGTAGCGGATACGCCGCCGGAGTTGTGAAGGCTTTCTCACGATTGTAGGAGCCGATCTTCCTGACGGCGAGAATACAGGCAACGCCAACAATCGCGCCCGCAATCACATCGATGAGGTGGTGTCCGCCTTCTGGAAGTGTGCCTATGATCATTACGGCGTTCAGGCAACCTACGGACCAGAACAGCCAGCGATAATCCCGAAGCGCGTAGACGATCATGATGCCGAGCGCGGTGTGATAGGAGGGGAAGGTGACCAGCCCGTTGCTATTGGCCATGATCAGATCGAACCGTTCACCTGATCGCAACGCCATCAGAGTTTTATAGTGCCACATCCCTGCTTGGGCGGTGAAGTGGTTGAACTGATCCGCAGTCGGCTTGAAGTAGGCATAGGCGCCCTCTGCGGGTACAAATGCCATTATCCCGCCCGCCAGAATGGATGACATGGCTAGCAGCGTGATGAACTCCAACAACCTGTCGGTTCTGCGTCTGGCAATGTTCAACAGAAACACGAGCGGCACCTGTGGTCCGAGCGCATGGTAGGCGACGCTTAGGACAGGGGCTGTCAGTCTGTTGTTGGTGACCGAAAGGAACCACGGCCAGTCAAATCCAAGCCAAGCATCAATGGAAGCAAGCGTCGGATCGGCTAACGGGCGATCCGTTGCGCTAGCAAGATGCATTAGAATGGTCGAGCAGATCAGCAGTGGGACAAAGACCGCGGCGGCAAGCGTTAGGTTACCAAGGAAATCGGACGCCCTACGAATAAATTGGCCCATCCTCGAATTGTCGCCCCGCACGCGCCAGGCAACGAGCCGAGAAGCCATCCCAGCCAAGCAGACACATAGTGCCACTGCGCCAATGGCAGGCCAGTTCAGCGGCGAAAAGCGAACTTGTGAATGGGACAGCCAAACCAGGTCAATGATCCCCAATAGTGCTGATATGATGAGCGTCGTACAAAGATGGTTTTTTGTTCCCATAATATTCTTCCTATCATGGATCGGACGCCGGCAACGCTTGACCAGAAGGACGCGGAATCAGCATGGGGACACGCTGAGCGTATTCTTGATACTCGGGAAAGGCCGCCCGCAAGACCTTTTCCTCGTTGACTATCCGTCGATATTGGAACGCAAGGACTATCACGCCGACAGCAACCGTTGGCCAGGTCGGATTGCGCGAGACAATGCCGAGCAGAACGATCGCTTCACAGGCGTAAAGTGGATGTCGCACTATCTGGTATGGACCCGCCGTAACGAGCCGTCTTGCCTGGGCAAGGATACTGAACGATCGCCCAAGCCACCATAGGCACCAAATACATAGGCCGAAACCGGCAATGGTGATGATATCGGCTACAAGCTCGACCTGCTGTGAAATCTGGATTCTGGGAACGGCGATCAAGGTTACAGTGGCGAAGCATCCGATCAGTGCGGAAATGCGAGGTTCGACCCCTTGCGCTGTCTTCACAGGGGGGAGTCGTGTCACAGTAGTTGCGACCACGAGCATCATAAAGCCAAGCGCAGCAATGCTCGCCACGATGTCAATCGACCATGACACCGTCCATTCCGCGGTGCTGATGTCCGCGATCGTTGTTGCCGCCTTCAAGGTCGCACAGACCGTGAAGTAAAGCGTCATGGCCGCGCGACCGATGAAATCACGCGTCGTTGGCGGAGGGAGTTTCATTGACCCTGCCTCTTGGAACTAGTGGATAAGCGAGTTGCTCGATGTAGTTCGACGGAATGGCATCATCGATGCCATATCGCTCAGGCACTGTCTTGCCAGGGAGGTGCATCGTCCCAAAGGCAACATCGAGGAAGGCAAGCTGCCCGGCAAAATTCTTATCATACGCTGCCCGTTCATTTGCGTGATGCCAATGATGGAACTGAGGAGAAGCAATCAGCCATCGGAGTGGACCGATATTTAATTTTACATTGGCATGCAGCAGCAGGGCATGAGCATGGAAGATAAATGCAAATAGGGCAATTGCTTCGCCGCTAAATCCCAACAGGTAGACCGGCACGAACGAAGCACTTTTAGTCAAAACCTGATCAACAGGATGAATCCTATGCCCAGCAAGCCAGTCAAGTTCCTCAATACTGTGATGAATGGCGTGGAAATGCCAAAGAAACGGGATGGCGTGGAAAGCCCGGTGAGCGAAGTAAAAGCCGATGTCTGCTATGACGATGATCTCGATGATCTGGAGCCAGACCGGTTGAGACGATATGGCGGCGCCTACAAAGCCTGGCACAAGCCGCCCCAACGTGCTGGTTGCAAGCGTAACGGTCGCAATCAATCCAAGAGTTATTGGGGCCCCGTTGAACACGGCGTAAATCAGATCGTTTAGGAAAGCCTTCCTGAGAATTTTCTGGCCCGGTCGCAGAGCGAAAAGATGCTCGAGCGGCACAAAGATCAGCGCCGTGATCAAAAGAGCTTTGAAATTCAAGACATCCATACGGCGCCCCCGCCGACACCTTCCGATCCAACCACTTCAATTACTTTAGCGCAAGGTGATGGTTTCCGAAGGGTTAATCGGCTTGGTTGACTTCCGACGCTATGGCTGGCCAAATGCATTCAGACCGTATGCAATCTGCACAGCTATCGTGCAGATCGCGGCTGCCGAAATCGGCACACCAAACGGCACCACGCCCTTTCTGTCCAGATGCTGGATGTAGACGCGAAACATTCCGGCCGGCAATAAAAACGGGTTCTTGACCGCCACTGCCGTGATCACAGCGAATATCAGCAGCAAAACCGAGAACACCGCCAAATTGCTGCCGCCGATTACAAACGGCATCGCGGCCATCAGCTTGACGTCGCCGGCGCCAACTTTGCGCATAGTCCAGAACGGAAAGAGCGCGATGAACAGGATTAGGCCGGCAATGGCGCTCAGGCCCATATCCCACCACGATCCCGACTGAAGAGACAAAAGTTGCAGCGAACCGAGACCCAGGCAAAGCAGTAGCAGAACGTCACGATTGGCGATTTTCTGGGTGGAGAAGTCGATCCAGGCGACCCTGGCCAGCAGTGGAATAGCCAGCGCCCTGAGCAGCAGCGAAGCAGCCAGCAGAAGGCTCATGAGCGTTCGATGTTGCGTACACTAGACGACAGGAGCTTGAGATTGTTGGCCACCGTCGGGTCGTTTGGCGCGAGTTCATAGGCTTTCAAGAAATTTGTTCGCGCGTCCTGCAATTTGCCGCGCAGCAAATAGGAGTATCCGACGTTGTTGTAGTATTCCGGCGTCGCGCCGAGCAGCCGGTAGGCTCGGCCATAGGCCAAGTCGGCTAGGTCGAAGCGGCGGATGCGGTCGCAGGACGCGGCGAGCCCTAGCCAGGCGATTCCATCGTTGGGTGCCAGGCGGGTCGCCTTATAAAACAAGGCGCCGGAATTGCCGTAGTTCTCGGAGCGGAACTGGGTTTTGGCCTCGGCAACAGCTTGGTCCGAAGCATAATAGTCGACATCGCCAATCGTCTTCAGACCATCGAAAGCATCGCCAAAGGCGGTGTAGTCGCCTTTTGCAGGCTCGTTTGTGCGAACCACGCCGCCGGTGGAGTCATTCGTCTGGCAACCTGCAAGGAAGATAAGCAGCAGGCTGGCCGCGACTGCGAGGCGCTTTGTCATTGTGTGTCCCACGAGTCCCCGACTCTATTTTAGAAGCTAATCATACGACGACTTAGAAGAAAATGCCCTTCATGCGAATGATCACCGGCAGCATGATCACCATCATCACAACTGGAAAAATGCAAACGCCCAGAGGGATCATCATCTTGACCGGTAGCGCATTGGCCTGCTCTTCCGCGCGCATGATTCTCTGATTACGCATTTCATCGCTGTAGACACGCAAAGCCTCGGTAAGGCTGGTGCCGAGTTCTTCCGACTGACGGAACAGCACGGCCAAGGCCTTAGCCTCATCCAAGCCGATGCGATCGGCAAGCTCGCGCAGCGCCTCGCGCAGAGGTTTGCCGGCACGCAGTTGCAGATTCATAATCGAGAGCTGAATACCGAGCCATTTGTGAGTACCGGCGATTTCGCCGCCCACACGCTCTACTGCCGCCTCGAGGCTCATGCCAGCGTCTGCGCACGTAGTCATCATGTCCATGAAGTCTGGGAAGCCACGGCGATAGATCTGCTTCTGCGCACTTTCGAAGCGGTCGAGCATAATGCTGGGAATCACGATGCAGCCAAGACCTATCAGTGCCGAGCCCGCGAATGCGATGAACCCAGGCAATTGAGGCGGCACCACGCGCGATAGCAATGCGTATGTCCCCAAGAATCCGGCACACACGCAGACAAGACGAGTCAAAGTATAGATAACTGGCGCGCTTGGTTGATAAAATCCTGCCCGAAATAGCTTCGCTTCCAGTGCATTGGGCTCGCCACGCTCCTTTTCCAAAGCGCGAAAATAGGCATCGACCGGCCGCTGTGCCGAAATTTTGTTGAGTTCTTGCTGGGCACCGAGCGAACGGCGATTGGCAATCCCCTCGGATAAGAGGGCTCGCGATACCATTCGTCTTGTCTGAAGAACCGGCATAATCATCAGTGAAGCGAAAATGAAAAGCGCCGCAGCTGCCAAAAAAACGGCAAGAGAGAAGGTAGGCGAATTTCCGATATTGGTCAGCAAGTCTGATCGCGCTCCTCAGAAATCGAAGTTGACCATCCGATACATGATAAAAACTCCCAGCAATGCCCAAAATCCGAAGATCGTGAACACCGGTAAGATCAGCGAGCTGCCCCAGACATCGCCATAATAGCTCGGGGCAATGCCCATCAAAATGCCGAACATGAAAACTGGAAACAAAGAGATAATCCAAGCTGACATGCGTCCTTCAGCGGAAAGTGCTCGTATCTTCAGCCGCAGTTTTTGCCTCTCTCGCAATACGGAAGCCAGGTTTGAAAGGATTTCTGTTAGATTGCCGCCGGTCTTTGCCTGAATGGAAAGAGAGACCGACATTAAGTGTAGACCCTCAAAACCCACTCTTTCAGATAATTTCCGCACAGCTTGCTCAAGGCTAAGCCCGAAAGTGATTTCATCCGAAACAATGCCGAACTCGGTTCCCAACGGGTCGGGCATCTCTCGTGCAACAAGGCCGATCGCTACCGTTGTCGGGTGACCGGCGCGCAGCGAACGCACGATCATATCGAGTGCGTTAGGGAGTTGAGCAGCGAACTTCTGGATGCGCTTGTTCCGTGCTCTACGCAGCACGAGCAGAGGCAAGCCTAAACCTACCAACGCGAAAACTATGATCCCTGTTACAGCCGAAAAGCCAAACAGCAGCGGCAGCATTAAGGCAAGAACCAGGCCTGCCAGCAGGAACACCGTAACAAATGCCAATGGATTGCCGGTTATGCCCGATTGAGTGTAGAGGCGATTGAGCCCCACTGCCCCAAAAAGGAAGTCACCAGATGCCGTCAAACCCCGTTCCTGCAGCAGACTATGCAGGCTTTGCTCCGCTGGGGCGTCTTCTCCCAGGCGTTGGAGCCGCCTGTTGATCACTCCGGCTCGCGTGCGCCGGCTGGCAAACGACAGGTAAAAAGACTCCGCGGCTAGAATGATCGATGCAGCTGCCAACACATATATGAAATAGAGAAGGGTTTGACCTGTCGGCATCAGAGCGGAACCTGTGGATTGAAAGCGTCCTTCCCAAAATGGTGGCCGAGTGTTGCTGCTTCTTGAGCAAATCGCGGGCGAACGCCGGTGGCACGGAACTCGCCGACGATGGCACCGTCCGCTCCAACATCGCGGCGAACAAAATGATAGATCTCCTGAAGCTGCACGACATTGCCTTCCATGCCGGTCAGTTCCGATATTGAGATAACACGCCGCCCGCCATCGGAAAGGCGCTGCGTCTGCACGACGATGTCTATCGCCGAGGCAATCTGCGCCCGGATCGAGTCATTGGTCATTGGCATGCCTGCCATGCCAACCATTTGCTCGAGGCGCGAGATCGCATCTCGAGGCGTGTTGGCATGAATGGTCGTCATCGAGCCTTCATGACCGGTGTTCATGGCCTGGAGCATGTCGAAAGCTTCCTCGCCGCGGACCTCGCCGACGATGATCCGATCTGGCCGCATGCGCAGCGCGTTTTTCACCAGCTCGCGCTGGCGAACTTCGCCCTTGCCTTCGACATTGGGCGGGCGCGTCTCCAGTCGCCCGACATGCGGTTGCTGCAGCTGTAGCTCCGCTGCGTCCTCGATGGTGATCAGGCGCTCCTTGGGGGGAATGTAACTGGAGAGCGCGTTGAGCAGCGTCGTCTTGCCGCTACCGGTGCCGCCCGAAACAAGGATTGACTTGCGCGACTGCACTGCGACCCTCAGCAAATCGACCATGGGCGGACGAATGGAGTTGAACGCGATCAGGCGTTCCAGCGAATAGGGATGCTTGGAGAATTTGCGGATCGACACCAGCGGGCCATCGACCGAGATCGGCCGCACGGCAATGTTGACGCGCGAACCGTCGTCGAGACGGGCATCAACCATCGGCGCGGATTCGTCGACCCTTCGACCGATATTGGAAACAATTTTGTTCACAACGCGCAGCAGATGCGCCTCGTCGCGGAAGCGGATCGAGGTCTCCTCGAGTACGCCGCGACGTTCAATGAAAACGTGGTTGTGGGTATTGATCAGAATATCGGCGATCGAATCGTCCTTGAGCAACGGCTCGATCGGCCCGAGACCCAACATCTCGTCAGCCGTGTCGCTGGTCAGCTGATCGAGCTCGCGCGCGTTAAGCGGAACATTCCGACCGCGCACGAATTCACGTACGATCGGCCGGATCTCGTTCAGGATTTCGTCCTTGGACGCGTTTTCTAGCGCCGTCAGGTTGAAGCGGTCGATCAGATGGCGATGTAGCTCGACCTTAAGAGAAAGGAAATCGTCCGATGCTGGCTCGGTTTGGACCGGCTGCACGACTGCCGCGCCATTGGGTACCAGGGGCACCTGCGTTGATTGCGGTGCGCGCTGTTCACCTGCCCCCTTGATGAATCGACCTAACATGCCGCCCAATCCCCTAGCGGTTCCCCTGATGTCGAAACTAAGCGTTAACCACGAGAGGCACAAGCGGCCCGGGGGATAAACTGGACTTATTACTTGCGACATAGTTAAAAAATAGAGGTTCGGGAAATCGTTTTATTTTGTCCCACTCGGCGCCGATCGACCAAAGTCCTAAGACCTTTGTCTCATTTTATAGCCGGGAGCGCAACTAAGCCGTTTAATATAAATATATATGTCAAATGTCTAATGTGTTGCTCCGCAGGCACGGGTATGGCCGAATTGTGAACGAATGGTTAAGAGCGCTTGAAAATCCAAGCGAATCAAGCTGTTGTCAAAATTGAGAAAGTCTTAGACCGAGTATTACAGGGTTAAGGGACTGTTAATCCATTTGACTCGGCTTTTTCGCGGGACCTAGGATTGAACGTGACGGGGGATGCTTGGGTATGGAGTTCATTCCTTGGCTCTGTCTCGTCGGGTTCAAACCTCCAAAGGGAGAATTGGCATGAAGAAACTCATGACGATGGCCCGGCAGTTCCGCGACGATGAAAACGGTGCTGCCATGGTCGAATACACGATCCTTCTCGGCATTATCACCGTGGCAGTTATCGCGTCGGTCATTGTTGTCGGCGCCTGGGTCGGCACCCAGTGGACGACGTTATCGACGACGCTGCCATGATATCCTGATTGGCATGATCGACGCCGGGAAATTTCCCGGCGTCGACGTAAACTCGGGCAGGGCAACAGGATGCGCGCAAACACAGTTATTATGATCGTTCTGGCTAGCGTATTCGGTGTGCTGGCTGTGGTGCTGGCCAACCTCTGGTTGGCCAACCAGCGCAGTGCCATGGCGCGCACGGAGGACGGTGTTCAACGCGACACAGTTGTGGTGGCAGCGGTCCCGCTGAAGTTTGGCGACACGTTGTCAGCGGACAAGCTGCGCGAAGTCGCATGGCCCTCCGGCGCAGTTCCAGCCGGAGCTTTCAAGACAACAAAGGACCTGCTGGCGGGCGAAGGCGCCAAGCAGGCACTTCAGGCGATCGGCACTAATGAACCCGTTCTCGCCACCAAGATCACCGGCCCCGGCCAACGAGCCACGCTTTCGGCCGTGCTGGCGGAAGGCATGAAGGCAGTTTCGATCCGTGTGAATGACGTGCTCGGCGTCGCCGGCTTCGTCTTTCCCGGCGATAGGGTTGACGTTCTTTTGACTCGCACCGTTCGCAGCGACGAAGGCCCGGACAAGAGTTTTGTCGATGTGCTGCTGCAGAGCGTCAAAGTGCTTGCCGTGGACCAGGTTGCCGACGAGAGCAAGGAAAGCCCGACGGTGGTGAAGGCAGTTACCGTTGAAGTCAGTACCAAGGACGCGCAGAAACTGACCCTTGCCGCCGGCGCCGGCCAGCTGTCGCTGGCCCTCCGCCAAGCCGCAGCGAACAAGGGCGAGACCACCGAACGCGTAACGCTTTCGGATTTGACCGGGGACACGCCCGACGACGTCGCCAAGAGGCAGGCCGATCTCGACCGGCAGAAAGCCGCCGATGCCGCCGCCGCCGAGGAACGAAAGCGCGCCAACGATAAGATCGATGGCATTGCCCAGGCAGTCGAGCGGGTCGACAGCCGGATAGACGAATTGAGCAAGGTCAAGCCGGCGCCGGCGGTCACTGCGGCATCCCAGCAGGTTGTCAAGGAAGTGGTGAAGTACGTACAGCCCGAACCGCCGGCACAGGCCACAATCGGAGTGTTCCGGGGGGTCAAGCTTGAGACCTATGAAGTGCCGCGCCAACGCTGAAAGCGGCCGCAAGACGAGGGGCTGCCAAGCGGCAGCAAGTGGGGAGACGAGGATGGACGGGTTCTGTGTGAGGATGGCGGCGGCGCTATTCTCTATGTCGTTGTCGATGGTCTCTGGGCATTCGGCGAGAGCAGCTGACCGCTTCATCGACGTGTCGAGCCCGTCGCTCCATCGCATCTTCATCCCGGTCTCGCAATCCGCGACGATCCAGGTCAACGCCACACTGGGCGACATCGTGGTCGGCGACGAGAAGATCGCCGATGCGCAGCCGATGACAGACAAGACGCTCTACATCATCGGCAAGAGCCTCGGCACCACGACGGTCAATCTCTTTTCCGAGGACAAGCGCTCGCTGGGTGCGATCCAGATCGAGGTCGGCCAGGATGTCAGCGATATGGCGGCAGCTATCCGCCAGGTGGCGCCGAAGGCGCGCATCGAGATCGGTTCGATCAACGGCAAGGTTCGGCTGAGCGGCCATGTCAAGGACGCCGCGACCTTGGCGCAAATCGTCGAAGTTACACAGCAGTATGGACCCGACTCGATCATCAACGCAGTCACCATCGATGACAGCGAGCAGGTCAATCTTTCGGTTCGAATCTTGGAAGCGAAGCGCAACGCCGGGCGGGATCTTGGCGTTTCTTTCAGGAGCACAAATAGAAGTGGCACGACCCGCACTGGAACCGGAATCGGCGCTATATCGAAGGACGACGACGGCAATTCGGTGGTGCTTGGCGATGGAGAGCTACTTAGTGGCCTGTTGTCGACCGCCAGTCCCTTCGGAGCGCTGATTACCCGCATCATCGATAGCAACGTCAAGGTCGATTTGATCATCGAGGCGCTCGAATCGAAGGGGGTTGTGCGACTGCTGGCCGAACCGAACCTCACGACGGTTTCCGGGGAGACCGCCAGCTTCAACGCCGGCGGCGAAGTACCGATCCGCAGCGTCAACAGCCAGGGCGAGATCGAAATCCTGTTCAAGCAATTCGGTGTCAATCTGAACTTCACCCCGGTCGTGCTCGACGACGGCAAGATACATATCAAGCTAGCGCCGGAAGTCAGCGACCTCACCGGCTTCACGCCCGCCGGCGATCCGATCTTCACCAACCGCAAGCTGGCGACCGTCGTCAATCTGCGCGACGGCCAGAGCTTCGCCGTGGGCGGTCTGCTGTCCAGCAAGAACACGAGGCTTCAAGACCAGGTGCCATGGCTCGGTCAGGTGCCGATCATCGGCGCCCTGTTCCACAATTCGAGCACGCAGAAGGAAGAGACCGAACTGGTAGTGATCGTCACGCCACACGTCGTGCGGCCGGTGAAGCCCGGCGAGCAGCTGGCGACACCGTTCGACAAGACCAAACCCGCTAACGATCCGGAACTGTTCCTGCTCGGCCAGCTCGAAGTCAGCAAGGACATGATCCGCAAGTATGAGCATGGCGACGGCGTCATCGGCCCCTACGGCCACATGCTGGATGTGAAATCGAAGGACAAGCTTGCCTATGTCAAGAAATAAGCTCCTGCTCGTCCTGCTAGGTTCCAGCCTGCTTGGAGGCTGCGCCGCGGACTATCTGAACAACTACGACACAATGACCTTGGCCTCGGGCGACTCGCAGAAAGCCAACCAGCTGCTGCAGACGGTCGATCCGTACAATCCGGCTTCCAACAATACGAAGATCGAAGGCGACGGCGCGCGCTCAATGGCGGTCGTTCAGAAATACAAGCTTCTGCCGGCGTCCCCGCCGCCGCCCAACATCACAGTCAATGTCGGCAATTCTGGCGTGGTGACTACGCAGTGAATTGAATGAAAGGAAGCAGTTGCATTAGGCATGCGAGGAGCCTGACACCGAGGGGCAAAGGGTAGGGCCATGTTGCGAATTGTACGCGCGTTCTGGCACGATCAGAGGGGTATAGCGCTGATACTCGTCAGCGTCATGTTGCCGGTGATCATCGGCTTTTCGCTCTTAGCTATCGACATGAGCCGGGTAAACAACCTGCACAACGACTTGCAGAAGGCGGCGGACGCGTTCGCGCTTGCCGGCGCTGCAGAGCTGGATGGCAGCAGCGGCTCCTGGATCCGGGCCGAGCGCGCTATGGCGACGCTGGTTAGCAACGACAGCTATTTTTCGACGGTTGGGATAAATGGCAAGCTTACTCTGACCTCCGGCCAACCAGGCGGCACTGCCAATTGCAACGCCGCCGGGAACATTTCCTGGTGCTTTCTCAAGGGAATACCGGCGTCCGACAGCACCCAGATAACGGCGGCGAACCTAACGACCTATGTGGCCGATGCGAACGTTGGGACCGGGGAAGCGCAAACGCGCTTCATTCAAGTGACGGTCACGCCGATCGGTTTCGCGGCAATCTTCCCGGCTTCGTTCCTCACCGGCAACGCCGCCAACAATGGCTTCAACGTCAGCGCGGTCTCCGTTGCAGGCTTCGTCTCCGGCGTCTGCGATTTCACTCCGGTCTTCATCTGCAACCCGTATGAAATGAATGCCAACGGAACGAACAGCGCTGGTGGATACACGCTGCAGCAGGCTGTTTCCGACCCGGTCGTTCACCGTCGGCTGATCGAACTGAGAAAGGTCGGAAACGGCGCCGCTGCCGGTCCGGGCAACTTCGGCTTCCTTGAGCCTCCCCCCGGCGTGGGAAATGGAGCCCAGGCCCTCGCCGAGACGATCGCAACCTCGAAGCCGATTGGCTGCTACGAATCCGGCCATGTATCAACCAAGACGGGACAGAACGCGGGACCTGTGCAAGATGCTTTCAACGTCCGTTTCGGGATCAGGGCAACCGGCGGCGGCTTCAACAGCGCCCAATATGGGCCGGCCTCGAATGTCCGGAAGGGAGCCGTGCCTAGCAGCAAGGGCAACCAGTGCCCTCAGTATAACCAGTTGACCTTTAATGGTCCTGGCAACATGGGGCTGCCCAGAGATGCCACAACGCCGTACATGAATGGACGGATGGGCGATGGCAATTGGAACCTTTCGAGCTATTGGAGCACTAACTTTGGTTCCACCAGCCATCCGCCTTCCTGGGATGCAACCAAACCGACACGATATCAGGTCTATCAGTACGAAATTGCCAACAGTCTGGTTGGCCACGCCTCAACCGGGGGCGAAGTCGGCACACCAGCCAACGCGTGTCAGCCGCCCATCACCTCTGTGGATCGCCGCCTCCTTTATGGGGCCATCCTGAATTGCAACGCGCTCGAGGCAGCGGGCAACGACCTATCTGGGCACAGCATCAATCTGCCAGTCGAAGCCTTCGGCAGCTTCTTCCTTACGGAACCCGTAGCATCTGCTTCGGACGATGCTTCCGTCATGGTCGAACTGGTCGACGTCACCGGGGCCAACGGTCAAGGGACCCTCAACAATTTCCTGCGTGACGAAGCGCAGCTCTACCGGTGATGACGATGATCAGAACGTTGTTCCGGCGCCTGATCAAGTTTCGACGCGACACCCAAGGCGCGGTGTTGGTAGAAATGACCCTCATTACGCCTTTGATGTTGATCTTGTCAGCGGGTGTGTTCGAATTTGGCAACCTGATCCATGACAAGCTGCTGATGGAAGCCGGGCTGACCGACGCCGCTCGCTTCGGGGCGCGTTGTAACAGTCAGCTTTATACCCAATATGCTGGCTTCGGGGCCATCAATTGCGCCTCCGTGGCCGCCAATATAGCCGTGTTCGGTAATGCAGCTGGATCGGGAAATGCGCGCATCACCGGCTGGCAGAAATCTGGGGGAGCATCGAACAACGCGACGGTGACCATTGCCGCCGCCGCCTCCTGCCACGATGCTGTGCAAGCCGGTGTCACCCAGTACCGCTCCACCACGGCACAAGTCTGCATCGTCAGAGCGTCGGGCAACTACCCGTATACCGGCATCGGTATGCTGTCGATTATCGGCATCGGTCCAATCACCTTGAGCGGTGCGCATGAGGAGCGGTTGATCCGGTTCTGATCATGATTAGGATTTTCGCAACATCGGAGGACGGCGCGGCAATGGTCGAAATGACCATCGTGGCAACGCTGCTGTTCGCCCTTGTGCTGGGCTTCGTCGATTTCGGCAATGCCTTTTATCAATGGAACGCGGCGACGAAGGCGGTGCAGATCGGCGCCCGGCTCGCCTCGATCTCGGATCCAATCGCGCCTCAGATTGCCACAGCTGGAATTACGACGATGCCGGGCGCTCCGATACCGGCGGGCAATTTTGATTATACATGCAATGGCGCCACAAGCGCATGCACCTGCGCGGGTTCAGGATGTGTGGCTGGGACCTTTACTGCCGCGAATTTCAATCGAATTTTTCGCGGAGACGCGACTGGAGTAGGCGCTTGTCCGGCGCTTGCCGCTGGGCAGCGGCCGGGGATGTGTCATTTCTTTCCAAGGCTGCAGCCGGCCAACGTAGTTGTAAGATACACAGCCACCGGACTGGGCTATCAGACGCGCGCAGGCGGCCCAGTGCCTACCATCACAGTCAGCCTTCAGAACGTGACCTTCCAGTTCTTCTTCCTGCAGGGACTGATGGGATTCAACAATATCACCATGCCCTCCATGCTGAGTACTGTAACGGGTGAAGATTTAAAGAGTACGTACCCATGAACGCCATCGACACCAGAGTTCTCCCGACCAAGCGCAAGCAGGTGGCGCTGTTTTCCGGCGATCCAAATTTCAAGCGCGATGTCACCACGCGGCTCGACGCGCTGGCGATCTATGACGTCAAGGTCGCGGACGCGGCGGAGTTCCTGAAGGGGCCGCCGGTCGATAGCCGGCCCGGCATCATCGTCCTCGATCTCGGCAATGGCGAGCTGCTTGGCAATCCGGGGATCGTCGAGGCACGCGCGGCCTGGGCGTCGGTGCCGCTGATTGCGATTTCCGACGAGCTCACCTCCGAGCAGACGCGCGTGCTGGTGCGCATGAATGCGTCCGACTGGCTGCACAAGCCGCTCGACGCCAAGGAGCTGCTCAACGCCGTCACCTTCCACGACACGGGCAGCCAGGGCACCAAGAGCCGCATCATTACCTTCATTGCCGCGAGCGGCGGCGCGGGCGCCACCACGCTGGCGATCTCGGCCGCGGAGCACCTCGCCTCGAAATCGGCCGAGCGGGCGGCCGCGACCTGCCTCGTCGACCTCGATTTCCAGAGCGCCAATTGCGGCGCCTATCTCAACCAGTTCAACCAGTTCGACCTCTCCGGCATCATCGGCCAGCCGGACCGGCTCGACGTCGAGCTGATGGACGTCATCAAATTGTCGCGGCCATCCGGCCTCACGCTCTACTCCTTCGAGCGACCGCAGTTGCCATTCGAGCCGCAGGGATCGGACTTCGTCTTCCGGCTGCTCGACCTCGTCGCCTATCGCTTCGACGATATCGTCATCGACCTGCCCAATATCGAGACGCCGTGGCACGATTCGGTGCTGCGCACGAGCGACGAGATCTTCATCGTCTTCGAGCTCAACGTCGCTTCGCTCAGGCAAGGCAAGCGGCTCTACAAGAAGATCCGCGAATTGCGCGGCAATGGCGTCTCGATCACGCTGGTCGCCAACAAGCACAAGCGCAAATGGTTCGGCAACCACTTCTCGCGCAGCGAGCTGGAGAAGATCTTCAAGGCGCCGCACATCAAGTCGCTGGCGCTGGACAACGCGCTGTTGGCCGACGCGCTGAACCGCGCCATCCTGCCTTCCGAGGTGGACGGCCGCGCGCGCTTCAACAAGGACCTCAAACGCATGTTCAAGGAGCGGCTGGACAATGCCCAGCGCTAGGCGCTTCGCTGCGATGCATCTGGCCGGCGCGTGCCTCGCCGGGCTGGTGCTGGTGTCGGCCTGCGGTCTGGCGGAAGCCGGATCGGGCCTGCCGCCGCTTCCCGCGATGGGGCCAAGCCTGCGCAAGGCGGTCGCCTTCGAGACCGGCGAGCAGCCGGGCACCATCATCATTCGCAAAAACGAGAAGGCGCTGTATCTGGTGACCGCACAGGGGCATGCGCTGCGCTACCAGATCAGCGTCGGCCGCGACGGCTTCGGCTGGACCGGAACGGTCAAAATCGCTTCCAAGACCGAATGGCCGGAATGGCGCCCGCCCAAGGAGATGCGCGCGCGCCAGCCGGAACTGCCGGCGATGGTGCCGGCCGGTCCCTACAATCCGCTCGGCGCCCGGGCGCTCTATCTGTCGCGCGACGGGCGCGACACGCTCTATCGCATCCATGGCACCAACGATCCCAAGGGCGTCGGTTTCGACGGCACGTCCGGATGCTTCCGGCTGACGAACACCGATGTGATCGATCTCTTCAAACGCGTCGCGGTGGGCGCAAAGGTGGTGGTTGAATGACGATGATCAGCGAGCCGGACGCTCCGGCAATCGAACTCGGTCACCAGGAAGCCGCTCCGGGAAAACCCAGCCGGGCCAAGATGATCGGCGTCATCGCGGCCGGCGCGTTGCTCGTCACCGTCGTCAATGTGACGGCCGCGGTCTATCTCTATCGCGGCGTCAGCAACCTCAGGACGATGGAAGCGCGGCTGGAACAGCTCGGCCAGTTCGAGCAGCGCATCGGCGCCCGCATCGACACCGTCAACAATGGTTTCCAGAGCCGGTTCGAGACGCTGGACCGCCAGTTGCAGGCGAATTTCGGCCAGATCAACGGCAATATCGCCAAGTTGGAGCAAGGCCAGCCGGTCGCAGCCAGCGAGCCAGCGCCCGGCGCGACGCTGCCGGCCATGCTCGACAACACGACTGTGGCGGATGCGTCAGCGGCCGATGAAGGCGCTGGCGCCGGAGACGGGCAGCCTGCGTTCAAGCGCAAGGTCGCGCCTCCCGGCCCCAATCCGTCCTATCAGCGCATCCAGCAGCCCGACGGCAAGGTCTATTACAAGAAGATCAACTGAGCCTGCAGGCCCTCGCGGCCGACCGAACCAGCCGGTTACAAATCGCGCTGCAGCGCCAACATGCGGACCGCGCGGGCTTCGGCGCGCAGCCTTGCCTCGCGCAAAAAAGCGACGTGGCAATAGGCGCAGGCCGCAAGACCGAGGCACAGCACCAGGCAGTTCTGCAAACTTAGGTCGACCATCACCGAAAACTGAAGGCCATGAGGCGTGACGAAGGCGGCGATAGTGCTCGCCGTTTCCGCGTTGCTGCTCAGCGCCATCATGAACCCGGCGAAAATCATTGCAGCATGATTGGCGATGAAGAAACCGCCGGACCACTTTGAGCGGCTGGCCATCCAGCAGGCGCCTGCCGCAAAGACGACAATGGCCGTATCGAGCGCGATCGATCCGCCGAGATAGACATGCGCCTGCTGCCAGAACATGGTCGAGAACGGGCGCAGTTCGAGCCAGGCGTGCCACACTGCGGGGCTGGCGGGATAGAAGCCGAGCAGCAGCGCCGCCCCCCGCTCCGCTACCAGCAGAAGCAGCATCAGGGCAGGAAAGGCAAAAAGCAGGATCGGCTTGCGCATCATGTCATCCCCTCGACATCCGTTGAGCGATTCTAGGCCGCATTGGTTGCGCGACGCTTAACGCAACGCCTTGCTTTTCAAGGAATGTCGCTCATGTCTAATGTGTGATCCGGTCCAACGGTCGTGGGTGGCGCCGTGTCGGCAGGAGCTAACGGGCTCGAGCAGCATCATCGACAGCCGGCACGACCCGGCGAAGGTTCGCGCGTCAGCCCGGCGAATCCGCCCGGCCGCCCGCTGCTGGCGTCCGCCCTCGGCGGCCTCGGGCTGCTCGCAGGCATGGTGCTGATCGCCGAGGGCGGGCGCTGGCTGCCGTCCGACCCGGCTTCGATCGCGCCGTTCCAGGACGCCGGCGATCCTAAGCCGGCCTCGCCCACCCCGATGCATGACACGCAACTGGGCCAGCCGGCACGCAAGATCGCCGAGGACCTCATCGCGCCGCCGCCGCTCGACATATCCGGGATCGAGCGCATCGAGCCGCGTCCTCCGCTTAGCGAACTCGGGCTTGCGCCGGCGCCGAAGACGCCGATGCCGCAGGATTGGCGCCAGACGCTGCTCTTCCGTCCGGTCGCGACCTCCTCGGCGGTCTTCGAAGCCATGGGACGCACGGTCGCCATCAGCGGCACGGTCGACATAGGCCCCAACAGGACCTGCATGTTCGACGACATCGCCTGGCCCTGCGGTCAGCGGGCGCGGGCCGCCTTCAACGCCTGGCTGCGCGGCCGGGCGCTCAAATGCCTCCTGCCGCCGGATGCCGACCGTTTCGCCATCGCCGCGCCCTGCGTCCTCGGCAAGCAGGATGTCGGCGCCTGGCTGGTTTCCAACGGCTGGGCGATGGCGGCTCCCACAGGTGTTTACGGCAAGGCGGAAGTGGTGGCGAGAAACGCCCGGATGGGCATTTTCGGCCCGCCGCAATAGCGCCGCTGCCGCAAAGCCGGCGACCGGTTCCGTCCCGGACCTGCGTGAAAGCGGAATGGTCAGGGCGGTTCAGCCTTTCTAAAGCCTGGACTGGCCAGGCCGGGTCGTCAAATGCGCAAGCCGCCGGCTGCGGCAGCCTTGTGTGCCGGATCCAGCCTGCCATGGAGAAGATGTCGATTTTGCATCAAATTGTATGCTTCTCTGACACCGAAATCGTAACGGACCTCCTGTAAGCCATGCGTCGAACAGGAGATTGGCCCTTGACCACGAGAATACCGACCGCGCCGGTTCAAACGTGGAAGCACCTCATTTTGCTGGCCGTGCTTGGCACCGCCGCCTGCGTCGGCCTTTCGCTCGGCTTGAACTACCTGCTGCTTTTCAGCGACAGCCTCACACCCTTTGGCCGCGGGGCCGTTACGGCAATCATCGTGCCAATAGTCATCGGTCTGCCGCTGTTTGCCCTCGTCGGCTGGCAACAGATCGAGATTCGCCGCTACCGGCAGGAACTCACCCGCTCCGGCACCTATGACCAGCTGACCGGCTGCCTGAACGGCAAGGTGTTCACCTCGATGGTCGACAGGAGGGCGCAGAGGCCGGCCGGTCCGCGCTCGGGCGCTTTTCTGGTCATCCATCCGGAACATCTGGCATCGATCAACCTGCGCTTCGGTCTCGAATGGGGCGACGAGGCCTTGCGGCTGATCGCATCGGCGATCCGAGCAGCGGTGCGCCAGGACGATCTGATCGGCCGGATCGGAACCTCGATGTTCGGCGTCTTCCTGCCGGGCGCGAGCGAAGACGATGCCAAGGACGTCGGCGAGCGCATTCGCGGCACGGTGGGCGAGATCTATTTCGCGCCGAAAGGCGACAAGGACGTGCTTGCGATCAAAGTCGGCGGCGTCATTTTCGAGCGGGAGCTGGATTTCGAGGACATGTTCCGCTTCGCGGAGGAAGGCATGGCCGAGGCCCCGGACGAAGCCGGCCTGCGGCTGTCGCATGTCACCAACTGAGCCGGCGCGATCGCCGGAAGGGCTCATGTCGATGTTTCGGAAAACTGGTGCTGCGAGAGAGGATTGAACTCTCGACCTCTCCCTTACCAAGGGAGTGCTCTACCACTGAGCTACCGCAGCCTGCGATGGCGGCGCTTCTGCCATATCGAACCGGCAAGCGCAAGGCCAAGAAAAACCCAAAGCGTCGCATCTGTTTCTGGCCGACGATTAAGCGGGTTTGAGGCGGCATGCGCGGATGATCCACAGCGCGACACCGGCTCTCGCCCGCTTTCATGACATGGCGGCGCGAAAATGCTAGCCATGCGGAATCGCGGCCGGCGAGAGCGGGTCAGGATCGGACGATGAACGACAAGGCAAATCCACCGAAAAAAGGCGACGGCGCGCGCAAGGACCGGCTGGCCGAAGCGCTACGCGCCAATCTGCAGAAGCGCAAGGCGCAGACGCGGTCGCGGCGCGCCGGGGACGCCGACAAACAGCGCGCCCGCGACGCTGACAAGCAGCGCGCCCGCGACGCGGATCAAAGGTCCGAAGGGTTGCCGGCTGCTGGAAAAATGCACAAGGACTGACCAAATCAGCCATACTGCCCGGCCAGGATCGGTCCGGCTTCAAGAAATCCTATTTCTTGAACCAAGCCGGCCAATGGTCTAAGCCGGGCACACTCAACCGATTGAAGCGGCCTGTTCGGGCCGAGGGGACATTTTCTCATGGATCGCATCAGAATTGTCGGCGGCAACGCGCTGGCCGGCACCATTCCGATCTCGGGCGCCAAGAACGCGGCATTGCCGCTGATGATTGCCTCGCTGCTCACCGACGACACGCTGACGCTCGAAAACGTGCCGCATCTGGCCGATGTCGAGCAGTTGATCCGCATCCTCGGCAATCACGGCGTCGACTATTCCGTCAACGGCCGACGCGAAAAGCAGCAGGAAGGCTATTCGCGCACGATCAATTTTTCGGCCCGCAACATCGTCGACACCACCGCGCCTTACGAGCTGGTGTCGAGGATGCGCGCTTCCTTCTGGGTGATCGGGCCCTTGCTTGCCCGCATGGGCGAAGCCAAGGTGTCGCTGCCCGGCGGCTGCGCCATCGGCACGCGCCCGGTCGACCTGTTCCTCGAGGGCCTGCAGGTTCTGGGCGCGGAACTCGACGTCGACAATGGCTATGTCATCGCCAAGGCCAAGAACGGCCGCCTCATCGGCAATCGCTACGTCTTCCCGAAGGTCTCGGTCGGGGCCACCCACGTGCTGATGATGGCGGCCTCGCTCGCCAAGGGCGAGACGGTGCTGGAGAACGCCGCCTGCGAGCCGGAAATCGTCAATCTCGCCGAATGCCTGATCGCCATGGGCGCCAAGATCCACGGCGCCGGCACCTCGACCATCACCATCCACGGCGTCGAGGCGCTGTCGGGGGCTCGCGTGCGCGTCATTCCCGACCGCATCGAGACCGGCACCTATGCCATGGCGGTGGCCATGACAGGCGGCGACGTGATGCTCGCCGGCGCCCGCCCAGACCTGTTGCAGACCGCGCTCGACGTGCTTGTCGAGACCGGCGCCGAGATCACGCCGACCAATGAGGGCATCCGCGTCAAGCGCAATGGCTCGGGCATCGCACCGGTCGACGTGACCACCGCCCCCTTCCCCGCCTTCCCGACCGACCTGCAGGCGCAGTTCATGGGCCTCATGACCATGGCCAAGGGCAAGTCGCGCATCACCGAAACGATCTTCGAGAACCGCTTCATGCATGTGCAGGAGCTCGCGCGCCTCGGCGCCCACATCACGCTTTCCGGCCAGACGGCGATCGTCGACGGCGTCACCAAGCTCAAGGGCGCTCCCGTGATGGCGACCGACCTGCGCGCCTCGGTGTCGCTTGTCATCGCCGGCCTTGCGGCCGAAGGCGAGACCACGGTCAACCGCGTCTATCACCTTGATCGCGGCTTCGAGAGGCTGGAAGAGAAGCTCTCCGGCTGCGGCGCGGTGATTGAGCGCATTTCGGGCTGATACGCACGAAACAGGTGCCCGAGACAAAAGAAACCTCTCGCGTGTTGGGGCCGCCAATTTTCGAATCGGCGCCGCCCCTCATCTGCCTGCCGGCATCTTCTCCCCGTGAACGGGAAGAAGCGCTGTCCGCAGTCTTGGCGCCCTTCCTGAAACGTTCGCGATTGGCGAAGTCGCCGGCGGAAAAGCACCCTTCTTCCCGCCACTATGCGAGGACAAGTGCCCGGCAGGGCGATGAGGGGCAGCGCAGAGCTGACGTGATTGCCTTTTGCTGCGTCCGTGTCGAGGTTGCACGGACTGGAAAGACCGCCTAACAGAAGGCTGAAACCAACCTTAGGTGCGCATTCCGCATGGCAGCTCTCAAGCTCATCGCGCTCGACGACCAGGATCTGAGCATCATTTCGGCGCACGTCCAGGACGCCGTGATGAAGGTCTCCGATCTAGAATATCTGCCGGCGGTCAAGCGTTTCGTGATGACGATGAACCGCTTCGTCTGGGAGGCGAAATCGGGCCTGTTCCGCCAGCACAACGAACGCCGGCAGAGCGTTCTGCATTTCGACCGCGTGCTCGGCGCCAAGACCAGCGGCATTTCGCGCGACAAGCCGGCCGAGGTGCTGTCGCTGCTGGCGGTCAGCTTCATCGCCATCAGCAAGCCGGCCGGCATTGTCGAACTGGTGTTTTCGGGCGGCGGCACCATCATGCTCGACGTCGAATGCGTCGAGGCGCGGCTTGCCGATGTCGGCGGCTCCTGGGAAGCCACCTCGCGACCCGTGCACAGAGGCTAAAGACGCAATGGCGATTACGCTCCGACAGCAGGACGCCGATTTCGAACAGCGTTTTTCGGCCTTTCTCACCACCAAGCGGGAAGTGTCGGCCGATGTCGACGACGTGGTTCGCGATATCATCGCGCGCGTGCGCGCTGAGGGCGACAAGGCGCTCATCGACTACACGCTGAAGTTCGACAAAGCCGACCTCGGCAAGCTCGGTATCGCCGTGTCGAAGGACGACATCGCCAAGGCCTATGAAGCGGCTGATCCGGCGACCGTCGAGGCGCTGAAATTCGCGCGCGACCGTATCCGTTCGCATCATGAGCGGCAGAAGCCGAAGGACGACCGCTATACGGACGCCGCCGGCGTCGAGCTTGGCTCGCGCTGGACGGCGATCGAAGCCGTCGGCCTTTACGTTCCGGGCGGCACGGCGAGCTACCCGAGTTCGGTGCTGATGAACGCCGTGCCGGCCACGGTCGCCGGCGTCGAGCGCATCGTCATCGTCGTGCCGGCCTCGGGCGGCGTCATCAATCCGCTGGTGCTGGTGGCGGCCGAGCTTGCCGGCGTTTCGGAGATCTACCGGGTCGGCGGAGCGCAGGCCGTTGCAGCACTCGCCTATGGCACCGAGACGATCAGGCCGGTCGCCAAGATCGCCGGACCGGGCAATGCCTATGTCGCGGCGGCCAAGCGCCAAGTGTTCGGCACAGTCGGCATCGACATGATTGCCGGGCCGTCGGAAGTGCTGGTGGTGGCCGACGCAGACAACGATCCGGACTGGATCGCAGCCGACCTTTTGGCGCAGGCCGAGCATGATGTTTCGGCCCAGTCGATCCTGATCACCGACGACGCAGAGTTCGGCAAGGCGGTCGAGCAGGCGGTCGAACGCCAGCTGAAAGTCCTGCCGCGCGGCGAGACGGCCGGGGCGAGCTGGCGCGATTTCGGCGCCGTCATCCTGGTGCCGACACTCGAGGCCTCGCTGCCGCTGGTCAACAGGATCGCCGCAGAGCATGTCGAACTCGCCTTCGACGACGCCGAGGCATTCCTTTCCAGGATGCGCAACGCAGGCGCCGTCTTTATCGGCCGCCACACCCCGGAAGTGATCGGCGACTATGTCGGCGGCTCCAACCACGTTTTGCCGACGGCGCGCTCGGCGCGCTTCTCGTCGGGACTGTCGGTGCTCGATTTCGTCAAGCGCAGCTCCATCCTGAAGCTCGGCCCGGAGCAGCTCAAGGCGCTGGCGCCCGCCGCGATCGCGCTCGCCAAAGCCGAGGGGCTCGATGCCCATGCCCGCTCCGTCGCGATCAGGCTGAACATGTAGCGATGTCCGGCCATCACCAAACCCGCGATAGGCTGATCGACGTCGAGCTCGACGAATCGATTGGACGTTCGACGCCCGACGTCGAGCACGAGCGGGCCGTGGCGATCTTCGACCTCATCGAAGAGAACAGCTTTCGGCCGGTCAATGATGACGGCGCGGGTCCTTACAAGCTCAAGCTTTCGCTGGCCGAGTCGCGCCTGGTCTTTGCCGTCAGCCGCGAGAACGGCGCCGACGTCGTCACCCACATCCTGTCGCTGACGCCGCTGAGGCGCATTGTCAAGGATTATTACCTAATCTGCGAAAGCTATTACGAGGCCATCCGCTCCTCGACGCCGAGCCATATCGAGGCGATCGACATGGGCCGGCGCGGCCTGCACAATGAAGGCTCGCAGACGCTGATGGACCGGCTTGCCGGCAAGATCGAGATCGACTTCGACACGGCGCGCCGGCTGTTCACGCTGGTGTGCGTGCTGCACTGGCGGGGCTAGATCAGGATGATGTTTCGTTGAAACACCATCCTGATACAGTGCTTTATTGGAGCATGATCTTTTCCAAAAACCGGTTCCCACTTTTTGGGATCATGCTCTAGTGGCCGCCCTGCCCCACTCGATCCTGTTTTTGTGCGGCATGAACGCCGTGCGCTCGCCGATCGCGGAACAACTGGCGCGCCGCATGCTTCCCGCCACCACCTTCGTCGCTTCAGCCGGTGTGCGCGCGGGCGAGCGCGACCCGTTCGTCGATGCAGTGCTCGCCGAAGAAGGCCTGTCGCTTGGCGAGCGCCAACCCAGGACGCTGGAGGATATGGAGGACGATTATTTCGACCTGATCATCACACTGGCGCCGGAGGCGCATCATGCGGCGCTCGAGCTCACTCGCTCGCTCGCCGTCGAGGTCGAATACTGGCCGATGCCCGACCCGACCGACACAGGCGGCACCCGAGAACACATCATGGCCGCCTATCGCGATGTGCGCGAGCGGCTGAAAGCGCGCATAAGCCGACGTTTTGCGGCACCGGGGGCGGAAAGCGCCCCGGATTAAGCTTGTTCACAAGCGGATGATTATCATATAGGTTCCGCGCAAATTCCGGTTGGAGTCGGATGATTTCAGGTCTGTTCGACCTGAAATCATCCGACCCCAGATCAAGAGTAGAGCATGATGCCGTCCGAAAACCGCTTCACACTTTTCGGCGTCAGGCTCTAGGCGCCGGAACCGCAATCCAAGCAAAGGTATCGAATGCCGAAGGAAGAAGTCCTCGAGTTTCCAGGTGTGGTCACCGAACTGCTGCCCAATGCGATGTTCCGCGTGAAGCTCGAAAACGAACACGAAATTATCGCCCACACGGCCGGCCGCATGCGCAAGAACCGCATTCGCGTGCTGACCGGCGACAAGGTCCTGGTCGAGATGACGCCTTACGACCTGACCAAGGGCCGCATCACCTACCGTTTCAAGTAACAGTCCGGCGCGCACCGAGCCGGATGATTTCAGGTCTGTTCGACCTGAAATCCAGATCCGGCTCCAAATCAAAGAGTGGAGCACGATGTCGTCCGAAAACCGCTTCACACTTTTCGGCATCATGCTCCCATGAGCATCCTGCAGAAGCTCGTGCTTGCCTCGGGTTCGCCGCGCCGCATCGAACTTTTGCAGCAGGCCGGCATCGAGCCCGACCGGGTGCTGCCCGCCGATGTCGACGAGACGCCACTGCGCGCCGAGCATCCGCGCTCGCTGGCCAAGCGCCTTTCCAAGGACAAGGCCGAGAAGGCGCTGGCCTCGCTGAAAAGCGAGGAGGACTATGCGCCTGCCTTCATCCTCGCCGCCGACACGGTGGTGGCGGTCGGGCGGCGAATCCTGCCCAAGGCCGAGACGATCGACGACGCCATCAATTGCCTCGGTCTGCTTTCCGGCCGCTCGCACCGGGTCTATTCCGGCATTTGCCTGATCACGCCCAGCGGCAAGCTGCGCCAGCGGCTGGTGGAGACCAGGGTTCGCTTCAAACGGCTGCCGCGCGAGGAGATCGACGCCTATGTCGCGTCCGGCGAATGGCGGGGCAAGGCCGGCGGCTATGCCGTGCAGGGCCTAGCCGGCTCCTTCGTCGTCAAGCTGGTCGGCTCCTACACCAATGTGGTCGGCCTGCCGCTCTACGAGAGCGTGGCGCTGCTTTCCGGCGAAGGCTTCAAGGCGCACCAGAACTGGCACGCCGCGCGCTCATGAGCATAGGTTACACATGAGTTCGGGCGACAAAGTAACGCCACTGAGGCCGAAGCGGCCCTGTCCCGAATGCGGCAAACCGTCGGCGCGCGAGCACTATCCGTTCTGCTCGGCGCGCTGCAAGGACATCGACCTCAATCGCTGGCTGAAAGGCGCCTATGTCATCCCCGGCCGTGACGGGGAAGAGGAAGAGGACGACGCGGCCAAGCCAAGTCCCTCGCCCGAGGACGAGGATTGAGCGGCGGCGGCCGCTGTTATCCAGCAATTTTTCGTTGCGACAAAGTCAGCACCTAAGCTAAGTGCTTGTTTTTACTTAGGTCAGGAGCGGCATGGAGCCGCGCACTTTTCCGGGAATTGCTCTTGTTTTTTACGCAATTCCGGGGCGGAAAACCGCTGCACACTTTTCCTGGAATTGCTCTGGACAGCCAAGATACTCGTGCTATAACCCACGCGCTTTCAAGGGGCGCCGCTTGGCGCTCCTCTGAAATCCGGCGGGCGGTTCACGTTAGCCGGCGCAGGCCCAGATAGCTCAGTTGGTAGAGCAGCGGACTGAAAATCCGCGTGTCGGTGGTTCGAATCCGCCTCTGGGCACCATCAGCTTATTTGTACGGCCCGGAAACATGGGTAACAGAATGTACCTAAGACATGGGTGACAACCTCGTGCCGAACGGGTTGTCGATGGTCTGCAAGGTCCTCTGTTCCAAGTCGATATATCCCAGATCATAGTGCATGAAGCTGACGAGCCAAATGCCGTCGTCGACCTCCTTTATGCCGAGCCTCTGACCGGCGAGCAGGATAGAGGCGAGCGTTTCCCCTCTTGCCGATGCGATGGTCAGGCCGCGCCTTCTGCCTGTCGCTTGCGCATCATATGGACCATCTGAACCCGGCCAGGGCTGCAGTCGCGCTTGCGAACGACTTGAAGCCGAGCATCGGCCGTACCCGGCGAACGCGTCTCCAACTGTCGCAGATCGTGCCGCGCGATGACCACTCGTTCGCTGCGGCACTGTTGAGGGCGCGCTCGCGAGCGACTGCGCTGCCGCCGGGAGCGCGCCGCATTAGGGTCCAGCCTGGCTTCGGTCTTTCGATGGCCCAAAAATTTACTGAAAATTAACTTAGATTAGAGACTACTTATAAACAGACCATAAACTGACCCAAGTTGTTCTGGGTGGGGGGCAGCAAAAAATTGCTCAAGGCTCCAAGCTGGGTGATCCAGCCTGAAGCCTTTAACAGGTTGGGAATCAAACTTTCACGTTCCAAAGATTGAGGGAGGCTTTGGTTGGCCGCCGCAAGGCGAGCCGTTCTGTGGAAAGGCGGTGCGAGTATGAGTTCTACAGTAGGATTGCAAAACTACACTTCGACAAATCAGTTGGGGATCCCCTTGAGGGGGATGGAGAATGTCCACGAGCAAGCAGGCAGGCAATGCCTCCTTATCCTGGACGGAAGGGCCCTTGATCGCGAATGTCTCGGATCGGCCCTCGAGGATCACGAACTCGGCATGGCGGTCGTCGCGGTGGGTTCGATCGAAGAATGGCGAGTGAAGAAGGCATCAGCCCCTCCTCTCGCCGCCATACTCTTCAACCTTGGCGGCCGGAAGGTCACCGATCATGGCATCGCGGACGAGATCAGGCATATTTCGTCCGAATTCAAGTCAGTCCCTGTTGTCATCCTGGCCGACACCGAGGACCTTGGACAGATACTGGCGGCTCTCGAATGCGGCGCACGCGGCTATATTCCGACCTCGGTCGCGATCGACGTTTGCGTTGAGGCGATCAACCTTGCAGCGGCAGGAGGCATCTTCGTCCCGGCGAGCAGTGTCCTGTCCATGCGGCACCTGATTGATTCAGGCAACTGCGACACGCGGCCTCTGACGGGCATTTTCACGCTCAGGCAGGCTGAGGTCGCCCAGGCGCTCCGGCGTGGCAAGGCGAACAAGATCATCGCCTACGAACTGAACCTGCGCGAAAGCACCGTCAAGGTCCATATCCGAAACATCATGAAGAAGCTGAAAGCGACCAACCGCACGGAAGTTGCCTATAAGGTCAACGACCTCTTCGCGGACGGAGCTGTGGCTGAAGAGTGATCGCAAGCGGCAAGACGGCCCCTGGTCAATCCAGCGGGCCGTTTTGTTTTCCGTGGATCATCTGTTGGGAGCTGGCCGAGATCCGCGGCGATAATCTTGGTCTAACCGTCCCCGAAAAGCTGTTGCATCGCGCAAAGAGCTCGGCTCGTGCGCGCCGGATATCCCCCAAAGTGCTAACCGATGACCTTATGGACAACGCGAAATCCTGAGCCGAACTTATAGACTTCCTGCCGGATGGAATGGTCCGCATGTCTGAGCAAAGCCTTCGTTTTCGCGAATCCGTCCGCCTGCAGGAACGCGGCCGCGAGCTAATCCCGGGCGGCAGCCACACATACGCAAAAGGCGAGGACCAGTATCCCGTCCTGGCGCCAGGCTTCATCGAGCGTGGTTTGGGATGCCATGTCTGGGACGTCGACGGGAACGAGTACATCGAATACGGCATGGGCAACCGTTCGGTCGGGCTGGGGCATGCCTACCCGACCGTGCTCAGAGCGGTGGAGGCGGCCCTCCACGGCGGCTCCAATTTCACGCGGCCCGCCAGCATTGAGGTCGGCTGCGCCGAGACGTTCCTGGAGCTCATCGGCGCTGAGATGGTGAAGTTCTGCAAGGACGGATCGGACGCGACTTCGGGAGCCGTCCGCCTTGCCCGGGCCTACACGGGCCGCGATCTCGTTGCCTGCTGCGCCGACCACCCTTTCTTTTCGACGGACGATTGGTTCATCGGGACAACGCCGATGAATGCCGGAATTCCGGAGGCGACCCGAAACCTGACCGTCACTTTCCGCTACAACGACATCGCCTCCGTAAGGGACCTGTTCGACAGATACCCCGGCAAGCTGGCCGCCCTGATCCTCGAGCCTTCCCGCGGCGACGATCCGAAGGACGGTTTCCTGCATCAAGTCCAGGGTCTCTGTCGGGAAAAGGGCGCGCTGCTCATCCTCGACGAGATGATCACAGGGTTCAGGTGGCATGCGGCCGGGGCGCAGAAGCTCTATGGCATCGAACCGGACCTGTCGGCATTCGGCAAGGCGCTTGGGAACGGATTTTCGGTCTCCGCCCTCGCGGGTAAACGCGAATACATGCGGCTCGGCGGCCTTGAGCATACGGACCGCCCAAGGGTGTTCCTGCTGTCCACCACGCACGGCGCGGAGACCCATGCGCTTGCGGCGGCGATCGCGACCATGCGGACTTACCAGAGCGAGCCGGTCATCGAGCACCTGTACCGTCAGGGAACGAAATTAAGGGAAGGGATCGAAGAGGCCGCCAAACGGCGTGGCGTAGACGGTCACTTCAAGGTCGTCGGCCGTGCCTGCTGCCTAGCCTATGCCACGCTCAACCCCAACGGCAAACCGTCGCAGGCATATCGCTCCCTGTTCCTGCAGGAGACGATCAGGCGTGGGGTGCTTCTGCCCTCTCTCGTCGTCAGCTTCACCCACGACGACGCGGCCCTCATGAAGACTATAGAGGCCGTCGACGATGCGTTAGCGGTGTACGCGCAGGCCCTGGAGTCTGGGACGAGCCGTTTCTTGGTAGGCCGTCCCTCGCAGGTCGTCTTCCGCCGCTTCAACAATGGCGACGAACGAGCTGAAACAGTTGCGGACCCGGAGAATTCTCAAACCGCGAACAATACGACCAAGAGGCAACCGGAAACACGGCTCGCGGCGACATCTTGACGCCGTGAACGCTGCCTTCTCGCTCGGCTGAGGATCAGGATCTCACCTCTGTCGCCGTCCAGTAATGTAAGGCGCACTGACAAACGTAGCACGGCCAGCCGGGCTAGGGAGAGCGCGGGCTAGCTTGTCCCCTCGGACCCGCCTATCAATCCGCCGCAACGGGAACAGACCGCGGGAAGGTGTGTCTGCCCAGCCATATGACGGCTTCCTCGATCGTGTCGAAATTCTTGTGCTGCCCGGTTAGCAGCCCGAAGCCTGTCTCAAGGAACCATTTGCCTTTCGTGGAGTACGCCTCCTCGTCGATCTGGGTAAGGACGGCAACCAGATGGTTGGATTTCCACACCAGAAACCCGGATTCTCCGCCCTCGATCGTTCCGATCCGAACCTTGCTGAGCGAAAATCCAGGAGCAAGTTTCCTCACCTTGATCATATTCCCCTGAGAGCGTATCGCAAAAAGGCTCTGGCTTGCACAGCTGGCGTCCGCGCTGGCCTTCTTAAATCTGTTCGCCGAATGCGACTGGCGAGTTTACTAGCAGATCCACTGCTCTTTTTTCTTACAAAATTCTGGCCTTCCGGAGCGTGAAGGCCTCTGCGAAATGCTCGGGTGCGCGGCATTCCATTCCGCGCAATCTCGCGAGCCCAACGAATGTCTCGCGATCGAACCAATCCTTCGAGCGCTGCGTCCCGAAGTGCTCGTGGAGGAGTTCGATCTTGCGTTCCAACACGTCGGCCGTGAGCGACACGTAGGCATTGGGCTGGCCAAGGTCGCCATCCCATTTTGGGATCTCATATTCGAGCACAAGATGATCGCGGAAGACGTTCCAGGTCAGTTGGTTGACCTCCCTATGGTCCTGATGGGCGTCAAACCTTGCGTGGGTTAACACCACGTCGGGATGAACCCGTGATCTCACATCTAGCAGCCACTGCTTTATCGATCGGCTATGGGCGGGGAAGTAGCTGTCTTCGAAATCCGCAATGTCGACCCTGGACGAGCGCGATCCTTCGAGGAAAGCCGCGGCCGAAGCCCTGGCTTCCGCCGACCGTTGGCCGCCCGCGCTCAGCACGCACCAGTGCACGTCCACTTTCATCCCCGACGCGATCAGGCCGAGTATCGTGCCTCCCGCGCCGATCTCTATGTCGTCCGAATGGGCGCCAAGGCAGAGGATCGATAGTTCCTCCCCGCGACGAGCGAGGCCAAGCCCCTTCATGATGCGGCCAAAACCCTGTTGCGGCTGTTCTTCTCGGCGGTGATCTTCCTGTTCCAGGGCATGTCGCCCTTTTCGACCATGTCTTCGAGCGATTGCCAATCACGCAGCGTATCCATCGAACGCCAGAATCCCTCGTGCTTGTATGCCATGAGCATGTTGTCGTCGATCAGCCGCCTGAAGGGCTCGAGAACGAGTTCCTCGCCGTCGCGCATGTAGTCGAAGATTTCGGTACGGAATACGAAGTAGCCGCCATTGATCCATATCTCGGCAGTGTCCGTCGTGCGGAACTCGCGCACGCGCCCGTCTTCCGCGATGTCGGCCAAATGGTATGTCAGTGGCGCGCGCACGGCGAGGAAACAGCCGATCTTGCCGCTTGCCTCGAATTTCGCAATCACGTCGTCGAGGTCGACATTGGTCAGGCCGTCGGAGTAGTTGGCCAGGAACATCTTCTCGTTCCTGACATGATCCCTGGCGGCCCAAAGGCGCTCTCCGATGTTGCGCCAGATGCCGGTGTCGAGCAGGGTAATGCTCCAGTCCTTGACCGCGTCACCGAGCAGTTGCACGTCCTGGCCGCCCCGAGAGACCACGCAGTCGGAAAAGGTCTGCGGCCGAGTGTTCAGGAAGAAATCCTTGATGACGTTGGCCTTGTAACCCAGGCACAGGACGAAGTCGTCATACCCGTAATCGCTGTACCATTGCATTACGTGGCGCAGGATCGGCTGGTGGCCGAGCGGAATCATCGGCTTCGGAATGCTGTCGGAATAGTCGCGTATCCGGGTTCCACGCCCGCCGCAGAAAAGGATGACTTTCATCTCGGCAACTCCGATGGATCAATCACCATTACGAAAGGAATCGGCACCACGAACTTCGCGCCCCAGGCGGCAACGTGGTGCAACTGCTTGATGATCTCGTCCTTCAAGTTCCACGGAAGGATCAAGATGTAATCCGGCTTGGCCTGTTCGATCGCCTCGATAGGTTTGATCGGGATGTGCATGCCCGGTGTGAAACGGCCGTGCTTGTAGGGATTGCGGTCGACCGTGAAGTCCAGGAAGTCAGTGCCGATGCCGCAGTAGTTGAGCAGCGTGTTGCCCTTGCCGGGCGCGCCGTAGCCGCAGATCTTCTTGCCTTCGCTTTTGGCCGAGATCAGAAACGCCAGGAGATCGCGTTTCGCGCGCTGCGCCTTGTATCCGAAGGAGGTGTAGGTCGTCATTTCCGTCAACCCGCGCCGCTTTTCGCGGTCGAGGAGTTCGGCGACACGGTCATCGGTGAGCCAGTTGCTGTCCTCGTTGGCGAGATAGACGCGGAGCGACCCGCCATGGGTGGGCAGTTCCTCTACGTCGATCAGCCGCAACTCATGGCGGGCCGCCATCAGGTCGATCGTCAGCAGTGAGAAATATGAAAAATGCTCGTGGTAAATGGTGTCGAACTGGTTGTCGGCCATCAGCCGCTCGATGTGCGGGAACTCGAGCGTGATCACGCCCTCCGGTTTGAGCAAGATTTTCATTCCCGCGACGAAGTCGTTGAGGTCGGGCACCTGCGCCAGGACGTTGTTGCCAATAATGAGATCGGCGAGCAGTCCCTCGGCCACCATCTGAAGCGCCAGCCGCACCCCGAAGAAGTCGACCCGGGTGGGCACGCCCTTCTCGACCGCCACGCGTGCGACATTGGCCGCCGGCTCGACACCGAGGACTGGAATGCCGAGGGGCAGGAAGTGCTGCAGCAGGTAACCGTCATTGCTTGCGAGTTCCACGACAAAGCTGTCCGCGCAAAGTCCAAGTCGCTTGGTAATCGCTTCGCAATAGGCTTTCGCGTGGGCCACCCAGCTTGTCGAGAAGGAAGAAAAGTAGGCGTATTCGCCGAAGATGGTCTCGGGGCTCACATACTCCTTGAGCTGGGCCAAATAGCAGCTCTCGCAGACCAGGACGTTGAGCGGGTAGTAGAGTTCCATCTGGTCAAGTTGGTCGGCCTGCGGGAAGCTCTCGCAAGGGGGCGACATGCCAAGGTCGACCAGAGTGTGGCGCAGGCGCGATCCGCAGAGCCTGCAACCGACATTCCGGCGTGCCGTCTTGGGGTCGCAAACAATTTCGGCAGCCTGAATGTTCATTCGGTACTCCTGTCGCGATGGCTCGAAAAAACGGCCGCGCGGTGGCCCGAAGGTGAACCCGCCGCGCGCCCGTGGAGAGTGCTGCTGTTTCAATGCAGGTTAGGACGGGGCGCCCCCGGGTTCGATTTCCCAATCCGTTGTCAGCCTTAATTCTTATAGAGAAACGGCAGGCGTCGATGACGCCGCCGGACCACCGAATGGCTAATGCGGTCCGCCGGGCATAACGCGATCGGAGAGGCCACCTAAGGCTTAGGTAGACCTTTCAGTCCAGACACCCGGTGCCGACAATCGAACCGCCGGTCCTTGCCCGGTCACCGAGGGTTTAGGGGCAACATGCGGTTTACCGAAACGGAGCTGAAGGGTGTCTGGCTGATCGAACCGACGCCCGTGATTGACGACCGCGGCTCGTTCACCCGTCTTTTCTGCGAGAGAGAGATGGCCGATTGCGGGCTGGTGACGCGCTTTGTCCAGCACAGCCGGGCGCGTTCGATCAGAAGGGGAACCCTCCGAGGGCTGCATTATCAGGAGGAGCCATACGCCGAGGTGAAGCTCGTCTCCTGTGTCAGAGGCGCGATTTTCGATGTGGTCGTGGACCTGCGTCCGAACTCGCCGACACGCTTCGATTGGCTGGGCTTCGAGCTGACAGCTGAAACCATGAAACAGGTTTACATCCCCGCCGGCTTCGCCCACGGGCTCCAAACCCTGACGAACGACGTCGAGGTCTCCTACCTCATATCGCAGTTCTATACGCCCCACGCATCAACGGGCGTCCGCTACAACGACCCCGCCTTTTCGATAAACTGGCCCTTCATGCCGACCGCGATATCGCAAAGGGACATGAACTGGCCGCTGTTGAAGACGCCGAAGAAGTGCTAGCGCGGTTGTGATGCCGGACAGAAGCGGTTCCACACTGCTCCAGGTGGCGATGAGGATTTAAGGTTGGGATTCGCAGGCTGGGGCAATCAGATTCAAGAGTGCTTCAGTCTTGGCCGAGAGCTACGATCCGGATCGGTTGAATGACGCGCAATGGGCTCGGGTGGCCCCTCTGACGCCTGGTGGCTGAATAAGGGCAAGGGCGGTCCGCACCAACAACCGGCTGTTGATAGATGGGCGGCTTGGCACCAAACTGCACGTCGGCAATCCTGCCTACGACAAAGATCTCTACAAGGAATGCAATCTGGTCGAACGCTTCTTCAACAAGCTCAAGCAGTTTCGACGCATCGCAACCCGCCACGACAAGCTGGTTTGCTGACTTGATGGGCTTGGTCACACTCGGCGCGATCCATATCCTGCCGACGCAAAAGTTAATTCCTCACCACCACCAGCTAGCGAGCCGCCTCAGGCGCGGCCTCGGCCAACAGACCATGATCCAACAGCAATCTTGCCGCGGCCGCCAGTTCCATGAACGGCAGCCCCGAGCGCTCCGCCATAGAGAGAAGCGAATGCCGGCCGTCGGCGAGATTGAGCACCCAAAGCAAGGACATCGAGGTTGCCCCCGAAGACTTCTGCCCTCCCAGGGCCGCGTAGAGACCGCGCCTGCCGAGCTGCGGTTCGCCTTTGGGAGAAAGGTTCAACGGCGTCCAGTCCTCTTCTACAATGTCGATGACGTCCGTCAGGATACGGAAGGAGTCCTCCAGGTGCTCCGGCCCGATGAAATCGAGATTATCGGCCGACGTGTGGTATTCGGGGAAAGTGCCGTGGACGCCGCGCTGGAACATGCCGACCGGAAGATTGAAGCCCGGCGAACAATACTGCCTCTCATCGTAGCCGTAAGGGGAGAAATCCATCAGCCTAGCCCCGGCTTCCCGCCCGAGCACGTGCGCCATCGCGCGGTCGATGAAGGCATCACCGCAGCGGCTGCGCTTGTATGTCGGGCTTGCGGCGTCGCCCACGCAAGACAGCACCAGACCGTGGTCGATGAGATGTACCCGGTCCTCGTTGCGGGACAGCCAAGTGATCGAGCCAATCGTGGCGGGGGCAAACAAGAAGCGGTAGCTGTAGCGTGTTTGCCTTGTCCTCAGGCTTCTCGCAAGGGTCGCCAGCAGGGCTAAGCCCGAGCAATTGTCGTTGGCCAGGGAAGGATGGCAGATGTGCGCCGAGAGAAGGAATTCCCGATCCGTCCACCCGCGGTGCAGGTATTCGCCATAGGTCAGGCTGCCGTCCTCGAGGTCGGCATCGATCTCCACCCGGTAGAAACCGTCGGGCATCCGGGCCAGCCGGTCGTGAGCCATGCAGAAGCCCCAAGCCGGAGCGTAATAGGAGGTGCGGTAGGGGATCACCTGCGGCTGTTCAGGCAGCGTATGGATGTGCGCTCTCAATTGATCGAGCGGCAGGATACCGTTGAAGCGCACGCTGTAGTTGACGACATGCAGGTTGGAGCTTGCAAAATCGACGACCTTCTGCCCGTCCGGTCCCGTGATGCTAGCCGAGCGGATATTCCATTCCCTCGGAACAGTCCAGTCGAGCACCTGCGTCCCCGTGGGCACCTCGTGCCGCTCCAAATCGACATGCCGTGACAGGATATCCAGAGTCCGTCGCACGCCATCTCCGGTGATGCTCCTGCAGATTGGGAACAGCTGTTCGGCCAAGGCGTAAATTCGCTGGCCGACGCCAATGGAGGCCGGCGGTGGGCAGGTCCCGTCGGGTTTCACGTGCTCCATGCCGGCTATCCTGCCGCCGCCTCCAGTGTTCTCGAGGCTTCCGGGACCCGCATGCGCGCATCCAGTAGTCCATTGGCTAGAAGATGCCTGATATGGCCGATGCGCTGGAAGCGCGGCCCCTCGAATTCCTCGAGAGTGACATTCGACTTTCGGTAGGCCTGGTAAAGCTGCTCTGCCCCCTTGCGTGCATCCCATTGCGGCTTGAAGGCAGGAAGGGTGCGCGCAATCTTGTCGAAGCTGACGCGGTAGGACCGCTTGTCGGGTCCGGCGTCGGACGCGAATTCGAGCCGGCAGCCCGGCACGACGTCGGCGACAATTTCGGCTATGTCGCGGATCCGGTAGTTGTGCTGCGTGCATCCCACATTGAAGGCTTGGTTGTGGACTGTCTCGCGTGGCGCTTCCAGTCCGGCGATGAATGCCGTGGAAATGTCTTCGATGTGGACGATCGGCCGCCAGGGTGTCCCGTCGGACTTCAGGAGGATCATCCCTTTCGTCACTGCCCAGGCGACGAGATTGTTCAGCACGATGTCGAAGCGGAGCCGAGGCGACAGGCCGTAGGCCGTGGCGGGCCGGAAATAGGTGGGAGAGAAGCCGCCGTCGGCCAGTTCGGAAATATCCCGCTCCGAAAGCACCTTGGACCAGCCATAAGGCGTGATGGGGTTCAGATCGCCCGTTTCGTCAACCATCGCCTCTCCCGCCTGTCCGTAATTGCTGCACGATGATGCGAATAGGAATCGCGTCACGCCGGCCTCCTTGGCGGCCTTTGCAAAGCGGACGCTGCCCTTGTGGTTGATCTCGTAGGTGATGTCCGGATCGAGATCGGACAGCGGGTCGTTGGAAAGAGCCGCAAGGTGGATGACCGCATCGAACCCTTCGAGGTCGCGCGCATGCACGTCCCTGACATCTTTTTGGATGGCGGGAACGGGGGCCTGCTCGCCGCCCAAAGCAAAAGTGCAACGCCGGTATAGATCACTGTCGTAACCCGTCACCGAATGCCCCGCGCGGAGCAGCATCGGCACCATCACCGAGCCGATGTAACCTTGATGGCCGGTTACCATGACTTTCATAGCGCATCTCTTCGCAAGCTGGATATGGATTGCGCAGAGCCTACTGAGGCGGAAAGGGCCGGGCGAGAACGCCAATAGGCGGTCGGAATGCCCTGTTGGATGAAGCCTGGCCGCCGATTAGTTCTTTTGGATGGTGCGCGCCTTCTCCTTTGGGGTGTTCCCTCAGCGGGACTCTGGGCGGCGGTCCTACAGTCCGAAGGCAAACAGTGCCCGGCCGGCTGCGATCGCTATGACCTGCTGGCCGTCCACGACAAACGAGATCGGAGCTGCTCTTGTTTCTCCGCCTACCGGCATGTGCCAAAGCTCTTGTCCGGTGGCGGAGTCGAGCGCGAACAACACCCCTCCGGAGGCGCCGAAAACCAGTCCGCCGGCGGTCGCGAGCAGACCGCCGTAACCTGAGTCCTTTGCCGTGGGGGAACGGAATTCCCACCTCCTCTTGCCGGTCGCGGCATCGAGCGCACGCACGGCCCGCACGGGCGGAGTGACCCACGCTGCCCCGCTTGCAACAAACAATCCCCCTTCCCCTCGTTGGACGTTGTCCGGATCGGTTTTCGTGAAGATCGATGCCCCTTCGCTGGTCGGCACGAAGACCAGCCCTTGGCCTTGGTCGAAGGCCGGATTTTGCCAGTTCGTTCCACCGCCGCCTGGCCATATGAGGCGTCCCTCCGTCGAAGCGCCCGCGGATAAGATCGGCCGGCCCGCGTGATCCAGGCCATCGGCCCAGTTCTGCTCAACAAAGTTTACGCCGGTCAGGAATTCGCCCGTGACCCTGTCGAGCACATAATAAAATCCATTCCTGTTCGCCCAGCAGATCACCTTTCGGTTGGCGCCGTTGATCGCGAGTTCGGCAAGAATAGGCGACTGGTTCGAATCCCAGTCCCGCTCATCATGTGGCGAGAACTGGAAGTGCCATACGAGCTTCCCGGTACTCGCACGCAGCGCGATCACGCTGTTAGTGTACAAATTGTCGCCGGGGCGTACGTCGCCATTGTAGTCAGGACTCGGATTGCCCACGCCCCAGTATAAGAGATCAAGGGAAGGGTCGTAGCTGCCCGTCACCCATGTCGGGCCGCCGCCGGTTCGCCAGGCGTCGTTCTTCCACGTCTCGTGCCCCGGCTCGCCAGGACCAGGAATGGTATTGAATTTCCACAGTTGCTTGCCGCTAGCGGAATCATAGGCCGCCAGAAATCCGCGAATGCCGAACTCGCCGCCGGCAACGCCGACCACGACGGCATTGTTCGCGACCAGAGGCGCCCCGGTCATTGAGAAGCCTTCGGAGGGCTTGGCTACCTCGGTTTCCCAGATCTCCTTGCCGCGGTTGGCGTCCACAGCGACCAGGACGCCATCCAAGGTGCCCAGAAACAGCACGTTGCCGAGAACGGCAAGTCCTCTGTTTACGCGGCCACAGCACATGGGCAGGTTATCGGGTAAGGGCCGTTCGTATTTCCAGATCACCTTGCCCGATTTCGTGTCGTAGGCAACGATGCCGGCGGGAGGAACGCTGGTGAAGAGCGTTCCGCCGACGACGAGCGGTGTTGCCTCCATAAGCCGGTCGTCGGTGTCGAACTGGCTAATCCAGCGGGCACGAAGTCGGGACACATTTTCCTTGGTGATTTCGGAAAGCGGTGAATAGCGCCGACCGTCCAAAGAACCCGAATAGGTCAACCATTGGCCCGAGTTCGGAGCAAGCAGATCGTCGCCCTTCACATTGATATCAAGGTGAAACAAGGTGTCGTCGCTCGTGGCCGGAGTTTTGGCCTGAAGCGATCTGATGTAAGCTACAACCCTCCAACGGTCGTCGAACGACAGATCAGCGTGGGAAGCCATGGAAGTGGCGGGAATACCGTCGCGCACGACCTTGTAAATGGCCAGATCGCTGTCGCCGTGTCTGAGTGGCCGATCGAGAAGGGGAGCATGTGCCCCCGATCCGTCGTGGCAGGCCGCGCAGTTCCTTTGAAATATCTCAGCGCCGCCGGCCCGATCCTCCGGGCTGACAAAAGGATTGCTGACTGCGGCATCCAGGGAGCGCCCTTCCGTCACCGTTGTCGTCAAAACGAATCCACTCGAAGGGTTCGTCATCTGAAGAAGCTCGTGCCAGGAAAGGTCCGGAACCCCCCCTAATCCCTTGCGCATATAGAGCTGTAACCTCCAGGTCAAAGAGTGCAAGATTTTTGTACTCTTCGGCCCATCCGCCGGCTGTGGCAGGCTGTTGTAGAATACAGCGCCAACTATCACGGCTACAAAGGTAGATATCGCGACAGCATAGATAAGCCGTGACTTCGGCTTCCTTCGGTTGACTGAACGTTCCATTCTCTTTAATCGACAGTTTTTCCCGCTTACTTTGTCACGAGAAGAAGTCAGATCGAGACCCCATTGATCGCCGAGAGGAGCCAAGGGCGATCCCATCCTTTCGTCCCGATACGGTGGCCACGCCTGTTGCTTGTCGAGGCACTCTCCCAGCAAGCGGGCCTTACCCGCAAGAACGGCAAAAGGAGTACCTGTGCTAGTGCCCTAAGCCGTACGAATGGAGTTTGCTAGCCGCATTGCCGATTCGTGCAACAAGAGTGGCAGCCTGCTGAGGAAAAGCCGGCTTGCCGAGGGCAATCCTTAGGCAGCCAGATGCTTTAGGGACCGTGTCGGGGCCCCCGTGATCAACACGCCAGCTATCGGCGCCCTGCTCGCATGCATCGACCGTACGAGTTCCTTCAGTACGTCCGTGGAGGTTCTGCCCCATCTGGCGACCAGGATAACGCCATCGAGAACCGAGCTGGCCGCCAATTTGGATCCCGAAGTGAACGACGGAAGAACTATGATGATAATGTCGTACGATTCCAATCCTTCAAGGACGGTTCGCACCGTCTCCGGGACAAGCAGCTCATTGGCGTCGGAGGACGAGCATAGAAGCATGTCGAACTGCCGGTTCGGCACAGCTACTATGTCTGGCGCAACAAGGCCCGCTGCCCGCTCGAGAGCGGCAGGGGATCCCGCCAGCAGCAGCTTGGTCAACTGCGGGTGAGCGACGTCCGCGTCGACGAGCAACACGCGCTGCCTGCACATCGAATAGAGCGAAGCGAGGTTGATTGCCGCCGAGCATTTGTCGTCGCCATCCGCCGTTGAGGTAATGCCGAGCCATTTCATCGGTCGGTCGCTGACGGCGAGGCCGATCGCAGTCTTGACCCGCCTGAGGCTATGGCTGAATGGCGAGTATGGAGCGCTTGTCACCTCTTCCATCGGACCGATGTGTCCTTTCCGGCCGAATGGCGGGAGCTCGCCAACGCATTCCAGCCCGAGCTCCTCGCGGACTTGTCGCGGCGAACGAATGGTCTTGTCGAACATGTTGCGGATGAAAGCCAGGCCCATTCCGACCATCATGCCCAAGAGAGCGCCGAAAGCCACCACCAGTTCGCGCCGCGGATAGCTGGCCGACAGCGGTCGCGAGGCGGGTGTGATGACCCGCAGGTCGGCAATCGGAAACGTCTCCTGGCTGAGCGAGCTTGTATGGGCCTGCAAGAAGTTGCGGTACATCTTGCGGTAAATGTCCGCGGTGAGATCGAGTTCTTGGAGCGTACGCTCCTGGGTCTCACCGCCTGCATCTCCCGTATCGGTTCTATTGCCTTCGGCCAGCGCAACGCTCGCCGGTCTGGCGACACTGTAGTCGTGCCGGGCGCGGAATTCCTGGGCGATCCGCGTGGCATTGTTCATTTGGCTCCGCAACTCCCCCAGACGCTGGTCGAGCCATACGCCATCCTCGTGCGCCACCGCTCCCTTGGTCCCCAGTTGCTCGAGCACGAGGGCATTCGCGGTGGCGTTGGCTATCCTGGCGGACAGTTCGGGATCGCGGGAGCTGAAAGAGATTTCGATCGCGTAAGAGCCATCCACCCGACGCATGTCCAGTCCGCTCTGAAAAGCCTGCATCGTACGGCGGCTGCGCTCGAATTCCGCGACCTCGGACGTTGTGCTGTCGGCGCCGTCCGGAGCCGGTTTTCTATTGCCTTTGGACCCGACGGCATCTTCACCTGTTCGGAAGCCGAGCGTTTGCAGCAAGAGCGCGCCGAATCGGTCAAATCGTTCGGCCAAGGTAAGACTTTGCGGCCGATTGAACGTCGCGTCGTCCCGCAGGTTGAGGTCGTCTATAACCATCATCGCGGTCTTTTCCGACCTCATGAGAGCGATCCGACTTTCGATCTGCGCTCTGTCCAGGGACGGGTTTACTTCGCCCGACTGCTGCTGGAGGAGCTTGGAAAGGTTCGGCTCGATGAGAATTTGGGTGCTCGCCATGTAGATCCGGTCAGTGGTGACGACATAAAATCCCGCGGCAAGGATGCCCATCGCCAAGCAACTTATGATGGAGCGCGTGTACAGCCTCAGGAAGGATGCGATGTCCGACAGGCTGATGAATTCGCGGTCGATGGGATCCTGCCTGTTGGACGCCGGCGGCCACTGCCCGGATGTCGTCGCGCGTCTCGAGGCAGCTGAGTCGTCGATCAATTCTGGGGAGTTCTGATATCCGTGCGACTGCCGCGCGAAGGCCTGCCTGTTCCTGCGGGCGCGGACCCTGGTGGCGGCGACGACGGCAAGAGCGATGAAGAAAACGATGCCCGGGTCCGCGGTCCCGCTCGAAATGGAAGCGGCAACCATAGCAGCCAAGGCGCATGCCTGGACGGAGGACACCACCGCTTCGGTTTCGCCATCAACGTGAGACCTCAATCCTCCAAGCCCGCGGATCACCACGGCCAGAAGCGTCGCCATCATCAGACTGCCGACTAAACCGAGTTGCGAGACAACGGCAATCGGCCAGCTGGAAGCGCGAGAGCTGCCGAACCCGACGCCCAGGCCACTGGTATCGGCAAAGGACTGGAGGCTCTTGATGTTCCAGTAAGCCCGTTCATGGCCGGAGTCTGTACTGCCCTTGTTGATGACGGTCGAGTCGATGAGCTCAATTACCGGATCGAGGATTCGTTCGTTGTAGAGGATGATTGCCATTACCGCGCAGACCCCGGCCGTCAGCAGGGTGACGATCAGGATTTCGTCAGCAGTGACGCGACCGGCCAGAAATGAACGTGCAAGGGAAAAAGCAACGGGAACGCTCAGCACGGCCAAGCCGACATATGCTGTCGACGACGTACAAAGAAGCAGCAGGACCAGCAGTAGCCCGGACAGCCAGCGGGCCAGCCGCGAGCCTGTCTTGCGCCAGTAGACATAGCAGAACGACAAGCACGCCAGGGAGACGCCGCCGAAGGCCGACGCTTCGGAATAGGCTCCGGCAATGCGGAAGAAGCCTGCCTGGACCTGGTCTGTGAGCATCGCGTAGCTAGCGCTCCGGATCACCTGCAGAAGGTCCCCGGTTCCCGCGAGCTTGCCCGCCACGTCGAGCATTCCCATGGCGACATGGAGTACGCACCAGATGAAGAAACCTCGACGGATCTCGTCCATCCTGTTCTTGTTCAGGAGCAGGATACAGAGGGCGATGACGACAAGGCCGCCAAGAATGAAATATCCGGTTTGCGAGATATTGGACGAGACCGGCTCGAGTGAGGCCTCTATGACGACACCGTGGCGCGTCTTGGACTGCACGAAAGCGCTGGTCTGTCCTGCAAACAGACGCGGGAAAAGCCACGCGCCGGCCACTGCATAAAACATAAGGCCAGAGAGAACCCAGATGGCCCGGATCTTGCCGAATACATCACCTAGGTCCTGCCAGAGCCGCCTCCTGGCGGCGACCCCCGTCACCATGAGGCCGCCGAAGAAGGTATAGATAAGCGGCGACGACCCGCCTAGCGAACTGAGCGTCATCAAGGCTGTCGAACCGAAAGCCAGCGATGCGATAAGTCCTATGATCAGAGGCGCCCGGTAGTAAATCGCGGTCAGCAGAACTGCGGCACAGACGATGAAACCGACAGGCGAGAGCTCCATCTGTCGTCAGGCCCATCCGAGCCGGCCGCAGCGCTGCGTTTCCTTCATACGGCTGGTTCCCGGCGCGTCCACGCGTATGTCACAATTTCCAGGCCGGCTACCCGCAGCAATGCCCTGGTCCGGACGCGGTTGCCGATGCCTGACTTTCGGGGAGCAATGCCTTACCGGCAAGCGGAGCAATAGGAGTAGAAGACGGCGCCAAGGATGAGCGAACTATTCTTTTGCCGTATTGCCGTACCTCCATCAAACCTATTCATCGGCTCTTGCGATCAGCAAGGGAGCCGCCTCGATGCGTTGGCGGCTCCCTTGACGAACGCTGCACGAAACGTCCTATCGAGCGCCCTCCATTCGGCCTGCTCGTCAATCACTGCGAAAGCAAAGACAGTATCTTCCGCCTGCGTGTATATCTCCGCCAAGGATACACCCACTTCATACGAAATCTGCTGCGCTCCCGGTGGGAGAGACCCGCGACTATCTGCGCCTCTGGGGGTACCGGAAGCGTGACATCGCAGTTTCGTAGCCGCGACTCTGCCTGGCGATAGAATTTGTTGAAATACTCACCCCAGGGCCAGTCGGACGCGTCCCAGGGTTTGGGTGCGCCGACGAAGTGCCAGATCGTCGGTTTGATTCCTAGTTCGCGCGGGTCCAACGCCATCATGTATTCGCTCTGATAGTTGTAGCGAAGAGGCAGAAAGTCGACGTTTCCCCGCGCGGCGTGATTAAGCGCGCTTTGATCCGACGCGATGCAGCGTTCCGGATGCTCACGCAGAAAGCTGACAGCCGACGATGCGATGGAATTCCATGCGTTTTTCGACGCATATATTACGCCGGAATTGAAATATGCAGTCGGACTACACCCCAAGCCTCTAAGATGGTCTATGTCTCTTCCCTTAGACAAACTTACCTCGTCAATGTATATTTTCATGAAATCAGGCACCGCCATTAGACCGTACTCGGGCGGCGAAATTGCCAACAGGCTGTCGAGCTCGCCGTCCACCATGGCGTCGCCGTCGATATACAGAAGACGTCCGATATCCTCTTCCAACAGTGAACCGACCCACAACCGCGCCAGCGCGATTGGGGGAACGACGTCGCGATGAAATCGGGAGAGTTCGGCCAATTGCGGGAAGCTCGCCGCCCTGATTGAAATCTTCGTCCCGGAAACAGCCGCGGCGAATTGCTGCAACCATGCCTGTTCCGCATTGACGACGAACAGACAGATAGGGGTGCCGCCTCCGGTATGGGCGTCCGCGGACAATGCTGTTGCAAAAGTCGGAAGAAAGTAGTTCTGATCAGTAATCAGAACTACTGCTGCCTTCCCGGTGGTTTTCGGGCACCGGTTTTGTTCGGGAATTGGCGGAGGTATAGTCAGATCCGACATCTGCTATCCCAATCGTTGCTTTGCAAAACGCTGAAAATACGGCTAAGGGCGCGTGCTCGCGAGAACTTGTAAAATGACCTGTCTCGCCCGTTTGAGGGAGCCTTCCATTCTGAACAGATGACCGATGGGCGGTAAAAGCATGGAGGCCGGGGCCAGCCTCCGGCCGAACTTTAAAAGCTCGACGCCGGCCGCGCGCTTGCCCCGCACCAGATGCGATACTGCCGACCAATAGGCGGCCGCCGCCAAATGGTGTCGAACCGTGCGATGAAGCGTTGATGCGTTGGGCATGGTGCCGCCTTCGTGAGCAAAGAAGCTCCTCAAGACAGTTTCGTATTCCTGCAATCTGCGGAGCGCGTCGTGCCACATGACCTGAGAGATGTTGGTCGCGTGCTCGCGCGTTATGGCCAGCGGCACAGACAGCTCCGCAACCGATCCGTGGCGGGCCAGGCGCAGCGCCATCTCCAGGTCGTCGAGCAGCGGCACGGACGGCCGATAGTGGCCGACCGCTTTCTGTACGGATGTCCGCACAAGCATTGCGTGGGCAGTCAGGTTGAATTTCATCTTCCGGCAGCATGTCTCGATCAAACGATCCCCATCCGTCAGGGTCCAGCCGTCGGCGTGCGCAGGCAGGGCAGGAAAGTCGTTCCCTACCCATGGTGCCATGTGCTTGCCCAGCACGAACGATACCTCCTGGAAACGGTCGAGGAGAGTCATCCCAAGGCGAAGGGCTCCCGGCATAAGCAAATCATCGGCACAGAGGATCATGAAGTAATCTGCACGGGCCAAATCCACGCCTTCGTTGAACGAGGCGTGGGAACCGACATTCACCTGATGGCAAACGACCTCGATCCTGTCGTCCGTCGCCGCCAGCCGATGCGCCACCTCGACGCTGTTGTCAGTGGAGGCGTTGTCGATGATGACGATCCTGACATCCTCGATCCCCTGGACAAGAACGCTTTGAACGCATTGCGGCAGGAAGTGCGCATAATTGTAGCAAGGGATGACTATGTCGACGCTAGCCATCAATCACAACCTCCGATGAGGATGCGGATCGCCAAGCTCGCCGACGTCCTCTTGAGCTTCTTCAGCATTGTTCCCACCGATGATGCTGCTCGCACGAGTGAGACCGCAACAGGCTAGCATTTCGACGCCGTCCTTGACCTTCAGACGATGGATGTAGCCCTTACTCCTGGTCCGCGACTTTCGGATGAATACCGGTTACGCATCACCTGGAGACGCCGTGGGGGCGATCGACACCTTGCGCTTCAACCGACCACGCTGGAAAGAAGGCAGGCGCCTTGCCTGTCGACCTGCTTCCTGAACTCGACGAGCCGCCCGCCGATTGCCTGTTCGTGTTTTTCCCTGGCCGCCATCAGCTGTGAAAACTGCGCGATCAGCGTTTCGACATTGAAAGTCTCGACATGGTGGCAGTACTCGCCCAGGCCCACTTCTTCCATCAGCACATCATTCTTCCTCGCGTAACTCAGCGAGATGGTCGGCCTGCTCATCATCAATGCGCAGACGATGTTGTGGAACCGTGTGGCGACGACAATGTCGGTAAGCGCCATCTGCCCCATGACGTCGCCCAGCGAATGAACCTGTTCGTGCGCCAGTCTTGAGCCGGGCCGGAGGACGTTCACGGCTGCCCGGAGCGCGTCGACGGCGACGCTGTCTTCTTCGTCACCTATAAGAAGCCGGACGTCGTGGCCGCTGTCGAGGAGGTGGACGACGAAATGCGCCAGTTTTCCGATGTAACCGGAAAGGATCGACTGGCCGCCCTCGGCAAAGCCGTACCAGCCGCGGTAGGCCATGACGCCGACACCCACCCTCAGCGCCTCGGGCAGTACCCGGGGAGACGGAATTGGCGCGGGCAGGCCGAAGGCGAGGTCTGGATAGATCGCGTCTCCACGGGTGTCGAACCCGACACTTTCCATAAATTCCCTGGATTGCAGGTCTCGGTAGGACCGGTAGTGAGCCAGACGGGCCGCCGAGGTCATAAAAAGGCGGCTTAGTCTGTTCCTAATCGGGCCGGCCCCGATGCTGACAAAGGCGATGCGCGTCCCCACGAGGCGAGCGGCAAGGCACCATTTGAAGATGTCGTACGGCATACCTGCCGGCCTTTCACCGAAATCGTCCAGAATGCCGGTGCCCGGGAAGATCATCACGTCAGACTTGCGGATGCGGCGGATCGTCTGCGCGAAATCGGCAAGTTTTCCGGGGATTTTCAGGAGGAGGCGGTTGATACTTCCGGACAGGCCCGTCGCCGGGCCATTCCGGCGGATGGGCGACGTCTCGATCGCGAATGCCTGTTTGACCACGTCGGGTTCACCGCAGACACATGACAGTTTCACCTCGGGTCTCTCTCTCCTCAGAAACCCGACCATTGCTTCGAGTGAACCTTCATTGCCGAAATTGCCGGAGCCGAAGAGCCCGAACAACGTTATTCTTCGCGGCGTTCGGCGCACCCCGTTGCGGCCGCTTAGCTGGCGGGACCCTGCGATTACGCCGGCGCTGGCCAGGTTGTCGGAGCTGTCAGCAGCGTCGTTCCTGGCACTCATTGGCTTAGTACTGGTCGCGCATAGAGTTCCGGTATCCAATCGGCGTGATCGCGTTTTGGCGACGCGAAAATATTGGTGGCAAACGGGTGATCCGGGAATGCCCGAAAGCCCCGGAAAGAAGCGCCTGGTAGACACGCACCCGCACGCGACGGGCGTCCCCGCCGAACTCGTGTTCGTAGGCGCTCTCGATCAGGAAATAAGGCATGTCGCCCGAGGCGTGCTGGACAAGTGCCCTCCGCGTGGACGGATTCGTAGATGTAGACATCGCTCACCGAAAGCCAAGGCTGTTCCCGCCAGTCCAGAGCTGCCGTTTCGGGTGCGCCGTGGGCGTTTTGCAGGGCATCCGGGTCGGTTTCCTGGATTCCCTCTTCGACCGCCCTGACAAGGCTCCTGTCCGGCGGGTTGTAATCCCCGCCTTCCACCCAGATGATGTTTCCGCTGTCCGACGAATTGGCCGTAGGCTCCCGGGCTTCTCGCGCTGAGCGGTCATCTCGTGGTACCAGCCCGGTCCCCGTCGCCATAGCCACGACAGGAAGGGACGTGCCGCACCACGAAACCGAGATTCGCGTGCCGTGCGCAATACCCAGTCCGCTTGCCTGAAATAGGCTCCGTTGGGAGGGCCGAAGTCGCCCTCGCGAAGGAAAGGGCGGTCCCCGTAGGAATTGGCGGGGCGTCAAATCGGCGATCAGCGCCCACGCGCCGTCGCCATTGATCAGAAAGGCACAGCCGACAGCGTCTTCCAGATATCGTTTGCCGGGTTCCACGAGAGGGAACGGCTGCTGGATCTGGGCGGCCATGGGCGCTTCGCAGGCGTGGCCGGCCAAGGCCGTCGCAGCCAGCAGGTAACCACAGAAGCGCAGATCCATGACAGTCCAGACCTCTATTCGGCCGCACCGCAGGCTAGTTTGCCATTCCGGCGGGATGAGCCGTTTTCGCGTTCGCGGCGAGGTGGACGGAATACTTGTCGGTGAATTCGCTGGAGGTGATCATGCCGCGAGCGATGGAATCCCTCGACATCGAGCCGTCCCTCAGCTGTTTGGAATAGACGTCTAGCCCGTACCCGTCGCTGTCTCTGTCCATGAGCAGCCGGTAGAGGAAGCCGACATAGGTACGGTCGCTCAGGCCGATGATGGAATACTTCTTCAAGAATTCCCTGGAGTGCATCAGTTCAATCATCATTTTGGGAACGTCGACCGAGCCGTCGTCCAGGGCTACTGACCACCGTTCGACATCTTCGTCGCTTGCCTTGCGCCCCAGTATCAAGCAATGGGCGAAACTCGCCTGGCGCATCGTAACGGTCACGATCTTATCGCTGTCCGCAAAATCGCAACTGCGCTGCGGCCTCGGCAGCGGCTGCGGGCCGCGAATCAAGTCCCTCGCTGCAATGTATGCGGCCTTGGGTCCTGCCGGGCTCCAGCCACGGTCCGCGGAGCCGACAAGCCGCACCAATCCCATAGACGCTTCGAAGTCGGGCGCCCAATAGGTTTCATCCAGAAGCTCATAAATATGGGCCGCTTCCACATTGTACTTGGCCTGCAGTTGGCGGAGGCGCAGCATGGCCCGCATCAGCCCTTCGGCCTGCTGCCTTTCGCCCTGCCGACTTCCATAAGGATTGTTGAATTCGGTGACCCAGATCGGCTTCCCGTAGCTGGCGAGCATCTTGAAGGCAGGCTCCGGATCCTGGCCATACATATGCCAGATCGAAATGTCCCATTTGATGCCGTCCTGTTTCATTCGTTCGAATGCCGCAGTGTGACCCCACCCTGCCGTGCCCACGGCCTTGCGGATGCCCGGGTCGACTTCGCTCATGCCGTCGGACAATCCCTTCAGGACGGCGCTGACCTTGGCCCAGCGCGGGCCGAAGTAATCCAGCACTCCGGAGCCGCCCGCTGGACCCCATTCGCAGGGGTAAGTCGTGCCGTCGTCGCGCTTCTCGCATGATTTGATGATGGCATAGTTCTCCATCTCGTTGCCAAGTTCCCAGGCGCGGATGTCATCCTTGAACCGGGATCCGAATGCGACTGCCAGAGCCCGCGCCTTGCGGTAGAGCTCGTCGGTGTTGTCTTTATCAAGATCGATATTGCCGGGGGTGATCACGGGCAGCACCTCGATGCCGTGCTTCTTGCCCTCCGCCACGAGTTCCGCCAACCTGTCTGCCGAGGGAAGGTCGGAAATGTTCACGCGGTAGGACTTCATCCCCAAGTCTTCGAGGTAGTCGAACTGACGCTCGACCGAAATGCCCGGATAGGCCGTAATCGGGTGGCCGTTGGCCCCCCAGAGGATGTCGCCGGAGGCCGACGATACCATGGCAAGCAGACAAGCCGCCCCGATCAACGCACATTTCAACATTTCAGTGCCCCGTTCTAACGAGTTCTGCAACACTATCCTCGTCGCGGGTCGCAACAATCTGTCTATATTGGGAGACCGCCCTCATCCGACTACGTCTTTCGAATGCGGTTCATCATAGCCTTTCGGCCGCGCGGCGACGCTATCCAGTAAAGAGCGACCGCTTTCGAGACCTTCTCCGGATGCGGTGTTTGCCGCCGGAGAAGCGGGTTGAGGCGCCTCTTCGGTCTCAACCGAATGTGGGATGGCCCTACCCCCTTTTGGTTTCTACTTCGAACCGCCGGCCTGTGTTTTTCTGCCTTGGGAACGGTGGGCGGACCCGGACGTCACCGTCGGCGCTTGCTCACTAGCAGCCGGCGTCCGGGACCATCATGAGCGTCAAACGCGCACTTCTGCTGAGCACGGGCGATCGTTACATCGTGATCGGCGTGAATTTTCTCACCATCGCGGCCGTTTCCCGCATCCTGACTCCCGAGGAAATCGGCATTTCGGTGATCAGCCTGGCAATCCTCGGCATCGCACTGTCGGCGCGGGAATTCGCCAGCTCGAGTTTCATGATCCAGCGCCCGGTCCTGAGCAGGGAGGACATCCGCGGCACTTTCAGCTTAATGCTCGCCCTCACGGCCGCAATTGCAGCCTTTCTGGTTGCAGCCGCTCCTATACTCGCGTCCTCCCTCCACGAACAAAAGCTGGTTCCTTATCTTCGGCTGGTATCCGTATGCCTGTTCGTTGAGTTGATCTCCATCCAAGTCATCACGCTGATGCGCCGTGAAATGGCGTTTGGAAAGGTCGCCATGATCAACGTTGCCGGGGCGGCGACGGGAGGGGTGGCGACCATCGCGCTGGCGCTAACGGGGTTCAGCTATATGAGCTTTGCCTGGGCCTGGCTGGCGAGCAGCACGGTCACCGGCATGCTGGCCATCGCGCTCCGGCCGGATTTCTGGATGTTCAGGCCGACATTCAAGCAATGGCGCGGGATAGCCGCTTTCGGCGGTTACAATGGCGCGATCGTGTTTCTTTACAGGGCGTATGAAGCCTTGCCCCTCCTGTTGCTGGGCCGTGTCCTGTCGCCACATGCGGCGGCGCTCTTCAGCCGCGGACTGACGGTGTGCCAGATACCCGACAAATTGATCCTTGGCGGAGCCATGGCAGTCGTGCTTCCTGCTTTTTCCGCCTCGGCCAGGCAGGGCGGCGATCTTAAACGATCCTATCTGCATGCCATCGAAATCATCACCGGACTTCAATGGCCTGCGCTGCTGGCCCTCGCCGCACTATCCTATCCTGTCGTGGACATCGTGCTCGGCCACCAATGGCGGGCAGTCGCACCGCTGGTGCAAGTCATCGCCCTGGCGTCCCTTTTCACCTTCAGCTTCGAGCTGAACCACCCGGTGATGATGGCGATAGGCTCGATCAGGGACATGTTCGTACGGTCGTTGATCGTCGTTCCTGTCTCAGCAGTCGTCATGACGAGCGCGGTCTTGGTTGCCGGACTTATGGGCGCGGCGTTGAGCCTGATGTTCATTGTGCCGTTCCAGGCCTTTGTGTCCTTGAGCTTCGTGCGTCGCAGGCTTTCGCTGCGGTGGGACGAGATAGCTGTCGCCGTCCGAAAGAGCGGCGTCGTTACCGCGTTTACCGTACTCGGTCCACTGGGCATGGTCGTTGCCGGCGGCTTCAGCTTCGACCTGTCGTTGGGACAGGCGATACTCGCTGGGTGTCTTGCAGCGGCCGGCTGGCTGGCCGGAGTGTTCGTGACCAGCCATCGCTTATTCGACGAAATCGTGATTGCCGGTCGAATCTTCCGTAATGCAGTTGCTCCGGCATGATTGTCGGTGCTGTTGCGAACACCTTCCCGGACGGGTGACGCAATTTGGGCTTCATGAAAAGGCGAAGCGCTTCATCCGCTGGTTTTGCCGAAATTCCGGACGGAAACCCGTTTCACATCTTTCTTGGAATTGCTGCCGCGGCCAGCAGTTCCCTCCATTGCTGCAGGAACCAAACCTTGGTTGCAGCTGACGCGATGTCGCGCAGCAAGCGGTTCGTTTGCACCTTCTCCGCGGCGCTTCGCGAAAGCGCTGTCCCCATCGCCTGCGCGATCGCGGCGGGGCTATCCGGCTGCACCTGGGAGCACACGCCCCCGACGGCCTCGGCGAGGGCGCTGCCGGTGGATACTATCGGCAACAGTCCCATATAGGCTGCCTCCAGTGCCGGCATGCCGAAACCTTCGAGAAGACTTGGCAGTACGAATGCCTCGGCATTGCCGTAGAGCCAGCGCAACTGTGCGTCGGGAACGTATCCCATGAGCCTCACACCCGGAACGGTTCCCGCAAGTTCCGCAATCTTCGCGTAGCCGTCGCCGCGCGCTCCGCACAGCACATATCCGACACCCTGGCCATGGAATCCGCCGTCTCGATACGCCTTCAGGGCGGCGATCTGGTTCTTGCGGGTTTCGAACGCGCCGACGGTGAGAAAGAACGGACCGCGCACGCCGGGGGGTGCTTCTGCCGGGCCGTCGAACAGTTCAGTGCGCAGATAGAGCGGGATTGTCTTCAGGAATCGGAAACCGGACCCGAAAAGGATCCCGAAGTTGTTTGCGGAAAAATTGCTGACGAAAACGATGCCGGGCCCGACGCGCCGAATTTTCTCGTAGGCAAGCCGGTAATTGGTGCAGGTCCGTTCGTCGTAGAGATCGCCATGCGTCAGCGGGCCGACATCGTGGCAAAGGACAATGTCGTTTTCCGTCAGGCGTGACCTCAGGACGTAGAGCGGGTCCAGGAACAGCCGGATGCCGCGTTCGTCGACCTTATCACGGATGAGGAAGATTTCTCTGTCCCGGAACCAGTTGATTTCCAGCATCATCAACCGGGCGACAATCTTGCGGACCAGGCCCTCGGGAGCGAAGGAACCCAGCCGCCAATACCGGATTCCCGCCCTGGCCGGGACGAATTCCCGGGTCAGGTCCTTGGCGATGTGATAGGCTCCGGTCCTGTTCAGGATCGACAGCGAGTTGTCGAAGAGAAGGGTGCCGGCGCAGGCAATTCCGCCCGGACCACGTAATCCGCGCGGACCGATCCGTTCGTTCATCTTGCCTTCTCCACGCCACCATCTGATAGAGTGCGATGCCGCTCCAGCTATAATTCCACTCCCGCGCATGCATAACGAGCCGCCCGGTCTCGCCGCTTGAACATCCCGGCAGGGTTGATCCGTGCCAACCCGGTTAACCGCCGAATTCCCCGAAGTCGGCGTCGACGTGAACCATGAGCTCGAGGTATTTCCATGCGATCCATCGCCAGGAATAACTGCTGGCCCTGGCATATCCCTTGGCGACCAGCCGCTCCCGCAAATCCCGGGTGAGCATCAGCAGGCGGACGGTTTCGGCCCATGATTGGACGTCATCGGGATCGGCATAGAGAGCCGAATCCCCGCAGATCTCGGGCAAACAGGGCGAGGTCGAGGCCACGACCGGGCAGCCCGAGGCCATCGCCTCGACGGCGGGCAGTCCAAACCCCTCGATGCGTGACGGAAACAGAAAGCACAGGGCGCCTTCGAGCGCCTTCTTGAAGTCGTCGTCCCCGATCCGTCCCAGGAGGACTATGTTCGCGGGCATGTCCGGGAGGTATCGCAGGATCGTCTTCTCGTCGACATCGCCTGGCATCCAGAGATCGAGACCCATCTCGTCGAGGAGCGGGGCCAGCCTGGCGAGAAGCGCCATGTTTTTGTACTCCTGGTCCCGTCTTCCGAGGCAGAGGACATACGGTCTATCTCGGTCGACTGTCAGGGACGATCTCGTTGCATCCCATCTCTTCGCATGGTCGCTGCCGTTGTAGGTGACGACGATCTTCTCGTCCGGCGCGATGCCGAACTCCACCAGATGGCTGCGCGAGAGCTGCGAGACCGTGGTAATGCGGGCAGCCCGCCTGCCGAGCGCCGGCAGGATAAGGCGGTGGGCCCACCGGAAACCCCGCCCATAGCTCGATGGCATGAGCCTTGTGTGCATATCGTGGATACACGCGATCTGGCGCCTCAGTGCGATGGGAGCGAGGTTGCAGAAGCTCAGCAATCCTCCCGGTATATGCCAGGGCAACTGCGCCTGCACCCAGAATTGCGGGAGACGTGGCCTGCTGAATTCGGGCACGATCCGGACGGAGATGGCGTCGAGGCGGAAGGTTTCGGGAAGCGGACGCGGAACCACGAGATCGATCTCCATGTCGCGGCCAAGCGGATGTCCTTCCGAAAGGAGAGCATCGAGGGCCATGGTCACTTCGCTGGCGTAGCGGGCTACGCCGGTCGGCCGAAGCGTCGTGAAATCCCCGTTTATCGTCCAGCGCCGTGTCGGCGATTCCCGGTCCGACCATGTCCAGGCCGTATGTCCGATCAAGGATGCGGCGTCCCCGGCAAGCGAGGTCGCGAGCGGTGTCCTGGGGCGGTGTCCATCCAATAGCTCGGCTGATCGTGCTGGTAGAGATTGCGTTGTGTCGAACTCGATTTTGCCCATCTCCACCTCCCCCGGGCCTTTTCGGCGCCCGGACCACACTAGCATCGCGGGAGGCACGAAGGGCCTCGAATGTTTGAGGTAGGCGGACTACCTATCCTCGCCTATCCGGATGATTTCCGGGTTACCGGATGACCCGATGGCCATGGTGACCTGAGGCCTTCGCAGCCCCACATTGAAGGTTCAAGGGGGGACGACATGGCGCGGCGTTGGACAATCAATGGGCGTTTTCTTTCCCAGCCGACAACAGGCGTCCAGCGCTATGCGCGCGAGGTCGTCCGTTCACTCGACGCTTTGCTCGCGGAACAGGGGCCTCTCGCGCGCGGTCTCGACGTTCGACTGCACTGCCCGCCCGGGTCGGAGGATATTCCCCTGGCTTTCATTGAACGCTTCGAGATCGGCCGCACGATCGGCCATATCTGGGAGCAGACGCAACTCCCCTCGTCTCTCGGCGGCGGCGGACTGCTCAGCCTCTGCAACACAGGACCTCTGCTTTCCCGCAAGCATATCGTCTGCATCCATGATGCGAACGTCTGGAATGCTCCGCAGAGCTACTCCCTTGCCTTCCGGAGCTTCTACCGTATCTTGCTGCCATGCCTCGGCCGGACCGCATGGGCCATTTCGACCGTTTCCGACTATTCGCTGGGGGAGTTGGTCCGCAGCGGCGTCGTCCCCGTGCACCGGGCCTTCTTAGCCCCGAACGGCCATGAGCATGTCTTGCAATGGACGCCTCAACATTCCGCGGGAACACGGCTGGCCGCCTCGCCGCAAACCATCGTCATGATCGGCAGCGCCGCACCCCACAAGAATGTGAGGCTCATCCTGGACATGGCCGAGCGCCTTGCCGCGGCCGGGCTCAGGATTGCGGTTGTCGGCATGTCGGATTCGCGCGTCTTCAGGTCGGGATCACCCAAGGCCAATGCGCAAAACATCCACTGGCTCGGCCGCATCTCGGACGGCGAACTGGCGGCTCTCCTTGCGGATTCGCTATGCTTGGCGTTCCCCTCGCTCACCGAGGGCTTCGGCCTTCCCGCCCTCGAGGCGATGGCCGTCGGCTGCCCCGTGGTGGTGTCCGACCGAGCCAGCCTGCCCGAGGTCTGCGCAAACGCAGCGCTGTTTGTGCCGCCCGACGACCCGGAAGGATGGTTCGACCGTTTCATGCAGCTGCGCGATTGCGAGGACAAGCGCAAGCAGATGATACGCAGGGGACGAGCGAGAGCCTCGGCATATCGTTGGCGAGCGACGGCCTTGCGCTATCTCGAGGCGATGGCCGCCGCAGACGGCGCCGATACGCTAACGAAGGTCGTCAGAGTACCCGAACTCACATGATCTCGTGAAGCGCCTGGACGGCCCCGAGCGATTCCAGGATGGCGCGATCGAAGTTCTCTTCCGAAAAGCGTCCTGCGTTCCTGGCGCAGGCGCGGGGCGTCACGGCATGGCTGTTCTCTTCGAAGCGTTCGACCGCCTCCTTGAGGTGATCGACCGTCTGGGCCTTGAACAGCACGCCCGTGGGTTCGGGAGAGGACCCAAGGCGCTGCACGATGTCGACCGCCCCGCCGCGGCCGAAAGCGATCAGCGGCGTTCCGCAGGCCTGTGCCTCGGCCAAGGCTATGCCAAAGTCCTCGCAGCCGGCGAAGACCATCGCCTTTGCCCGCGCCAGGGTGTCCACATAGTCCTGCCGGGGCAGGTATCCCGCAAAGGTGACGTTGGGACCGGCAAGCGCCCGCAGGCTGGCCGATTGCTGGCCTTCCCCGACGACGACCAGGCGCCGCGACGGCATCTCATTGAAAGCTCGGATGACGAGGTCGGTGCGCTTGTAGGGGGCGAGGAATGACGCCGAAACATAGTAGTCGTCCTTGTCCTCCACACAAGGGAGCTCTCTCAGCGAGACCGGAGGGAAGACGACGCGCGCCTCGCGTCCGTAGATGTGCTGGATCCGGGAACGGACATAATTCGAGTTGGCCAGCATAAGGTCCGGGCCATGCGCGGTTCTCGTATCCCACGTCCTCAGGCGATGGAGCATGTACCGATAGAGCATCCCCTTGGGGCCGAAGCCAAGCCGCCCTTGTTGAAGATAGGAAAACTGCTCGTCCCAGGCGTAACGAACTGGGCTGTGCACATAACAGAGATGCGGCTGGTCCGGCCTGGTGATCACGCCGCGCGAAAAGGCGGCCGAAGACGAGATCACCGCGTCATAGCCCGTCACGTCGAACTGTTCGATCAGGAAGGGACAAAAGAAGAAAAGCGAGCGATAGAATTTCTGCACCATCGGAATCCGGTTGGCCGCTGACGTATGGAATTCCACGTCCTGAAAATATTGCTCCTTCACCTCGGCCGGCAAAAAATCGAAAAGCGTGAAAACCTCAGCATTGGGGAACTGCTTGCATATCTGCGCCAGTACCCGTTCACCACCCCGGAAATTCGGGCACCAGTCATGAATGACAGCTATCCTGGCATACCTGTCGACGCGAAGCCCCGGTGCGGGCGGCACCTCCTCGATGGGCATATCGACCCTGGCCGCGAGGGCCAGATCGGAAGCGCGTTCGTGGAGCATGGTTCCCCCTTTGCATCGGCAGGCTAGCAGTCTCGATTCCTTGCAACGGCCCGGGCAAGTTGTCCGATCGGCTACAGGCTGCTCCGGGCGCATGTTCGCCTAATACTTATGGCTGGGTCGTTCACCGGGGCTACTCCGAAAGCCGATGCCAGGAGGTAAGCCATGCTTCCTCCGTCTCCTTTTATGCAGGCTGTTTCGGCCCCCTTGCCGATTTAGGGTCGGCCTGAACCAAATATGGACCGGCCGTGAAACTCACCGTGATCATCCCGACGCTTGGCCGCAGCGAACAGGTCGCTCGCCTGCTCCGCTATTTGAGCGGTCAGACGAGACTTCCCGACGAGATCATCCTGTCGGCACCCGACGCAACGCATGTCGAACTGCCGGAAAGCTGTCCCTTCCCCGTTTCGCTCGTTTTCGGTCCGAAGGGACTGGCTGCGCAGCGCAACAGCGCGCTCGCACGGGCCCTTGGGCGCTCCGACATCATCACGTTCTTCGACGACGATTTTGTCCCATCCGCCGAATATCTGGAACAGATCGAGAGAGCTTTCGCGGAAAATGACGGATGGGCGGTAGTGATGGGCATGGTGGTCCGAGACGGCGCCACGAATGCCGGCCTCACCTGGCAAGCCGCCGAGGCCGCCTTGCGGGAGGCCGAGCTGAAAAAACACGATGGACCGCCGGTGGTCGACCATATCGGTGCGTACGGATGCAACATGTCGCTCCGTTCCTCGCTTGTGGGAGATCTGCGCTTCGACGAGCGCCTCGTCCTCTATGGCTGGCAGGAAGACATCGACTTCACCAGCCAAATGAGATCCAAGGGTCGTGTGGTCTGCGTGACCTCAATCACCGGGGTCCATCTCGGCCTCAAAACGGGGCGGGTGAGCGGAGAGCGGTTCGGCTACTCCCAGGTCGTGAACGCTATTTACCTGATCAAGAAAGGCTCCGTTCCGGCCTCTTTCGCGCTGCCGCTGATGTTCAGGAACATTGCGGCCAACCTGGCAAAGAGCCTGCGTCCGGAGCCGTATGTCGACCGGAGAGGCAGGCTCAGGGGCAACATGCTCGCGATCCTGCATGTCGCCATGGGGCGGATCGAACCCGAATACATCTTGAAAATCTGAGGCGGAAACACAATGCGGAAATGGCTTGCGACGGTGGCGGCTTCGTTGGCGGCGGCGATCGCCTTCGCCTTGCCGGCGGTGGCTGCCGAGTATCTCCTCGGACCTCAGGACAAGGTCAGGCTCAAGGTATACGAGTGGCGCGCATCGCGGGACGTGATCTTCGAATGGACCGCTCTTAACGATGATTTCGTCGTCGGCGCCGATGGCACGCTGTTCCTGCCATTTGTCGGCCAGATACGCGCACAGGGCACCTCACCGGGCGACCTCGCCCGCGCAATCGGCGACCACCTGATGCGGCAGATGGGCCTCGGCCGGCAACCGGATGTCGCAGTCGAGATCGCCCAGTACAGACCGTTCTACATCGTCGGCTACGTGGCGCAGCCCGGCGAGTTTCCCTACAGACCCGGACTGACGGTGCTGCAGGCACTGGGAATCGCCGGCGGTTTGCGGATACGCGAGGATGACATTCCGAGGCTCGAGCGTGAGATTATCGCTGGCCAGGGCGATGTGGGTCTGTTGGCGCTGAGCAGCGTCACTCTGCTTGCGCGCAAAGCGCGGCTGGAAGCCGAGCAGGCCGACAGCGATGAGATCGCCTTCCCGGCGGAACTGAAGGACAGGGCTTCGAACCCAACGGTCGCGGTGGCGATGGAGCAGGAGAGCAGGATCTTTGCCGTCCGCAAGGAAGCGATGATGACGCAACTGCGTTCGCTAAGGGAACTCAGGGACTTCCTGGAAAAGGAACTGGAGTCGCTCCAGCAGCAGCTAACCTTCCGCGACAAGCAGATTCAACTCATCCAGAAGGAACTGGAGGGCGTTTCGACCCTTGTCCAGAAGGGGCTGGCCGTTGCACCGAGGGAACTTAACCTGGAAGGGACGGTTGCCCAGATGCAGGGCGACAGACTGGCTGCCGAGACCTCGCTGTTACGGGTCAGGCAGGAGATGAGCAAGACCGATATCGAGATTCTCAATCTCAACAACCAGCACGCCAGCGGTATCGCCGAGGCTTTGCGGGAAACGCAATCGCAGCTCAATGAAGTTACCACCAAAGCGGACACCGCATCGCAGTTGCTGCACGAAACCGCGGTCACGGCTCCAGCCCTGCTCGCTCTCAAGGAACGCGCTGAAAGGGCCAAGCCGATCTTCAAGATTGTCAGGACGACGGGCAGCGGTTCGGAAGAACTGGCCGCTGAGGAAACGACACCGATCAAGCCAGGCGACACCGTGAAGGTTGAAATTCCCCCGCCGCAGCCCGGTTTGGCTGCCCTGCCCGCAGACAGCGGCATTCAGGCCGAGAAGCTTCCGGATCAGGGTACCAACTGATCAAGCTCGTATTTCAGCGACGGGGGCTCTGAAGGCTGAAGCCGCTCCAGCTGGAGGCCGTGGAAGGACGGGCAGCAAGACCAAATCCCGTGCTTGTGCGGACCCATGCAACGCCCTTTGCCACTTGCCTAGCACTTCCAGGCCGCATATCAGTGAGCACTCGCTGGGCTCATCGAGCCCCTGACGGAACCTTCTGCCGCGGTGCGCCAGTCAGCCCTGCGGATGCCGCTGGAGATGTCGGTGATCATGGGTGTAGTCGTCGTATCGGCGGCAGGCGTTCTGATGGGACTGCGGTTGAAGGCTCCTGCCCTGATCGCGGCGACAGCTCTGCTCATGATCGGCAGCTTTGCCTGGAATGGCCTTGGGCTACCGGGTTACATCACAATCGCCAAATTCCTCGTCCTGGCGTTCGCACTGGCCTGCGCCTACATCGTTGGCCTGTCGATTTCTGTGCATTGGAAACGCACCCACGTGTGAGCAGCCTCGGCACTTTGAGCAGTTCACATCTGAAGGGATTGCAACAAGGCTTCATTTGCAATCCGCATAGAACCTTGGATTTTCTGGAATCTTCCCCGCTCGTTCCCGATCCAAGTAACCACCGCGTCAGAGGGACCTCAATCCCAATTGGACCCCTACTTCAAAACGATTGCAGTGAACGCCGCGAGCGGCATTACCACATAGGTCATTCTTGGTAATGAGCCAAGCTGAAATGGCCACTACCCTGTCGCGCGCGCTTCGAACCCAGAAACCTGCAATACCAAGTAGAAAAATATTTGTGGATTAAAAATGTCCACCGAAGCGACAGAATGGACGCATCGAGTTAGTGTAAAATAGAAACGAAGGACCAAGTCGGCCTGGTTGTAGCCTGCAGTACATTCGCCGGAACGCGATCTCGAACGCGGCAATGAGCGCCAGGCCAATAGAGTGGAGCAATCCTGATCACCCCCGCCCGCCATTATACATTTTTACTTTCGGGAGCTTAACAAACAACAATTTTGGGGTCAAAAATTGCCGCGCCGCGCCCATGCGCCATTCTATGGGGGATCACCTAGCGAAAGCTCTTTGCGTCGCAGAAATCCCCGTTCTAGGAGGCTCTGTCGACACGCATCACCGCAAAGACGGTCCTGATCAGAATCACGAGATCGAGCCAGACCGACCAGTTCCGCACATATTGAATATCCAGTGCCACGCGGCTGGGGTAGTCCGTGCTGCTTCTCCCGCTCACCTGCCAGAGACCGGTAAGCCCCGGCCTCGTCCGCAGGTATTCCCCCACGTGATCGCCGTAGCGCTTGAGTTCGTCCTTCACGATAGGTCGTGGGCCCACGCAGCTCATGTCGCCGCGGATGATGTTGAAGAGTTGGGGGAGTTCGTCGAGGCTTGACTTGCGCAGGATCCACCCGAGGGATGTGACACGGGGATCGTCCCTGATCTTGTGGATCGCCTCCCACTCCGCGGTGACCTGGGGATTGGCTTCGAGATATGCTTTGAGAACTTCTTCTGAGTTCGCAACCATCGTGCGGAATTTGTAGCAATTGAACGGCTGTCCGCCGAAGCCCACTCTGCTGTGCGAGAACACAGCCGGACCTCCTGCCGTTATCCTGATCAGCAGGGCAACGACCACCATAATCGGTACGGCCATCACAAGCGCTGCGATCGCTATTAGCAGATCCATGATCCGCTTCAAGGCGCCTCCCAAGGGAGCGTCCGTCGTTCCTGCCCTCAGGGGGGTCGACAGATCCGCCAAAACCGCCCCCGCGTTATCGGGATCCGGCGAAGCAACAACATGCAGAACTGTCGCTCGGCTATCGGCCGGCTCAGGGAGAAATGGATGAATCCAGATCGTCGCTCCCTGATGCGGCTGCTTCTCGAAGGCGTCTGTTGTCATAGGGCGATGGCCGGTTCGAAATTATTTCGATACTCTTCCAAGGCTGAGGCTTGCGGGCAAGAAAGGCAAAGGGGGTATCGCGACGCTCCGGGGCTATCCCCCTAATCCCAAGGAATGATCCCCCTACGCGATTTTGCGACTTCCAAAGGAGGACATCCCGATACGAGGTTCACGCTTTGCGGCGCTTGGACATCGTCAGGAGTACGCCAAGCACCGACGTCCTGCCGGCTTGCAGTGTCCTGACAAGTTCTCGCAGCGTTTCGACATGCGTCTTGCCCCACTGGGCGATGATGAGGACGCCATCCAGGGCGGATCCCACAATCAGTTCGTCGGCGCCCGAGGCGAGGGTCGGCAGGTTGACGATTACGATGTCGTATGCGGCGAGTTGGTTAGGGGCAAGGTCGCCGGCGGCAAGCTCCGCGAGGAGTGCCTTCATCTTGCCCGGTACCAGCAGATGCTTTTCATCCACGGCCGAACTTGGGAGCAGGTCGAACGGCCGCCCCGGAGCGGGGACGATGTTGAGCCGGATAGGGTCCTGGCACGGTTTGCCGTAGGCCCGCAGTGGGCCGAGCAGCCGCGAGGTCATAGTCGACCGGATGTCGGCGTCAATCACCAACGTCTTCAGGCCGGACATCGCGTAAAGCGAGGCAAGGTTGCTGGCGACTGAACTCTTCGGGCTGTCGTCGGAAACGGCGGTCAGCCCGAGGAACTTGATCGGGTGACTGGTTTGCGCGAGGGCGATTTCCGTTCGTGCCTTCCTGAGGCCGTGGCTGTATCGGGAATGCGGGTGTCTTACCACTTCGTCGAGACGGCCGGAATCCATTCTCCAGCTGGTGGGCGGCAGTTCTCCGACGCAGTCGACGCCCAGGTTGTCCCGGATGTGGCGTGGCGACTTGATGGTCCAGTCAAACGTATGCCTTGCAAATGAAACTCCGATGCCGACCATGAGTCCGGTAACCGCCGCGAGGGCCAGCAGCAGCTTCGGCCGGGGCGCGCTCGGATAAAGCGGCGCCGTCGCAGCTGTGATCACCCTTGCGTCGGCAACCGGGTACGATTGCTGGCTTACCGAATTGGTGTAAGCCTGGAGGAAGCTTTCGTACATCTTCTGGTACGTTTCAGCAGTCACCTCAAGCTCTTCCAGCGTCGGCACGGCGTCGCCCCCGCCCTTGGCTTGATGGCCGACGCTGTAGTCGTGCCGTGACCGAAACTCCTGCGCTTTCGCCATCGCCTCGTTCATCTCGGTGCGCAGTTGCCCTAGGCGTTGCTCGAGCCATGCGCCGCCTTCCTTTGCGGCGTCGGTCTTGGTTTCGATCTGCTCGCGCACGAAGGCGTCCGCGGTGGCGTTCGCGATCCTGGCTGCGCCCTCGGGATCGAGAGCGGTGAAGGATATGTCTATCGCGTAGGAGACGCCGACCCTGCGGATGTCGAGGCTGTTGCGGACGATCAACATGCTGCGCCGCCACTTCAGGTAGTCGGTCAACGGCGCGGGCGTTTCAGGTGCGCTGAGCCCGGAATGCTCCCAAAGCGAGGTGATCCAGGCGCTTTTCCGGAGCCCGTACCCGTCAAGCAGCATGTCTCCAAACGTCCTGAACCTCTCCCGCAAACTCGGAGTCTGCGGACGGTTGAACTCGGGGTCGTCGACAAGGTTCAACTGGTCGAGGACCATCGCCGCGATCTTTTCTGACTGCATGACCGCGATCTGGCTTTCCACCTGGGCGGTATCCAGTGACAGATTCACTTCGCCGCCTTCCTGCAGGTGCTGCGGCAATTTCGGCTCGATCAGAATCTGCGCCTTGGCGGTGAAAGTCGGGGCGGTGGTCGAATTGTAGAACCAAGCCACCAGCAGTGCCGCGGCGAGGCAGACGACGATAGTCCCAACATAGCGTCGTACAAATTCGGTTATGTCGGAGAGGCCAATAAACTCCTGGCCCGCGGGACGCTCCTGATCCGTCGCCGTGGGCCACTGAGCGGGGAACATACGGTTCATTCAATTTCTCCTGCAGGCGTGCGGGAAATCCTGCGAACACGCCGTTCCCGTGCAGGCGGTCGATGGCATTCGGCCGATGTGTCCATTGAAAGCTGAGGCTCGATCCCAGGCTGCCGCAGAAGATTACGCCTGCGTCACGCAAGGTAAACGCCGCCAATTGGCGTACGGGCCCTACGCCCTAGTGGAAGGGAGAATGCACGGCAGTTCCGCTTTCGTTCTCCGACAAATGATATCTGCTGTCCACCGAGAGCGGCCGTCCACGATTGAGCGCCAGGTCCCGTGCAAGGGCAGCGATCGGCGCGGCCATACGTTCTGGGGCCCTCGCCATTTTCCAACGCCTCCAAAGAGAACGCGGCGCAGTCCGTCATCCTTTCCGCGCTCAGAGGAATGCCGCGGAGTCCCTCTCGATTTCAACCTGATCACCCCGAGAACGCGAGTCAGACGAACCGCCTTTCTTCGACATTCTTCCGAGACGGGAACCTCAATGCGGTCAGCGACACCTTGCAGCCCACCCTTCATCAGCGCCCGAGAAGGACGCACTCTCCAGAACACAGACTCCCACACTTGGAAAACATCCTTTCGGCCATCGGCGGGCATTCTCCTATTGGATGAAGGAGCGCGAACCAGGGCGTTAGGGCTACTCGAATTCATGAAGAGGTCCGTGTCCGGCGGCATGCTACTGTGCCCGGAAATTGCGGAGTGGACCGTGAACATAGTCGGCCAAGCCAAGCCAAACACATTCGCATTCGAAACCAGTGCCCTCGTCAAGGCCACCGGCTTCCGGGAATACGATGCGCGTTGGTGGTTCGGGTATCCGGGCTCCGAGAACGAGCCCGAACTCAACCTGATGGGCGCGCAAGCGATCGGCATGGGGCTCGGCACTCTGATCGGCCGAATGGGAGTGGGTCCAGACATCGTCACCGGTCACGACTTCCGCAGCTATTCCATGGCCATCAAGATGGCGCTCATCTCCGGCCTGATGGCGGCCGGAGCGCGCGTCAAGGACATCGGCCTGGCGCTTTCTCCCATGGCTTACTTCGCCCAGTTCGCCCTCGACGCACCGTCGGTGGCCATGGTGACGGCCTCCCACAACGAGAACGGTTGGACCGGAGTGAAGATGGGGGCGCAAAGGCCTTTGACATTCGGCCCGGCAGAGATGACAGCCTTGAAAGCGCTCGTGCTGGCCGGTGAATTTGATCTGGTGGGCGGGGGAAGCTATGAATTCGTGCCGGGGTTTCGCGAGACATATATCGACGACCTGACCGCAGGAAAAAAGATCAGCAGAAAGCTGAAGGTGGTGGTTGCCTGCGGCAACGGCACCGCCGGCGCATTCGCGCCGCAGGTGCTGGAGCGCATCGGCTGCGAGGTGATCCCACTCGACGTGGAACTCGACCACACATTTCCTCGATACAACCCCAATCCCGAGGAGTTGCTGATGCTGCATGCGATCCGGGACAAGGTTCTGGCGACGGGCGCCGATGTCGGACTCGGCTTCGACGGCGACGGCGACCGCTGCGGTGTCGTCGACAACGAGGGCAGCGAGATTTTCGCGGACAAGGTCGGCGTCATCTTGGCGCGAGACATCTCCGGGCTGTATCCGAAGTCCGTTTTCGTCGCGGACGTGAAGTCTACGGGACTCTTCATGACCGATCCCGTCCTCGCGCGAAACGGGGCAACGACGGATTACTGGAAAACCGGACACTCCCACATCAAGAGACGCGTCCTCGAACTCCATGCCATGGCTGGCTTCGAGAAGTCGGGGCATTTCTTCTTTAACCCGCCGATAGGCCGCGGCTACGACGACGGGCTCGTCACAGCGATCGCTGTCTGCGAGATGCTGGACCGCAACCCAGGCAGGACCGTTGCTGACGTTTACCGCGATCTGCCCCTGACCTTCGGCACTCCGACGATGTCGCCCCACTGCCCTGACGAGGAGAAATACGGCGTGGTCGAGAAGATTGTCGGCGAATTCGCGAAAATGAAGGGGGACGGGACCGAGTTCGCCGGCCAGCCGCTGGCTGATCTGGTGACCGTGAATGGAGTTCGTGTCGTTGCCCAAGACGGTACTTGGGGCCTGGTCAGGGCCTCGTCGAACAAACCGGAAATCGTCGTGGTGGTGGAAAGCCCCGTCTCGCCCGAACGACGTCGAGAGATGTTCGAGGCCCTCGATGCCGTCCTGCGCCGTAATCCGGAAGTCGGAGCCTACAACCAGACATTCTGAGAGCATTGGCCGATGCCGGACCGGATCGTAAGTTTTGTCATGAGCGGAGGCGTCGGATCACGGTTGTGGCCGCTCTCGCGTGAAGATAATCCTAAGCAATTTCACGACCTTTCGGGCGACGGCTCCATGCTGGCCAAGACCATCCGGCGCCTCAAGGCGCGGCCGGACGGCGAGATCCCCATCCACCTGATAGCATCCGAGCGGCACGCCGACCGCGTCATCTCGGATATCGGTCCCCTCGGCCTCAATGGCGGCCGGCTGATTTTCGAGCCTGTCGGCCGCAATACCGCCGCGGCCGTTGCGATAGCCACACTGCAGACGATTTCCGAACATGGCAGGGATGCCCTTGTGCTCGTGGTTCCCTCCGACCATGAGATTTCGACCGAAGCGCAATTCTGGCAAACCGTCGAGGCGGGCAGGCCGGCGGCAGCTTCCGGAAGCATCGTCATATTCGGCATAAGGCCGACACATCCCGAAACCGGGTATGGTTACATCGAGGTTTCGGAAGAACGCGATGGCGTGGCCGCCGTTTTGCGTTTCGTCGAAAAACCCGATGCCCAGACGGCCCGCCAATATGTGTCTTCGGGGCGATTCTACTGGAACGCCGGCATTTTCCTGTTTCGCGCCGATACGATGCGGAAGGCATTTCTCGACTTAAGGCCCGACATTTGGGAAGGCGCGGAGCGCGCCGTCAAGACTGCGCGGGCCGACGTCTCGGCCATTTACTTGCCCCAGGGCGCCTACTCGACCGTCCCGTCGACATCGATCGACTACGCGGTCATGGAACATGCGAACGACATCGCGATGGTCACGGCTTCCTTCCGCTGGAACGATCTTGGATCGTGGCAGTCGCTGCTCGAAACCAGCCCGACCGACCGGGACGGCAATGTCGTGATGGGCGACGTCATCGCCATGGATTGCGACAGCTCCTACCTTAGAAGTCAGGGCAGGCTGCTGACCGTCATCGGCATGAAGCATGTAGCGGTGGTGGCGACGCCGGATGCGGTGTTCGTTGCCCCCGTCAGCAAGAGCCAGAACGTCAAGAAGGTTGTCGAGCAGTTGGAGAAGAGCGGGCGGCTCGAGACCAAGTTCACGGCGTCGGAAGATCGGGTCATCATCAGCGGAGCCTGGCGCAGGCGCGTCGAGCATTGGCTCTTCGACGAAACCCTGCCCCTGTGGTCCACGGCAGGTGTTGACGACGTGCATGGCGGCTTCCACGAGGCTCTCGGTTTCGACGCAAGGCCGTTGGACAAACCCAAGCGCATGCGCACCATGGCGCGCCAGATCTACGCTTTCGCGGTGGCGAAGGAACGCGGCTGGGCAGGACCGGCCGGCAGTCTCATCGACCACGGTATCGGCTTCCTCGCGAAATACGGCCGCACTGACCGCGGCGGCTGGGTGCGCACTCTCAATTCCAACGGCAGCGTGGCCGACCCGGCGGAGGACGCCTACGACCATTCCTGTGTGCTCCTGGCGCTTGCCCATGCTCATCGGTGCGGCCATCGGGACGCCTTGCCGCTCGCGCAGGAGACATTCTGTTTCATCGACACTCATCTCGAGGACGGCTCCCTGAGCGGCTTCCTCGAGTCGCCTGGCTGGAACGGGGTACGGAACTCGAACCCGCACATGCACATGCTGGAATCCTTCCTTGCCTGGCATGACGCCACCGGCGACCGCGCCCACCTGCGTCGGGCGGCACGCGTCATCGATCTCTTCCGCTGCCATTTTTTCGACCAGGAAAGCTGGACGCTCGGCGAACGTTTCGACGCCGATTGGCAGCCATTGCCGGGAGACGAAGGACAGTGGACCGAACCGGGGCACCATTTCGAATGGGCGTCCCTCCTCGTCGATTTCTCCCGGGCGAGCGGGCAGAAGGATCTCGTGGCCTTTGCGAGGAAGCTCTATTCGTCGGCGGTCGCCAGCGGATTGAACCGGGCCACAGGCCTGGCTTATGCAGCGGTGTCGCGGCAGGGAATGCCGCTCGACCGGCTGTCCCGAAGTTGGCCGCAATGCGAGGCGATTAAGGCGGCCATCGCCCTGGATGGCATCGGCGGGCCTGACCTGAAACCGGAGATCGAAGCGCGCGTCGCCCGTCTCTTCAGATGGCATATCGATCCCGCGCCGCTTGGCTTGTGGGTCGACAGGATTGACGAGCGCGGAAGGTCGGCGGCGACGGAAGTCCCTGCAAGCATTTTCTACCACTTGGTCACGGCGTTGATGCAATATCTGGATAAGACCGGAGGACAGGTCGAACCCTTCCCGCTGCCAATTCCGATGCGGGCAAACCGTCTCTCAGGAACGCCTGCGGCTGACTCTGAAGCTGTTCAGCGAATATCCGAACTGCTCTAACTATTTGTTTTCACGCAATTCTGGTCGGAAAACCGTCACGCCTTCTTCCTGGAATTGCTCTGAAGTGGTCCAAGCCCGCCACGACCGGCGCCTGCGCGGTTAAAAATTCCGCCAAGGTCCTGCTTCCACGAGGCGCGCACGACGTCGACAGAATGCGAAGCTGGTTCCGGCAGTTTGGTCTCTTCCCCGACCAAGGTCCTACCTCCTACGATATCAGGGCTACGGCGAATTCGGTATTCCTACCTCTATGTCTACCTCTGTGTGCTGACTGCAAAGCGGGCTAGTATGCCTGTAAGCTGTGCCAATATGAGAAATGAACGGCCTCTTCCAATCTCCCCGCGGAACTAATCGAGGCGTTGTGACTTGTGAGCCTATGAACCTTCTTGTCCTAACGGTTGAGACGCACCTTTGGCAAAAAACCGCGCGCCAGGGCCACTGGTGATCTCCTAAATCTGCTTGCTGCCAGGCCGGGAACGGTTACATTTTATCTTGGGGGGAAGGAGGTTGGGCGGGGTTGTAGATGACGTACCCTTCACGGCCCATTTTGCGCGGGAATGAAAAACGTTCATCGTACGTCGCAGTCAACGACGTCGATATTGCTTTGATCAAGGCGCTAGGGTTCACCCCGAAGCGCTATGCGGCAGAGTCGGTCATCGTCGGTCAAGGCGAGGTCAGCGACCGCGTATTCATAGTCGAGTCGGGCTGGGGTTGCATTTCCCATGAACTCGAGGGCGGGCAACGGCAAATCCTGGATTTTGCGCTGACAGGCGACATCGTCCTGCCCCAGTCATACGCGGGCAGTGCTCTCGAGACTTTCGTGGCCCAGACCGAACTTTCGGTGTTGGTGGCTTCGACCAAGGCATTTACCCGTGCTGCCATGAAGTCGTCACATCTTTTCTCGCTTATTCTCGAAACGCTGATGCAACACCGATCGGTCATCGCTCAACATCTTACAAACGTTGGACGACGCAGCGCCCTAGCGCGCACGGCGCACCTATTTCTCGAACTGAAGGCGCGTCTGGAACGGATCGGCTCCGTCACCCGCAACAGCTATGAATGCCCTCTCACCCAATACGATCTTGCCGACGCGCTCGGACTCACGCCGATACACGTCAATCGTATGCTGCGGGAACTGCGCGAGCGCAAATATCTCGAATTCCGCCAAGGCAATGTTCGCATGCTCGATGAACCAGGCTTGACAAAATTTGCCCGATTCGAGCGCGATTACATCGAACGTTGAGGCATATCAGCCGGTCCGAATTCCAATTCTCCATCGCCGCGCCGGGATTGGTGTCAGCAACCCGCCCCTAACGGAAGAACATCGATGACCACCGCTGCGCCGCTCGCTCGCGACGGCGCTGTTGAGGGCGCGCTCGGGAGCGGCTACCGCCCAGCTACACCACCTCGCGGGACACGACCCACGCACATCATTGGATTGCCGCAAAAATCTCCGGAAACCTAAGCGCCAAGGTAAGGTTCTGGACCCGTCAGGCAATCGTCGCCAACCTCCTAAAAAGGTTTCCTCGAGAGAGCCATCAAAGTCCACCCGAAGCCCATGCGCTCCTTGAATCGCTCCACGCGGTTGCCAAAGAGGGCGCGTACAGGCGCATTGAGCTTCCACGAGTTCACGATCCGCATCACTCCGACGCGGGCCACCGGCGAAACCGTGAAAAGTTCCTGCGACGCAAATTCGGGTTCGAGCAATTCTGCCAACTCGTGCTGATAAAGCCAGTGACGCAGCTGCCCCGGCGCAGGAGGTGGAATCGCATTGTACTTTTCGAGTACGTGACGGTTTTGCGTTGCCAGCATCAGATAACCGCCAGGCTGAAGGTGGGTGGCGAGTTTGCGGACAAAGGCTTTTTGATCGAATACGTGCGAGAGAACCTCCAGGGTGACGATCACGTCGAATGTCGATCGACCGAAGTCCAGGGCCATGAAATCTCCTGCAGTGAAAGTGATGTGTGGCCAACGCTTTGCCGCGCGACTCAGAACTTCGTCGGAAAGGTCGGTCGCCGTTACCTTGCCGTATCGTGAAAGTTCCGGCTCGAACCAGCTATTGCCGCAGCCGACATCAAGGATATCGAGGTCATTTCGGCCCAGTCTTTCGAGCCAGCCTCGTATGACCTCTGATTGACGTGCGCTTATGGGATGCTTTTCGCGCCCCCCGATTTCAGTGTTCCATTTGTTCCAGAACGATCTTTGCAGATCTATCGGCGCATCGCCTTGCGAAAAATTGTACGGCGTTGACATTGCCGTCTCACACGTCGCCGCCCCGTTCTCCACGGCTCTCTGGCTGCAATGAGTTTCAGTTGGGAAACATTAGCAGACACGCGACTAAGCGGCACTTGACCCCAGAGTCATCAAAGGGGAGAGGGGCGACAGCATCGCCGCCCGGCGGCGAAAACAGTGTGTCGGGCGCACGGTGCCCGAAACGCAGAGCGGGAGCGTCGGGAACTCCTCGGCCGCGGCCCCTTCAAATGCGTGGCGCTGCAATGCAACTGCACATAGTGCCGATTTGGCGAATTAAGCGCCTTCGGCAATTATCTTTTGATAGGTCCACCCAAAAAAATGTTCGGCGGCGGACCACCTCGACGCAACCTCCTCCGACGCCTCTTCCTCGGGGACTTTCGTACGCCTGCCGGCGCCCGAAACTCTTCATGGAAACGGATGGTCTGCCTTCAGCAGATCGCTGGCAGAGGCAGACCTTCGCGTCGACGAAGCTCATTCAGCAAGCACCCGGGCCAGTCCGAGCGTGCGCTCTCTACTTTTGCCGGAACGCCGTGTGCAAGGTCGCCGTCAGCGGTCCCAGAATGTAGTCCAGAGCGGTGCGTTCTTCGGTCACGATCATCACCGAGGCAGGCATGCCTGGATAGAGCTGGATCTGCGAGGCGGCGGCGAGTTCCTTTGGGTCCACCGCGATATCGGCAACGTAATAGGGAAAGCCGGTCTTGGCATCGGTGACACGGTCCGCGGAAATACGGGCGACATGACCGTGGATGACCGGAGTGGTGCGCTGCTTGTAGGAGGTGAAGCGGACCTCCGCCGTCATGTCGGCGCGCAGGCTGGCGATGTCCTCGACCTTGACCTGGGCCTGCACGATCAGCGAATCCCTGGCCGGCACGATATCGAGGATAGTCTGGCCGGGAGCGACGATCGCGCCGGTAGAGAAGACCGTAAGGTTCATCACCTGGCCGTCATAGGGAGCATGCACCACGGCGCGGTCCACTGTGGCCTGTGCGGCAAACATCTTCGGCACCAGATCGGCAAGGCTCGACTGGGTATCGATCAGCATGGCCGAGAGTTTTGCGCGGCGCTCGTTGGTGAGCTGCGCGATCTGGCTTTCGAGCTCGGCCTTGCTCTGGCGGTTTCCCGCGATCTCGCCGAGCGCCTGGTCGATCAGGCCCTGTAGGTCGGCGGCCGAGCGGTCGAGTTCCAGGATACGCGTGCGCGTCGTCAATCCGGCCTGTAGCAGCTTGTTGAGGCCGGCCTTCTCGTCGATCGTCGAGTCGAGCTGGGCGCGGAAAGACTCGACGCGCGCCTCCTTGCCGTCGATCTGTTCGTCGAGCTCGGCAATCCGCTTCTGCAGGATCTGCCTGGCGCCGGCCATCGAGGCGCGCTGGCTCTCGAGATCGGCGATCTGGTTGGCCATCGCGTCCTGCAGATAGGCCTGATGCTCGGCGGTGATGTCCTTCGGGAAGGCGACCGCCTCATGGCCGTCGATCTCTGCGCGAATGCGGGCATCGGTGGCCCGCAGCAGCGCATATTGCTGGGAATAGAGGTTGAACTCGGAGCGAGCTCGCGTGTCGTCAAGCACGACCAGCACATCGCCAGCCTTGACGACATCGCCGTCCTTGACCCGGATTTCCCTCACCGTGCCGCCGTCGAAATGCTGGACGCTCTTACGATTGCCCTCGACCTTCACCACTGCGTCGGCAAGCACCGCGCCGTTGAGCGGCGCGATCGCGGCCCAGCCGCCGAACATGCCGAAGAAGCCGACGATAATGAGCAGGCCGATCCACACCGGCGCCCGGATCGAATCGGGGTTGGCGCCCGCCTCGTCGGCGCCGGTGAGGCTGCTATAGGTTGCGGCGATGTCGGTCATTGGGTCGCCACCGCGATGGGCGCGGCGCGCTGGTTGAGCAGCGCCACGATCTCGTTCCTCATGCCGAAGGCCTCGACGGCGCCGTCGCGCAGCAGCAGGATCTTGTCGACGTTGGCGAGCGTCGAGGGCCGGTGCGAGACGATGATCACCGTGCTGCCGCGACGCTTCAGCTCCAGCGCGCATTCGGCGAGCGCACGATCGCCATCGGCATCGAGGTTGGAACTCGGCTCGTCGAGCACGATGAGGTTCGGCGTGCCGAACACCGCACGGGCAAGCGCGATGCGCTGCCGATAGCCGCCGGACAGCACCGCACCGCCCTCGCCGATCTGCGTCTCGTAGCCCTGCGGCAGGCGGATGATCATCTCATGCACGCTGGCGAGCCGGGCGGCCTCGATTACCTCGCGGTCGACATCGGTCTTGAAGCGGCCGATATTAGCGGCGACTGTGTCGGAAAACAGCTCGATGTCCTGCGGCAGGTAGCCGATATGGTCGCCGAGAGCCTCGCGCCCCCATTGCGTCAGATCGGCGCCATCCAGCCTGACCGTGCCGCGGCTCGGCCGCATGATGCCGGCGAGGTGACGCGCCAGCGTCGACTTGCCGGCACCGGATGGGCCGACGATACCCAGCGCCTCGCCAGCCTCGAGCTTGAACGAGACATCGCGCAACAACACCTTCTGCAGGTTGGGAATGGCGAAACTGAGCTGTTCGACCGCGATCTTGCCGGTGGGTTTGGGAAGGTTGAACGAACGTTCCCCTTGCGCGCCGCCGTCAAGCAGCTTCTCGACCCTTCCTAGCGCGGCACGCGCCAGAATAAGGCTGCGCCACAGCCCGACGATCTGTTCGACAGGCTGCAGCCCCCTACCCAGAAGCAGGCTCGCCGCAAACATCGAGCCTCCGGTGATCTGCCGCTCTATGACCAGATAGGCGCCGAGACCGAGGATCAGCGACTGCATGGTGAGCCGCAGGAAGCGGATCAGCCCGGACATCAGCGCCGCCCGGTCACTGGCCTGTCCCTGCCGGCGAAGCGCCAGGCCGCGGTCGCGCCCCCAGCGGCGGACGAGGCCGTCGATCATGCCCATGGCGCGGACGACTTCCGCGTTCCTCAGGCTCATCTCGGTGAAATTGTAGTTCGCCGTGGCGAGGTCGTTGGCCTGCTTCAGCGGCGCCCTCACCATGTATTCGTTGAGCACCGCCATGGCGATCAAGAGCAGCGATGAGCCCAGCGCGAAAAAGCCGAGCCAGGGATGCAGAAGGAAGATGATGCCGATATAGATCGGCGACCAGGGCAGGTCGAACAGCGCATGGATGCCGCTGCCGGTGATCACCTGCCGGAACGTGTCAAAATCGCGGATCGGCTGGCTTTGCGAAGAACCTAGCGACGGGGTCTCGACGGAAGCCGCCAAAATCCTCGCCGACAGCAGCCGGTCGAGCCGCGCGCTGGCCCGTGTCAGGATCGCGGCGCGCACGAGGTCGAGACCGGCGAGCGCCAGAAAGGCGGCGAGCAGCACCAGGGTGAGCATCACCAGCGTCGTCTCGCTGCCGCTGGTGACCACTCGGTCGTAGATCTGCAGCATGTAGAGCGGGGATGCGAGGTAAAGCAGATTGATCGCCAGGCTGAACGCCGCCGCGAACAGGAAATAGCGGCGGCAGGCGCGAAGCGCATCCCTCACGATTCTAGATTTGTTCTGGAGATTCACATACCCAGCGGAGAACCGCCCCCTGTCCAAACTGCGTGCCCGGAACCGATCCTACTCCCTAGCCACGCGATCCGCTCGTAAACCTTGTGTAAACCTTAATTCGTAAGCTTGAATCCTCGGCCGGCGGTAAAAGAGGGGGAGCCGCGCGTGGTTGCGGGCCCACCCTCTTTCCGTCACACGGCGAACTCGCTCGTTCCGCTGCCGACGCCGGTCAACGTGAACTCGGCCGGATTATAGGTCACGACGGTATGCCCCTGGCCGTCATCTGCGACCTTGAAGCCGTTCGCGTCGTAGGAGCCGAGCAGGTGCAGCGTGGCGCCGTGCGTGCCGTCGGTCACGGTCAGCGTGCCGCCGCTGCCGTCGGCGTTCGCCTGGTAGACGGCCGTCGTTGCCGAGCCGAACAGGACGTCGTTGAGATCCAGCTTGTCGTCGTTGGTGATGCCGCCGATCCGTCCGCTGAAGTCGAAGGAATCGTCGAGCTCCAGCGTGCCGGCCGCATTCTGCGCGAAGGTCACGTCCGTCGACGAGGCTGCGCCGAATTCCAGCTTCGACAGATTGCCGATCGTGGCATCGCCCTCGCCAGTGACCGCGCCGTGGATGGCGATATTGCCGCCATTGGCCCACAGCATGCCGGAATTCGCGACCCCGCCGGCGACGACCAGGCCGCCCGAACCGGTCGCCTCCAGCGTGCCGGAATTGGCGACCACGCTGCCGCCGGTGTCGATGACGAGGGCATTCGAGCCGGAGGCGATGATGGTCCCCCTGTTGTCGAGGCCGAGCATGCCATCGCCCAACTCACCGGCGCCCGAGATGGTGTTGTCGATATTGGTCAGGGTGACGTCCGGACCGGTGCCCGAGACGATATTGAAGGCGCTGTCGGAGAGGACGACCTGCCCGCCGCCCTGCAGCGTCACGCCATGCTGGATAACCTGCAACAGTGTTTCGCTGCCGGTCGAGTTCAGCGAGATGAGGCCGCTGTTGTTGATAGTGCCGCTCAACGGCAGCAGTGCGCCGTCGCCGATCGTCATCGTGCCCGCGTTGTTGACCACCGGCGTCTGGTCGAAGGCGAAATTGCCAGCGCCGAGCGCGGAGGAATGCACGCCCTCCAGCGTGATCGACTGTCCGTCGCCGAGCGTGATCACCGCGTTGCCATTGGCATCGTCGGCCATATGCGCCTGAACGTCGGCAAAGCTCTGGAAGCCGGAATAGCCGATGAGATCGACCTGGTCCGCTGCCGCGTCGAAGCTGTGCACGGTATCGTTGCCGATCGGCTGCGAGAAGACGAAGAGATCGTTGCCACTGGAGCCGGTGAGAACGTCGTCGCCCGACCAGGCGAAGATCGGCGACCCCGGCGCATAGGCCTCGACATTGTCTGCGATCGACAAGCTGCCCGTGGTGCCGTCGGCGTTGGTCCAGGTCATCGAGACATCGAGCACTGCCGCGCCCGCGAAGTCGACCGGCGTGGTGACCGTCAGTTCGTGCACGGCGTTGGACTGCACCGTCCAGGACCCGTCGGCGTTCTGCGTGGCGCCGTCGATGGTCCAGCCGGAAGGCAGATCCTTCACCGTCACGGTGACGACCTGTCCATCCGACGGATCGGTCAGCGCAAGATTGATCGGCTCGCCGGCGGTGCCGGCAGGCGCCGCTACGCTGATCGTGACGTGATGCACGACGCTGGTGTTGGCGCCATCGCTGGCGACGATGTCAATATTTCGAGCAGGACTAGCTATGTGCGAGCCAGGCTTCGTGTCGGAATACTGAACTCCTTGCAAAATGCTTTGGTATGTGGCGACCGACGCGGTCCCGGTGATTGACAGTGTGACTGGATCGCCGTTGTTCGTGACACTGGATGTAAATGTCACCGTCAGCCCCGCAGCTGCAGCAGCAAAGGTCGCAGCTGAATTAAGGGACAGTATCTCTCTGATGCCGGACGCACTGTTGTCCTGCGGGTTAGTCAAGGTGATCGTCAGCGATGTTAGATTTGCCGAATCGACATCGGTGATCGTCGCCGACGGTGTGATCAACAGCTGCGTGATCCCATGCGGATAGCTTGCGCTGGCATCGTTTCCAATGCCCGGTCCGTTGAGGTCTACAACGGGGGCTTGGCCTCCACCTGTCACATTGATCGTCGCCGAGGCGGTGCCGGTGTCCGTGCCTCCATTGGCCGCGCCGTCTCCGTCCACCAACGTATAGGTTACCGTCTTAGTCGTGGTGGCGCTTGTCGCATTCGAATAGAGGATGTGGTCGGCAAGCGCCTGTACCGCTGCCGGTGTGGCACCGGCGTTCAACGTGATGACGAGTTTCAACCCGTTCGTACCGCCGGTGTACGTTCCGATTATCGTGCCGCCATAGGAGACGTTGCTGCCGCTCACGCCGATCTGACCGGCGGCGTTGCCCTGGTTCTGGATCGTCAACTGGTCGGCTGACGTGCCGTTTGCGGTAAAGGCGACGATCAGTGACCCGCCGTTGAAATCGGCGGAGTCGATATCTGTAATCGTTGCCGAGGGCGCAATGGCGGTCGCGGCGGATCCGGATGTATAGCTCAGGCTGGTCGGCCCCGGCGACGCACCATTGAGGTCAATTACTGGTGCGTCATTGGTGCCGTGGATGGTGAAGCTGACGTCCTTGGTGGTGCCGTCCGCCGCCGTCACCGTGAAGGTGTCGAC
>NZ_JAIUHK010000023.1:0-94526 GCF_020165075.1 Mesorhizobium sp. CA4
GGGTGGGCGGGATGGGCGACAAGGCGCTCGCCGGCCGTTTCTCCTACATGACCGTCGACATGCGCACCGTCTCGCAGCGCCTTTCGCCGGCGCTCGGACATTTCTTCAACCACCAGACCCACCATCGCGGCCAGGCGCATATGGTGCTCACGGTGCTCGGCCGGCCCTCGGTGCCGCTCGACCTGGCGCTGTTCCAGCGCTCCGAGGAAGGTCGCGCCTACGCCTGAGCACAGCATCGTCCGGGCTTTTCCGCGAGCCAATTGTTGATCAAACCAACATCAAGGAACAACGAATTTTTGCTTGAAAAAATGGAACCCTGACCGAGCCCGTTCGTATTCCCTTCATTCCCTCTCGCACACAGGCATGCGCACGGACCCGGCACTCCGGCGATGCGGAAAAATGTGGCAACGAAGGAGAATGCCATGAATGGTATCGTAGAAAAAATCGCGGGCACATTGGTCGGCGGCATCGCCATTCTCGCCCTGCCGGCGAATGCCGCTGGTCTCGACATCGGCTTTGGTATCGGCAACACCGGCGTCACTGCGGGCAGTCCGGGCGGCGCGATCACCGGCGCGGGCTCCTCGATGGGCGGTTCGACCGGTCTCGGCACGGGCTTTGGCAGCAGCATCGGTGGCGTCGGCGTGGGCGGCTCCGGCGGCTTTAACGCCGGCACTACCGGCTCGATCGGCGGCGTCGAGGGCACGACCACCGGCACCTCGTTCGGTGCGACCGGCGTTGTCGGCGGCACCGGCGTAGTGGGCGGCTCCGGCGGCGTCAACGCCGGCACCGCTGGCTCGACCGGCGGCGCCGCAGGCGTGACCACCGGCACCTCGTTCGGTGCGATCGGCGGCGTCGGCGGCATCGGCACGTTGGGCGGCTCCGGCGACTTCAACGCCGGCACTACCGGCTCGATCGGCGCCGCCGCGGGCACGACCACCGGCACCTCGTTCGGTGCGACCAGCGGCGTCGGCGGCACCGGCACGTTGGGGCGGCTCTGGCGGCTTCAACGCCGGCATCAGCGGCTCGGCCGCCGGCTCCACCATGGGTTCCGGCAATACCTCGACCGGTGGAATCGGTGGCACCGTGGGTGGTTCGGGCAGCTCGACCGCCCACTAAAAGGCAGAGCCCGCCATGGGCGGGCCTGCCGGTTGCTTCGCGTCATCGCTGCGCGCACCGAGCTTGCATTGAAGCCGATATTGTTCTCCCGCTGGACAATCGACCGATTGCAGCGGGGCAATACCAACGGCTCAACGGGGAGTGTCGAACCGGCTGTGAGGCTCTGCGGCACTCCTACCGCGTTGCCGTCTGCGACCGGCGGTGCGCTGACGAGGACCTCCGGCCAGTCGGAGAGCCTGCCACCTCCCCGGTGCGCTTTCTGCTTGCCCACCACCGCGGGCGGTGCGGACGGCGTGTTAACCACATTTGCATCGAAGCTAATATTTTAGGACTTCTTTTGCGCTCGCGCTCCACAATAAGCCAGTGCAGTAGGAGCAATGAAATGCGCATCGATTTGTCCCCGACAAGTTGGGGCAGGGTCGTGGTGGTCACCGCCGCCGGTACCGCCTTTTTCATTGCCGCCGCCTTCTTCGTCGATTCCTTCAATTTTCCCTCGCTGTCGCCGCAGGCGCTGCTTTGGGCGCAACTCACCGATCTTTTCCTGCCGCTTATCCTTGGCGGCTCCTTCCTGTTCTTCCTGATGTGGAAGATGCGCCAGCTGGCCATCACGCAGAAGGAACTCGGCCTCATTGCCGCGACCGACAGCCTGACGGCGGTTTTCAACCGCGGCGCCTTCTCGATGCTGGTCGAGGCATATCTCGAGCGGGCGCGCGGCCAAACGGTCGCCGACACCGGCGCGCTGCTGATCGTCGATGCCGACCACTTCAAATCGATCAACGACCGCCTCGGTCACGATTGCGGCGACCAGGCGCTCAGGTTGATCGCCGCGACGATCAAAGGGCAACTGCACGGCGCCGACATTGTCGGACGCATCGGCGGCGAGGAGTTCGCGGTCTTCCTGCCCGGCGCCGACGCCGCACGCTCCTTTCTGGTCGCCGAATCCATCAGGCGCCGCATCCGCGAGGCCGAGTTTGCACCCGGCGGGCGGCCCTGGCCGCTTTCTGTGAGCATCGGCGGCACCGCCTTCAGCGGCCCGACCACCTACCATGACATGTTCCAGGTCGCCGACCGCCATCTCTACAAGGCCAAGTCAAATGGCCGCGACCAGGTGAGCTTCGAAATCCCGCGCGGCACGCCGGCGGGCGACGCGTCTGGCACGGTCCACTAATTCAATTGCATCATGCTCTGGCCGGCAACGGTCCGTTCATCCTTTGGCGGCTAGTGTCGGAGACTGGCCTCAGCCGATCCGCGAGCGACCGTGTTCGATCTCATCGACTACAAGGCGGTGCTGGTCATCGCCCTCATCTTCATTCCGCTCGAGCAGCTCCTGCCGCTGCATGCCGAGCAATCGGCTACGCGCCGGCATTGGCTGAACGACGTCTTCTATCTGCTCTTCAACGGCATCGTCATCAAGTTCGGCCTGTTGCTGGTGATCGGCGCTGCGATGCTGGTGGTCCCGCGCGTCGTTCCCGGGGCGCTTCCCGCCGCCGTCCAGTCACAGCCTTTATGGCTGCAGGCGATCGAGGCCTTGATCATCGCCGATATAGGCTTCTACTTTGCCCATCGCGCCTTTCACGCGGTGCCGTTCCTGTGGCGTTTTCATGCCATCCATCACTCGATCGAGGAGATGGATTGGCTGGCGGCCCACCGCGTGCACCCGGTGGACCAGATCTTGACCAAGTCGGCTTCGTTCTTGCCACTCTTCGCGCTGGGTTTTTCAGGCGAGGCGCTTCTCATCTATGTGCTGATCTATCACTGGCAGTCGGTGTTCATCCACGCCAATACCCGCATCGGGTTCGGGCCACTGAGATGGCTGATTGCCTCGCCGCAGTTTCATCACTGGCATCATGCCAACGAACGCCAGGCCTATGACAAGAATTTCGCCGCCCAGTTGTCCGTCCTCGACATGATCGGCGGCACCTTGTTCATGCCGCAACATATGCCGGAAAAATACGGTGTCGACGAGCCGGTGCCGCAGCTCTATCACCAGCAGCTCGTCTATCCCTTCGTGACCGCGGCTGGGCCGGCCGCGCCGATCGCCGAAGCTTCGCCGGCGGCCGCCAAGCCGGAATAACGGCGCGGAAATGCCCGCCTCGGTGAACTGACCTGCGGGGGTCGGTTCATAAGTGGCAGGACTCCCGAAAGGGTAGTACCTTGTTGTCAGGCTGCGAAGCCGCCACAGCCGCGCGCCACCGGCTTGACCGAGACGATCGGCGGCTCCGAAGGCCAGAGCACGCCGGCCGTCACCGCGAAGGTGATCAGCGCATCGCGCGCGGCCTCGACCGAGATTTCTCCACTCCGCGCGGCCTCGCAGGCCTTCACCGCGGCGCCGTAGCTGAGGCGCCGGCGCGAGGGCGGAAACTCGGTCAGGAAGTCATGCATGTCGAACAGCGAGGCGATCATGCGCTTGTGGCCGGCGCCGACGCTGAGGGCGACCGGGGTGAAGAACGTCCTGTCGTGCATTCGGACCTCGTCTGTTGGCTGTGGAGGCGGCGGACCTCCGGTCTGGGGAAGGACGCCACACAACGCGGCTTGCGACCGGAAGTTCCGCGCATGCCGATTTTTCCGCATTGGACTTGATCCCTCGCCTGAACCAAAGGCTTCAACGCCTGGAGTTGGAGCAGCCAAGCGACTCTAGCGAACGCCGAGCGGCCCTGGTGGTCGGCTGGAGAGGCCAGGCAGCCTATTTCCACATGCCGCGCATGCGGGCGCCGAGATCGACCTTGACGCCCGGCTTCTGGCGCGGGTCGTCCTTGAGCGCCGCGCTTGCCCAGGACGATTGTTCGAAAGCCGAAAGCATCGAGGCCGGGATGAAGCGGGTGCGCGAGGCATAGACATGGCGGTCGCCGCGCGCCGCCTGGTTGTGCGGATAAAAACGCTGCGGCACCACCAGATGCAGGCTGTCCTTGGCCCTGGTCATCGCGACATAGAGCAGGCGCCGCTCCTCCTCAATGTCCTCCTTGGTGCCGACGCCGAGATCGGCCGGGATGCAGCCGTCTACCGTGTTGAGCACGAAGACGTTCTTCCATTCCTGGCCCTTCGCCGAATGGATGGTCGATAGGATGAGGTAATCCTCGTCGCGATGCGGCGGCCCGGCCTGGTCGCTTGTGGCGTCGGGCGGATCGAGGGTGAGCTCGGTCAGGAAGCGCTCTCGCGACGGATAGGTCGATGCGATCTGCTCGAGCTGCAGGAGGTCGGCGCGTCGCGTGATCGCGTCCTCATGGACACGCTCCATATGAGGCTCGTACCAGAGCCTGATCCGTTCCAGATCGGCCGGCCATTTGGCGCCCGCGCGCAGCCCGCTATAGATGTCGAGGAAGACCGGCCAATCCTGCGCGGCGCGCTGCGGCGGCCGGAAGCGGGCAAGGCCCAGCGTTTCGTCGAGCGACGTCGTCATGGCGTCCACGATCTGCGAGGCGGCGGAGGGGCCGATGCCCGGCATGAGTTGCAGCACGCGGAAACCGGCGACACGGTCGCGCGGGTTCTCGGCGAAGCGCAGCATGGCCAGCATGTCCTTCACATGCGCGGCGTCGAGGAATTTCAAGCCGCCGAACTTGACGAAGGGGATGTTGCGGCGCGTCAGCTCCACCTCCAGCGGTCCGCTGTGGCTCGAGGTGCGAAACAGCACCGCCTGCGCCTTCAGCGCTGTGCCGGCCTCGCGTTCGGCCAGGATCGCCTGGCAGACATAATTGGCTTGCTCAGCCTCGTCGCGCACGCTGACCAGCTGCGGCTTGTGCGAAGACTGGCGCTCGGTCCACAGATTCTTGGTGAAGCGCTCGCTGGCCTCGCCGATCACCTTGTTGGCGGCGGCCAGGATCGTCTCGGTCGAGCGGTAATTGCGCTCCAGCATGACGATCTCGGCGGGCTTTGCGAATTGTTTCGGGAAATCGAGGATGTTGCGCACTTCCGCGGCGCGGAAGGAATAGATCGACTGCGCGTCGTCGCCCACCACGGTCAGCCCCGCACCGTCGGGCTTCAGCGCCAGCAGGATCGAGGCCTGCAGCCGGTTGGTGTCTTGGTACTCGTCGACCAGCACGTGGTCGAAGCGGGAACCGAGATGCGCGGCGATCTCGGGCTCGGCCGCCATCTGCGCCCAGTAGAGCAGCAGGTCGTCGTAATCGAGCACGTTCTGCGCCTGCTTGGCCTCGACGTAAGCCGCGAAAAGTTCCTTCAGCTGGTCCGCCCATGCCGCGCACCAGGGGAAGGCGGAGCCCAGCACTTCGCCAAGCGGCGCCTGCGCATTCACCGCCCGCGAATAGATCTGCAGGCAGGTGCCCTTCGTCGGGAAACGGCTTTCGGTCTTCGAGAATCCCAGCTCGTGCCGGGCAAGGTTCATCAGGTCGGCGGAATCCTCGCGATCATGGATGGTGAAGGCGGGATCGAGGCCGATCTGCTCGGCATAGTCGCGCAACAACCTTGCGCCGATGCCATGAAACGTGCCGGCCCAGGCGAGCGCGTCGGCGATGATTGCCGCGTCGCGGCCCAGCACCTCGCCGGCAATGCGCTCGACGCGCTTGGCCATTTCGGCGGCGGCGCGGCGCGAGAAGGTCATCAACAGGATACGGCGCGGATCGGCGCCCTTGACGACGAGATGGGCGACGCGATGCGCGAGCGTGTTGGTCTTGCCGGAGCCTGCGCCGGCGATCACCAGCAGCGGCGCCGCCACCTTGCCGTCGCCATGCACCACCGCCAGCCGCTGCTCGTCGTTCAGCCGGGCAAGATAGGCGGGCGTCTCGAAGGACGAATCACGGGCGGCGATGTTCATCGCCCATCAAGCATCGTTTCCGCTTTGTTCGCAATAATTTACTCGACCCGCGCGAGCGGGGAGAGGTGGCCGCGAAGCGGCCGGAGAGGGCTGCGCCGGCATCCACGATTCATCGGAAGGGGCTATTCCCACCCGAAACAGCCGTTACCGCTTCGGCTCGACTCCCATCGCGGCCGACTGCCGCCGCAGCCTGCGCCTTTCGTCGCCCGGCATATCCAGCGGCGCGACGTTTCCAGGCACCTCGTCGATGATCCTCACGGCAACGCGATAGGCGGTGTAGGCAAAAAGGCCGGCAAGCAGAAGGCGGACCATGTTCAGTTCCTCGTTGCGTTCGATTGGCTCGGGATTTCAACCGGACTCGGGGTCAGTTGGTTCCCGCCGGTCCACGCAACCAAACCGCCACCGCCTCGTTTGCCCCTCATGAAAGCGGCGAACGAGAGGAGGTCGTCATGAAGAAACGTCCTGTACTGCTGGCTCTTGCGGCAGGGCTCGCGCTCGCCGCCTGCGACAACAATGTGCAGCCCACCAAGGCGCCGAGCAATGAGGTCAACCAGAACCCTCAGGTCGATAAAAACCCGGTGCCGAAATCGACCACCGGCGGAGACCAGCCGGGCACGCCGCCGAAGCAATAGCGCCAAGGCCGGCCTGCCAAGATTATCGTCGAAACGAAGAAGGCCGGCGCTGCTTGGGAGGAAGCTGGGTAGCGCCGGCCAAGCGGGAAAATCAGGCCCGCCGCACAATCCAACATAGCTGAGTCTCGACATCGCGTCATGGCGTGATCGCGCTAGCCGGCTATAGAGCCACCGGAAATCACGAAATTCGGCAGGGCCAGCCATTGCGAGGGCCGCCGAAGGTTCGCTCAAGTGAGCATTTGTGGAAGCGTGCTCTTCACGCCATCGCCACGCGCCGCACCGGCACGTTGGCGATCTCGATGTCCAACTGGCGCTGCGTCAGCGCCGCTTCGGCCATGATCCACCGCTTGAACAGCTCGACCTTGCGGGCCCCGAGGGCCTTGATAGGGCTGACGAAATACCAGCCCGCCGTGTTGGGCTGGTGGACCGCGAAGGGCGCCACCAGCCGTTCGGCGCGGATGTCGCTTGCCATATAAGCGCGGTTGGCGACGGCAAAGCCCATGCCGGCATTGGCCGCTTCGTAGGACATCATGCAGCTATCGAAATAGACGCTCCTCGTTTCGCCAAGCACGAAGCTCGCGCCGGCAAAGCCCAGCCACGACTGCCAGTTCTGCGTGCACGTGTCGGAGTGCAGCAGCGTGAAGTAGCGCAGGTCCTCCGGCACCACCTTCGACAGCGGTTTGTCGCCCAGCACCTCGTGGAAGAGCTTGCGGCTGCACACCGGCGTCAGATCTTCCTTGAACAGCAGCTCCGACGTGAGACCGGGGAAATTGCCGTCGCCATAACGGATTTCGAGGTCGTATTCGGAAATCGAGAATTCATGCGTGGCGTAAGAGGTCGACACCCGCATCTCGATGTCGGGATATTGATGCTGGAAGGCCGAAAGCCGCGGAAACAACCAGCGCGCCGCGAAGGTCGGCAGCACGCAGATCCGCAGTACATGCGCCTGCGACTGGCCGGTTGCCTCCATGCTGGCCGCCACGATGCGCTCCAGCGCCTCGCGCACGCGCGCCACATAGGTCTCGCCCTCCGGCGTCAGCGACACCGCATTGCCGCCGCGCTCGAAGATCTTGAAGCGCAGCTGATCCTCCAGGCTCTTCACGCGCTGGCTGACGGCGGAAGCGGTGATGAACTGCTCTTCGCCGGCGCGCGTGAAATTCCTGTGTCTCGCGGCGCTCTCCACGATTTTCAGCGAATTGAGGTTGACCTGACTGAGCAGACGCACGGGGTTTTTCGACCTTAAGCTGGGCTTACGCTACCACCAGCATTCCTAAATTTACAGGGGTAGGCGCTTAAATGACTGTTAACCAAGTGTTGCCCCCATCTTGGAGAAAATAGAATGAACGCCCATACAATTCCCGAACTGCGCTGTGCAATGAGCCGCGAGGCCATCATTGGTCACGAGACCTCCTGGAAAGTGTCGGGTTTCGGCGTTGCCCAGTATCGTCACGGTTACGACCCGGCTCTGCTTGCCGCCATCGAAGAAGCGGCCCTGAAGTTGAAGGCCAGCCATGCCGTGCACAAGCACCTCGACCTCACCTTCATCACCGGGGCCGATCGCTATATTCCGGAGATCAAGGAACTCTTACACGACAAGCTGCGCCTGGAAGGGCTGTCCGACATGATGGGCACCAAGCTCGAGCCGTATCCGCTGTCGATCGTCGGCTCGACCGTCACTTTCATGAACCCCAGGGATGGCGCGGTCGAATGGCATTGCGACGGCGTTCCGGTGACGGAGCTCATTCCGCTGTCGATCAGCGATCCGCTCATCGGCGGTCATCTTGAAATCTACTGCGACGATTCCGAGACCGGCCGCTCGATCCTCGAATCCGGCCGCGAGTTGCCGCGCAACAAAATCATGCGCATCGATCACAAGATGAACTACGCCACGCTCGGCCAGTTCCTCGGCGTGCTCCACCGCACCGCGCCGATCCAGCTCGGCGATCGCGTCACGCTGGTGCTCAATCAGCGCTCGGCGATCAAACCCTATGTCGACGACAACCGCATGTTCTATCTTGCCGCCGACAACGACCATGACCGTGCCTGGGTGCACGAGTTGGCCGAGGATGTCTGGACCAACCAGCTGCCCGCCTACCGCCGCCATGCCGAGGAGCATCCTGTGCCGCAGCCGACGGCGGAAGCGGTTTCCGGCGGGGCGAGGGAGTCTTGGTAATGACCAACGATCCGATCGAGTGTCAGCCACCCTCAGTGTCGCTGAGCTTCGGTCCGGTCGTGCCGGAAAGCCAAAGCCGTCCCGGCGCCCTCGGGGCGGTGCTTGCCTTCGCCCTCGGCGCCGTGGCGCTGTGGGCGACCAACGCACTGGTCGGCAAGACGTTGCTTGCCGCTTATCCGGTGTCGCTAGTGCAGTTCCTGCAATTTTGCGGCGCGACCCTGGTCTTCGCGCTGATCCGGTTCTTCCCTTCTCCCGTCCTTCGGATCCCACAAGGCGAGAAGGGAAATGCTGCGCTCGCCTACGCGGTCGGTTTCCTCGGCCTGGTCGGCACGATGGTCCTGCAATATATCGGTTTCGCCTCGGTACCGGTTATCGAGGCAAACCTCGTCGCCTATACTTGGCCGCTGATCACCGCCGCGGCGGTCATCCTGCTTGGCCGTCCGCGTCGTCCGCTGCTGCTCGGGCTGGCGGCGGCGCTAGGTTTCGTCGGAGTGGCGCTGGTGATTTCCGGCGGCCGCGCACATTTTTGGTCCAACAGGGCTTGGTTCGAAGGCGGCAGCCTCGTCGGCTATCTCGCCGCTTTGGGCTCGGCGCTCTGCATGGCCTTCTACTCGCTTACGGTCGGCCGCCTTGCAGTGTCGCCCGAGCGTCTGCTTTTGCCCTCGGCGCTGATCGGCGTCGCGCTCACCTTCGCCTGGTGCCTGCATGACGGCGTCGTGTGCCCGAGCGCCGCGCACCTTCTGCTCGGCCTCTATCTCGGCATCGGCCCGATGGGGCTCGGCTACTATTTCTGGTCACGCGCGGCAAAGCTCGACCACGGCGGCAGGATAGCGATCGTCGCCTATCTGACGCCGATCGCTTCCACGTTTCTGCTGACCTTGTCGGGCGAAAGCCTGTCGATGACGGCGATTGCCGGCGCCGTCCTCGTCATTGGCAGCTGCCTTGCGGTCGGCATCGAAGGTACGGGGACCAGGCACAATGTCCAAAATGGCCGTTGACGAGGACGAACGCCGCGCCAGGCAGGAGGCGCACTGGTTGGTCAGGGAGTTTGGCGCGGAGGCGCTGCTCTATGCAGCCATGAAGGCGGAAAAGGCCATCGAGCAGAAGGATTTCGGCCGCTGCGCGCGCTGGAAGCGCGTGCTGGAGATCCTCGCGGACGAGCCGCCTGCGGAGCTCAGGCGCGGTGTCGCCGGTAAATGAGCGATTTGCCATGGCAGCGCCGAATCGCGCATGGTCGGCTGTCCGATCGGCGGATTACCCGTTGCCGTGCTGGAACTTGGTCTGAACTTCGATTTTTCAGCAACTCCTACCGCAGGTTGAATTGCTATAGCCCCTTTTACCTATCCAGGCGGGCAGCCTGTGATATAAAGCATTCGCTATAGCTATTAGAATTCCTAACTTGCGCATCTCCAGTCGGTGTAGAAACATCGTCCGGTATTGAGTCTCGTAGCTTTACTGACTCTGGACGGTCCGTTGGGGGACACGTCCAATTCGATACACCGACGAAAGTCTTAAAAAGAGCTGGCGATTTGAGGGCCAGCAGAAGGTGAAAAAATTGTCCAACCTCGACGACAAGACTGCAATCGAACTGACCGCCGACATTGTCTCGGCCTATGTCGGCAACAATCCGCTTCCTGCCTCTGGCCTGCCTGACCTGATCGCCAGCGTCAGCGCCTCGGTGCGCAAGCTCGCCAGCGGCAGCGTTGTCAAGGAGGCGGTGGCGCAGACGCCTGCCGTCAACCCGAAGCGCTCGGTTTTCCCCGACCACATCGTGTGCCTCGAGGACGGAAAGAAGTTCAAGTCGTTGAAGCGCCACCTTGCGACCGATCACGGCCTGACGCCGGACGAATACCGCGCGAAATGGGGCCTGGCCGCCGACTATCCGATGGTGGCGCCGAGCTATTCGGCGACCCGCTCGGCGTTGGCCAAATCGTCCGGCCTCGGCCGCAAGCCGGCCGGCGGCGATGCAGGCAAGGGCAAGCGCAAGGCCAAGGCCTGAGGCATGGCGCCCGCAACGGGTGACGTCGCGCCGTGGTCATGGCGCGACCGTAAGGCTGCTCTCGACGCTTTGCGCCGCGGGGTGGCTGCCCAGTCCTCGGTGGACGCTGCCAACGGCGTCAAGGCGCGGCGCATCCTGTTTTCGCTGGGCGAGCCGTCCGGCGACCTGCTTGCCGCGGTCGACGCGCTCGACGGGTTCGAGCGCGCTATTGTTGAATGCGACGACCCGTCGGTCATTGAGGCGCGCAGGCTGAACTGCCTGGCCGTTCTGGACCGCCTTGCAGCAAACGGTCGGCCGCGCACGAACTGTTAGAACTAGCTGGGGCGGGCCTGAGATGGCTTGACCGGGCGAGTGCGTTTGGGATCTTGCTCGCCGGCAAGGCTCTCCGCTTCAACCGCTGTCATTTCAAGAAGATAGACAAGCATCTGATAGCGCGTATGCGAGAGCATTTTTGCCAGCTTGCGCGTGATCTCCGCGACATATCTCAACGTTCGTAAATCGCTGGGCGCTCCATCCATCGTGAGCTCCTGATGCGGCCAAGTATCTGGGCCAAGGTATGTTGGGACCAAGTTATCGTTGGCGCCCACTCACGACTCACGGCGCGTCTACAGATTTGCAGGTTTGCGATAAAACTGAAATCGATTTTTGATAAGCATCATGCTTGGCCGGCAAGATTTCCCTGTCCTTTTTGGGTGGCATGGTCGCTTGCTGCATAAATATTGAGCACAAGGCAAGCTTGCGGTTGTCTTTTTGCGCCGGGTTGATCTTTCTCCGGGAATGTTGATCGCCGAGGCAGGCAGGAGCGAGCGGCTTAGTTCTTGTAGGCAGAGCAGAAGCCCGGCGGGTTGTCGTTGCCGATCATGGCGCAGCCGCGCTTGATCTCGTCAATCATCATGCTGCATGCATTCTGCCCGTTGCAGGGCGGATTGGTCGCCGGCGACACCTGGATGCACTGCGAGACATACTGGTCCGACTTCGCCTTGCCGGCCGATTGCACGCATGGCTTCGTGTCGTTCTGGCTTGACTGGGCAGGGGCGGGTTTCGCAGGCGCGGCGCCAGCCGTCGCAGGCGCGGCCTTGGCCGTCGCAGGCGCGGCCTCGGCCGCCGCAGGCGCGTTCTTCGTGGGCGCGGCATTGCCGCCGCTTTGCGGCACGCAGGAGAGGTCGCCTTCTGGGCATTGCAATTGGTGCTGCAACTGCGCCAGCCGCACCTTGGTCAACTCCGCCTTGCAGGTCTCGACGAGGCTCGAATACACCGAGCCATCGGCATAGGGCTGAGTGCGAAAGGCGCATTCCTTGTCGCGGAACGGGATCCAGGCGCGCTGCGCGTCGCGCAGGCGCCACAGGTCGGCGGGAGCGAGGCGGCCCGCCAGCGCTTTGTAGACTGCATTGAGCCCCGCGTCCGCCGAAGCGGCATTCGCGGCCGTGCAGGTTGCAAGGTCGGCCTGCGTCTTCGCTGCCGCGCAGTCGATGGCTGCCGCACGGGCCACGGGACTGGTGAGAAGCATGGCAAGCCCGGCGACGACTGCGAAAATCGCGACCGCCAGCGAGGCCGAAAGGAGCGTGGTCTTGCTCGGCATCTGATCTGTCCTCTGCTTGAACCGAACCCGCCGCTCGCGCCAGCATAGGTTGAGACAACAGCGGCGATCAACGCCAAACCTGTGACGTGGCAAGCAAAGTGTGACCGGTGATTGGCGAAAGCGGAGGAACGACAATCTTTCCTTCAGAGGAGATGGCCCGGCAGGGCAGAGGGGGCGTGTCCCGCCAGCCTCTTCGTCAATCATAGGCGAAGCCTAAGATGTTTTTCCGGAATCGATTTGGATCAGCAGGTGTTCCGGCTCCCGCGTCTCTAGCCGGCTCGCACTCTTGGCCGCTTGGGCGGAGGCTGGTTGGGCTTGCGGCCCCCTCGCGGGTTCAGCGGCGAGAGCAACGCGAGCGGTTCCGTCCTCGAACAGAACCACCTGCGTCGCCAGCGCGGTTGTCGTGGCGACCTGGAAGAAAATGAAGGCGAGGGCGAGATAGCGGATCACGGGCTCCAAAACGCTCCGGCAGGCAACTGGTTCCAGTCCGTCGAGTTTTTGCCGAATGGCCGCAGACAGCGCGCGGAGGGCCCTCGTCCAGGCGCTGGCTCTTGCGAAGCGCCGATGTCCTGTGCAAAAGCCCGCTTATGCTTATCATCAACGATCTTACGCTGCGCATGGCGGGGCGGCTGCTTCTCGATCATGCCTCATTGACGCTGCCGGCCGGCACCAAGGCCGGCCTCGTCGGTCGCAACGGCACCGGCAAGACCACGCTGTTCAAGGCGATCACCGGCGATTTCCCTTCGGAGACCGGCTCTATCAGCCTGCCGAAGAGCACGCGCATCGGCCAGGTGGCGCAGGAAGCGCCGGGAACCGAGGAGCCGCTGATCGACATCGTGCTGAAAGCCGATGTCGAGCGCCAGGCCTTGCTCGAAGAAGAGAAGACCGCGACCGATCCGCATCGCATCGCCGAGATCCACACGCGGCTGGCCGATATCGACGCCCATTCGGCCGAATCCCGCGCCGCGACCATCCTTGCCGGCCTCGGCTTCGACGATGCCGCGCAGAAGCGTCCGGCCTCGTCCTTCTCAGGCGGCTGGCGTATGCGCGTGGCGCTGGCCGCGGTGCTCTTCTCCGAGCCGGACCTTCTCTTGCTCGACGAGCCGACCAACTATCTCGACCTCGAAGGAACACTGTGGTTGGAGAACTATGTCTCCAAATATCCGCACACGGTCTTGCTGATCTCGCACGACCGCGACCTGCTCAACCGCGCCGTCAACTCGATCGTCCATCTCGATCAGAAGAAGCTGACCTTCTGGCGTGGCGGCTACGACCAGTTCGAGCGCCAGTACACCGAGCAAAAGGAACAGCAGGAGAAGGGCCGCATCAAGCAGGAAGCCGCCCGCAAGCATATGGAATCCTTCGTCGAGCGCTTCCGCGCCAAGGCCTCCAAGGCCAGGCAGGCGCAGTCGCGCATCAAGGCGCTGGAAAAGATGAAGCCGATCGCGGCGATCGTGAACGACACGGTGCGGCCATTCTCGTTTCCGGAACCGGTGAAGACGGTGGCATCGCCGATCGTTGCGCTCAACAACGTCAGTGTCGGGTATACGCCCGGTGAGCCGATTCTGAAGAAGATGACCTTGCGCATCGACGCCGATGACCGCATCGCGCTGCTCGGCGCCAACGGCAACGGCAAGTCAACCTTCGCCAAGCTTCTGTCCGGCCGGCTAAAGCAGGAGGCCGGCACGATGACGGTGGCGCCGGGGCTGAAGGTGGCGATCTTTGCCCAGCACCAGCTCGACGATCTCAGGCCTGAGGAAAACGCCTACGAACATGTGCGCCGGCTGATGCCGGAGGCGCCGGAATCGAAGGTGCGCGGCCGTGTCGCCCAGTTTGGGCTTACCACCGAGAAGATGAACACCGCGGCGAAAGACCTCTCCGGTGGCGAGAAGGCGCGCCTCCTGATCGGCTTGTCGGCTTTCGAGGGCCCGAACCTCTTCATCCTCGACGAGCCCACCAATCACCTCGACATCGACAGCCGTGAATCGCTGATCCATGCGCTGAACGACTTTCCGGGCGCCGTGATCCTGATCTCGCACGATCGGCACCTGCTCGAAGCCACCGCCGACCGGCTGTGGCTGGTCAAGGACGGCGCGGTCAATCCTTATGACGGCGACCTCGAGGACTATAAGACGCTGGTCACCGGCGTGTCCTCCAACCGCCGCGAGCAGAAGGAAGCGGACAAGGCGTCCAAGGCCGACCGCCGCCGCGAAGCCGCCCAGCGCCGCGCCGCGCTCGAGCCTTTAGCCAAGGAGATCCGCGCCACCGAGGCGCTGATGGACCGCATCCGCAAACGCATCGACCTGATCGAGGACGAACTCGCCAATCCGGCAGTCTACGAAAAGGACCCCTCGACTGCGACGCGGCTTGCCAAGGAACGCTCGCAACTGGCGCAGACGCTGGCGCAAAACGAAGACAAGTGGCTGACCATGTCCGCGGAGTATGAGGAAGGGATCGCGGAGTGAGAGCATGATCTCCCTTCTTGAGGGGGAGATGGCCGGCAGGCCAGAGGGGGTCGTCTCACCTAGATCGCCAACACCCTCTTTTGTCTCGAAGGCGCCGGCGCTTCACGCGCAACGACCCCTCTGTCGCCTTTGGCGACATATCCCCCACAAGGTGGGAGATTGGCTAATCTCTGGCCCTACACCTCGTCCCCAAAACCCGCTACACCCCCCGCATGAACCAGCACGCCAAGCTCCGGATCGGCCATTCGGCCTGTCCGCATGACTGTCCTTCCACCTGCGCGCTCGAAGTCGAGCTGCTCGACAACAACCGCATCGGCCGCGTGCATGGCGCCAAGGCGAACAGCTACACGGCGGGTATCGTCTGCGCCAAGGTCGCCCGCTATGCCGACCGTGTCCACCATCCCGATAGGCTGCTGAAGCCGCTGGTGCGAGCCGGCGCCAAGGGTGAGGGGGCCTGGAAGGAAGCGAGCTGGGAAGCGGCGCTGGACCTCGTCGCGGAAAAATTCATCGCGGCCGAAGAGAAATACGGCTCGGAAACCGTCTGGCCCTATTTCTATGCTGGCACGATGGGGCTGGTGCAGCGCGACGGCATCGAAAGGCTGCGCCACGCCAAGAAATACTCCGGTTTCTTCGGCTCGATCTGCACCAATCTGGCCTGGACCGGCTGGATGATGGGTGTGGGCGCCTTGCGCGGCCCTGATCCGCGCGAGATGGCGAAGTCCGATTGCGTGGTGATCTGGGGCACCAATGCCGTGGTCACCCAGGTCAATGTCATGACCCACGCGATACGGGCACGAAAGGAGCGTGGGGCAAAGATCGTCGTCATCGACATTTATGACAACGCCACGATGAAGCAGGCCGATCTTGGCCTGGTGCTGAGGCCCGGCACCGACGGCGCGCTCGCCTGCGCGGTCATGCATGTGCTGTTCCGCGACGGGCTCGCCGACCGCGCCTATCTTGAGAAATACACTGACGATCCGCGCGGGTTGGAAGAGCATTTGAACACGCGCACGCCCGAATGGGCGACCGCCATTACCGGGCTGTCCGTCGCCGAGATCGAGGCATTCGCCCATCTGGTCGGCAAGACCAAGAAAACCTATTTCCGCCTTGGTTATGGCTTCGCCCGCCAGCGCAACGGCTCGGTCAACATGCATGCCGTCTCCTGCATCGCCGCGGTCACCGGCGCCTGGCTGTATGAGGGCGGCGGCGCCTTCCATTCCAATTCCGGCATCTTCAAGCTGAACCAGGACGTGCTCGAGGGCACCGCGATGCGCGGCCCGAAGGTGCGCTATCTCGACCATTCGCGCATCGGCCCGGTGCTGACGGGCGCGGCCGACGCGCTCTATGGCGGCCCTCCGGTGACGGCGATGCTGATCCAGAACACCAATCCGGCCAATGTCGCGCCGGAGCAGCGGCTGGTGAGAAAGGGTTTTCTGCGCGAAGACCTGTTCACCTGCGTGCACGAACAGTTCATGACCGATACGGCCAAGCTCGCCGATGTCGTGCTGCCGGCGACGATGTTCCTGGAGCATGACGACATCTACAAAGGTGGCGGCAACCAGCACATCACGCTCGGCCCCAAGCTGATCGAGCCGCCGGAAGGGCCGCGCACCAACCACTATGTCAATGAGGAACTCGGCAAGCGCCTCGGCGTCGGCGACCGGCCCGGCTTCGGCCTAACCGAGCGCGAGCACATCGACATCATCCTCGGCAAGCGCGGGCTCGGCAGCTTCGATAGCCTGAAGGCGGAGAAGTGGGTCGACCTGCAGCCCGACTTCGACGACGCGCATTTCATCAACGGCTTCGGCCATGCGGACAAGAAATTCCACTTCCGGCCCAACTGGACCGGGCAGTCGGCGCCCAACCGGCCGCCGAGAAGCATGGGCCTGTTCGGCCCGGTCGAGCGGCTGCCGGAATTCCCCGACCATGTCGAGCTGATCGAGGTCGCGGACGAGGAGCATCCGTTCCGGCTGGCGACCTCGCCGGCGCGCAATTTCCTCAATTCGAGCTTTGCCGAAACGCCGGTGTCGAAGGCCAAGGAAGGCAGGCCGGAGCTGCTTGTCCATCCGCAGGACGCCGCGGCGCTCGGCATCGAGGATGGCGGCCGTGTCGAGGTCGGCAACCGGCGCGGCGATGTGGTGCTGCACGCAAAATTCTTCGACGGCGTGAAGCGAGGCGTGGTGGTCGCGGAAGGCATCTGGCCGAACAGCGCGCATGAGCGCGGCGAAGGCATCAACGTCCTGACCGGCGCCGATGCGCCGGCACCCTATGGTGGCGCCGCCGTCCACGACAACAAGGTGTGGCTGCGGAAAGCTGAAGAATCCGGCGATAGATCAGGATGACGTTTCGTTGAATCGCCGTCCTGACCTAATTCCTTGCGGAGCATGATCTTCTCCGAAAACCGGTTCCCACTTCGGATCATGCTGCAGCCTCCCATCTGGCCCAAGCGCCTCTCGTCGCGCCCGCCAGCTCCGGCATCTATAGAGGCCCCTTGTCTCGGCAACGAGGGAGGATGTCGTGGCCGAGGTCTCGCTTCTGGGCATTCCGCATGACGAGAATTCATCCTATCTGCGCGGGCCCGCCGAGGCGCCGCCGCTGATCCGGCGCGAACTCGCCAGCGACGCCTACAGTTCCTGGACCGAAACCGGCTTCGACCTGACGGACCGCTTCGTCGATCACGGCGACATCGATTTCACGCAAGGTGGCGACCCGTGGCAGCGGATCGAGGCGGAGGTGGGCCGCGCGCTCGACGCCGGCCATCCGCTGATCTCGCTCGGCGGCGACCATGCGATCTCCTGGCCGGTGCTGCGCGCGGTGCGCCGCCGCTACCGGAGCCTCACGATTGTCCATATCGACGCGCATCCGGACATTTATCATTCCTATGACGACAATCCGCGTTAGCACACTTCGCCCTTCGCCCGTATCATGGAAGAGAAGCTGGCCGACCGGGTGATCCAGATCGGCCTGCGCACCGTCAATGATCACCATCGCGACCAGTTCAAGCGCTTCGGTGTCGAGGTGGTGGAGATGCGGAATTTCAAGGAAGGCTTGCAGCTCGACCTCCAGACGCCTGTCTACATCTCGATGGATATCGACGCTCTCGATCCGGCCTTCGCTCCCGGTATCTCTCACCGTGAGCCCGGCGGCTTGACCACGCGCCAGGTCATCGGTCTGATCCAGGCAATAGACCGACGAATAGTCGCCGCCGATGTCGTCGAATACAATCCGCGCCAGGACCTTTCCAACGTGACGGCGCTGGTCGCCGCCAAGCTGGTCAAGGAGATCGCCGGCATGATGCTGAAGACCAACGGAGCGGTTTGAGTCAATTTGCCAAGGCGGCATGCTAGAGGATTGTTCCGACTCAGCTTTCGACAGGGATCGCCATGCCGCAGCCGCTCAGGATAGCCATCGCCGGCGCGCTCGGCCGCATGGGCCGGCAGATGGCCGAGACAGTCGCTGCCCATTCTCGACTGGAACTCGTCGCCCGCTTCCATCGGCCGGGCAGCGCGGGAGAGGGGCTGGTCGAGCGCGACGAAGCTCTGGCGCTTGCCGACGTGGTCGTCGACTTCACCACGCCCGCGGCTTCTGCCGAACTGGCAGAAGCTTGCGCCGCGCGTGGCGGTCCGGCGCTGGTGATCGGCTCGACAGGTTTTGACGTCGCCGAACTGGCAGCCATAGCGCAAGCCGCGAAGAAGATCGCCATCGTGCGCTCCGGCAGCTATTCGCTCGGCCTGAACCTACTGACCGGCCTGGTCGAGCAAGCGGCGAGGGCGCTTGGGCCTGATGACTGCGACATCGAAATCTTCGAAGCACATCACCGCTTCAAGGTCGACGCGCCGTCGGGCACGGCGTTGATGTTGGGCGAAGCGGCTGCGCGAGGACGTGGCGTCAGGCTGGATGATGTGGCGAAGCGTGCCCGCGACGGCGTCACCGGCCCGCGCTCCGCCGGCGAGATCGGCTTTGCCGTGCTGCGAGGCGGCAGCATCGTCGGCGAGCACAGCGTCAGCTTTCTCAGCGACCGCGAAAGGTTCACGCTTTCGCATCTCGCCGGCGACCGCTCGATGTTCGCCCGCGGCGCCGTCGCGGCTGCGCTCTGGGTCGCCGGACGGCCGCCCGGGGAGTATGGCATGCGCGATGTGCTCGGGTTCGCTGACTGTTGATTGGAATTTCAGCGGATTTCGTTTCAACGGGTGCCAAAACCGCTGAAAGCCAGCTGAAAGCTTGGCCGTGCCATGACAGTTTCGTGGCGTTCGCCACGCAGCCGGCTGGGAGTGGCCGGTAAGGAGGAAATGCGGCGCGCTGCGCCGCCAGGTGGAGGAAGTTACGTGACCGGTTTCATCTCTAAATGCGCCCTTCGTTCCGCGCTGCTGGCGGTTGCCACGGTTGCCGCTGGTGCAACGACGGCTTCGGCCGCCGACAAGATCTCGATCATGGTGGGCGGCTACGAAAAACAGATCTACCTGCCAGCGAAGCTCGCCGAGGCGCTCGGCTATTTCAAGGATGAAGGCCTCGATGTCGAGCTGCTCAACGAACCTGCCGGCGTCGACGCCGAGAACGAGATGCTGGCGGGTGCCGTGCAGGGCGTGGTCGGCTTCTACGATCATTGCATCGACCTGCAGGCCAAGGGCAAGTTCGTCGAATCCATCGTCCAGTTCAGCCAGGCGCCGGGCGAGGTCGAGCTGGTCTCTTCCAAGCACCCCGAGATCAAGTCGCCGGCCGACTTCAAGGGCATGAGCCTCGGCGTCACGGGCCTCGGCTCCTCAACCAACTTCCTGACCGAATATCTGGCGGTCAAGAACGGCCTGAAGCTCGGCGAGTTCACCTCGGTGCCGGTCGGCGCGGGCAATACTTTCATCGCCGCCATGCAACAAGACAAGATCCAGGCCGGCATGACGACCGAGCCGACGATCACGCGATTGCTCAAGACCGGCGAGGCCAAGGTGTTGATCGACATGCGCACGATCGAAGGCACCAAGGCGGCTCTCGGCGGCACCTATCCGGCCGCCTCGCTCTATATGCAAACCGAATGGGTCGAAGCGCATAAGGACGAGACGCAGAAGCTTGCCAATGCTTTCGTCAAGACACTGAAGTTCATCAGCACCCACAGCGGCGCCGAGATCGCCGAAAAGATGCCGAAGGATTACTATGTCGGCGACAAGGACGGCTATGTGAAAGCCCTCGATGCCGGCAAGGCAATGTTCACTCCCGATGGCGTGATGCCCGAGGGCGGCCCCGAGACGGTGCTCACTGTGCTGTCGGCCTTCAAGAAGGAACTGCAGGGCAAGCAGATCGACCTTTCGAAGACCTACACCACGGAATTCGTCAAGAACGTGAAGTAGCCGATACCGTCGGCGCGATGTCAATCGGACATCGCGCCTGTATCAGCCCTATCAGTGTGTCCGGCGATGCGCCTGCGTGGCGATCGCGCGGCCTTGGAGTATTTCACCATGGCAGTCGAAAGACCCGCTCCAGCGATCGAACTTATCAATGTCAGCCGTCGCTTCCTCTCCCCAACCGGCAAGTCGCTTACGGCGCTCCGCGATTTCACCATGACGGTCGAACGCGGCGAGTTCGTCGCCGTCGTCGGCCCGACCGGCTGCGGCAAGTCGACGACGCTCAATCTCGTGACCGGGCTCGCCAGCCCGAGCGCCGGCGAGGTTCGTGTCATGGGCGCGCCGGTCAAGGGCATCGATCCGCGCATCGGCTTCGTTTTCCAGACCGACGCGCTTTTCCCATGGCGCACGGTGATCGAGAACGTCATGGCCGGACCGCTGTTTCGCGGCAAGTCGAAGCCGCAGGCCGAGGCATCGGCGCGCGACTGGCTGGCGCGCGTCGGCCTGGCGCGGTTCGAGCAGCATTATCCGCATCAGCTTTCCGGCGGCATGCGCAAGCGTGTGGCGCTCGCCCAGACCTTCATCAACGGCCCCGAGATCCTGCTGATGGACGAGCCATTCTCGGCCCTCGACGTGCAGACACGCGTGCTCATGCATGAGGAACTGTTGCGACTATGGTCGGAGGCGAATGCGTCGGTGGTGTTCGTTACTCACGACCTCGAGGAGGCGATCGCGCTGGCCGACAAGGTCTATGTGCTCACCGCCGGGCCGGCGACGGTGAAATCCGTCTACACGATCGACCTGCCGCGCCCGCGTGTCGTCGCCGACATACGTTATGAGCAGAGCTTCATCGATTATTCGCGCACCATCTGGGCCGACCTCAAGGAAGAGGTCGAGACCAGCTACGCCCGTGCGGCCGCGTGAGGAGGGCGACATGACAGACGCCACCGTCAACATCACCACGGCCAGCTTCCGGCCCGGCACCTCGGACGCCGAGATCGAGGCGGCCGCCGCGAAGGCCGCCGCCCATCGCCGCCGCGCCGTCACGTTCTGGCGGCTGGGTATCCTGATCGCCTTCCTCAGCTTGTGGGAAATCGCCGGCCGCATGGCCTGGATCGACCCCTTCTTCTACGCCATGCCGAGCACGATCGCCGGCCGGCTCTATGAGTGGATCACCGAAGGCACCTCGGAAGGTCCGCTCTGGTACCATCTCTATGTCACCATGGAGGAGTCGGTGCTGGGGTTCGTCACCGGCTCGATTGCCGGCATCGTCATCGGCGTCGCGCTCGGCCGCAACCGCATGGCCGCCGACATCTTCTCGGTCTACATCAAGGTGATCAACTCGATCCCGCGCGTGGTGCTGGCGCCGATCTTCATCATGATCCTCGGCCTCGGGCTTGCCTCCAAGGTGGCGCTGGCCTTCGTCATGGTTTTCTTCGTCGTCTTCCACAACGCCTTCCAGGGTGTGCGTGAGGCCGACCGGGCGATGATCGCCAATGCCCGCATCCTCGGCGCCTCCGATTGGCAGCTGACGCGCTCTGTCATCGTGCCGTCGGCAATGAGCTGGATCTTTGCCAGCCTGCATGTCAGCTTCGGCTTTGCCATCATCGGCGCTATCGTCGGCGAGTTCGTCGGTTCGCGCTTCGGCATTGGCCTGTTGATCAACATCGCCAAAGGCTCGTTCGATGCCGCCGGCATGTATGCAGCGATCGTCATCGTGATGGTCGTGGCGCTCGGCGCCGAGTATCTGATGACGCTGGTCGAGAGCCGGTTGGCGAAGTGGCGGCCGCAGCCGTTGCACGAGACGCAGTAGGCAAGATAGCGCTTCGCTGGCGGCCGCTTCAGGAGCCGGCCAGCGGCAGCCGAACCTCGACCTTGAGCCCACCCATGGCGGCGTCGCCCAGCGTGACGCCGCCGCCGGCATTCTCGACCACCTCGCGTACGATGGCCAGGCCGAGCCCGCTGCCTTCCTCCGTAGATCCAGCAATGCGGTAGAAGCGCTCGAAGACATGCTCGCGCTCTTCCGCTGGAACGCCGGGCCCGTCATCGGTAACGGTGAGCGCCGCCTCGCCATCGACGGCGGCGAGCTTGACCGTCACGCTCCCCCCGGCTTTGGAGTGGCGCAGCGCGTTGTCGACCAGGTTGACGATCATCTCTCGCAGCATCGTGCCGTCGCCGATCACGGGCACCGGCCCGCTCTCATCGAGGCCGAGGTCGATGTTGCGTTCGATCGCTTTCGGCGCTTGGCTTTCCAGCACCTGGCGGGCGGCGTCGGTGAGGTCGATGCGGTCGGCACGCGGCCGTCGACTGCCGGGCTCGGCACGCGAGAGCGTAAGAAGTTGCTCGGCGAGGCGTGCCAGCTTGCCGGAGCTTGCCTGTAACGCCATCAGCGCCTCCTGTCGCCGGTCGGTCGCGGTTTCTCGCAAGGCATAGCTTGCCTGTGTCGACAACAGCGCCAGTGGCGTGCGCAGCTGGTGCGCGGCATTGGCGATGAAGCGGCGCTGCGCCGCCATCTGCCCCCGCACGCGCTCCATATAGGCGTTGAGCGCCTCGATCAGCGGCCGGATCTCGCTTTGTGCGCCCGCGACCTCGACCGGCTCGAGATCGCTGCGGTGTCGCGAGCGCACGGCGTCGCGCAGCCGGATCAGCGGCGCCAGCCCTCGGCGCAGGCCAAGCAGCACAAACACGCCGGCAATCGCCACCAGCGCCAGCTGCTGGCCGAAGGCGCTTAACCACAGACGCCTCACCATCGCGTCATGCCCCCCGAGCGTCACGCCGACTGTGACCGTGATCGGCGAATCCGCGCCGGCGCCGATTACGGTATGGCTTAGCGTTGCGAGCCGCAGACGGTGATCGCGAAAGCCGGTCTCGATGCTGCCGCGGCTTGTCGCCTTGGGCAGGTCGGGATAGCCGGTAAGCAGGCGCCCGCCCGCGGTCTCGACATGGTAGTAGACCCGGTCACGGTCGCCGGTATCGAACATTTCGATTGCCGCCGGCGGGATGGTGGCGTCGAGCACGCCGTCTTTCACCGCGACCTGCTCGGCGATGGCGCGCGCCGACGCCATCAACATCCGGTCGGCAATCAGATCGGCAGTCGCGAGCGCGTTGCCGTGGCTGGTCCACAAATTGATGGCGGTGAGCCCCGCCAGCGGCAGCACAACCCATGCCAGCAATTGCAGGCGAAGACTGCTGATCCGAAGCCTGCCGATCCTCATGGCGCCGGATCGTCATGACGCAGGAGGTAGCCGAGGCCGCGCAAGGTGGCGATCTGGACGCGCGAGCCCTCGAGCTTCTTGCGCAGGCGGTGCACATAAATTTCGATGGCGCTGGGATCGGCGTCGGTCTCGAAGTCGTAGATCGCGGCCGACAGCGCCGTCTTGCTCACCGTGCGGCCGGCTTTGACGACGAGTTGTTCCAGCACAGCGTGCTCGCGCGGCGTCAGCGTCAGCGTCGCGCCGGCAAGCGAGAACAGGCGGGTGTTGGTGTCAAAGACAAGGTCGCCGCAGGCAATGACCGGCGCGGTGCGATCGTTGGCGCGGCGCAGCTGCACGCGGATGCGCGCCTCCAGCTCCTCGATCTGGAAGGGTTTCGCCAGATAGTCGTCGGCGCCTTCGTTGAGGCCCTTGACCCGGCCATCGAGGCTGGCATTGGCGGTGAGCACGATCACCGGCACCGGGTTGCCGCGCGCCCGCAGTCTTTTCAGCACCTCCATGCCGCCCATGCGGGGCAGGGCAAGGTCGAGGATGATCAGGGCATGGTCGCCGGCAGCCAAAGCATGCTCGACATCCTCGCCGTCATGTACGACGTCGACGACATAGCTCGCCTGGCGCAGTGTCTTGCTCAGCCAATCGGCCAGTTCACGATTGTCCTCGACAAGCAGCAGCCGCATCGTTTGTCGCTGTTTCCTCCCAATGACATCGACCGTCGCCAAAGGGCAGGCGGCGTCCAAATTGGTTCCCGAGGCAACCGATAGTATCGATCCGCGTGCAAGGCAAACGTGGTTTCTCGGCGGTCGACCCCCCCGTCGTGGTTCCTGCCGAGCCATCCCTGCAAACGATGAAACCGAACCGTTCGGTTCAATTAATGTTGACGGTTCGTATAGCTGGGGTGAACAGCAGCACGTTACCCAGATGCCGCATCGCGCCACGATCGTCGTAAGGCATTGATCTCAAACGATAAGAATGTGGCCGCTGCGTCGTGCAGTCAATTTCAAGATCGAACCGAACGGTTCGGTTCACAACTTTTCGTGATTGGAAATGGCAACAAGGCCGACCCATTTCGGGGTGGTTCGAGCGACGCGAATTTCCATTACGGCACGCCACTAGACGGACACGACTTTGAAATCTGGAGTATCTAAAATGAACAAGATTGCTTTTGCCGCCGCTGCTTTCCTCATTGCCACGGGCAGCGCTTTCGCCGGCAGCGACCATTACGGTTCCGACAACGTCAACCAGCCGGCCGTGACCGCTCCGGCGGGCAAGGTCGACAACACCGTCACGGGTTCGATCCGCAAGTTCGAGCAACGCGACCTTCACATCAAGCCGGCTCAGAACCAGCCGGAATCCGGCCAGGGCATCTGGGGCCGCTAAGCGGTCCCTCCCTGACCAGTGTCAACCAACAACTTTGAATCTGGAGTACCTCAAATGACCAAGATCGCTCTTACCGCCGCTGCTCTTCTCGTTGCTACCGGTGCCGCTTTTGCCGGCTCGGACAACTACGGCTCGGCCAATGCCAACCAGCCGGCCGCCTCGGTCGACAACTCGATCACCGCTTCCACGAACAACTCGGACGCGGACGTACAGAAGCCGGTCGTCACGGGCGCAGACCACAACTTGTTCGGCAACCGCTAATCGGTTCGCGTGGCGAACCTTCGAACCAACAAACTTGAATTTGGAGTAACTCAAATGACCAAGATCGCTCTTACCGCCGCTGCCCTTCTTGTTGCCACTGGTGCCGCCTTCGCCGGCTCGGACAACTACGGTTCGGCTAATGCCAACCAGCCGGCCGCTTCGGTCGACACCTCGCTCACCGCTTCGGTCAAGAAGTCGGATGCGGATGCCCAGAAGCCGGTCGTCCAGGGTGCCAATCATGACCTGTTCGGCAACCACTAAACGGTTCTGTCCTCGACAGACCTCAAAGCGGCGGGCTTGTCCCGCCGCTTTGCTTTTATGCCGCCGGCTGGCCGCTGGGCCGGCTTTCACGGTGGTTGATCAAGCATTCATCACGAAGCGGTGATGCCTGTAACGACGTCTTGGGCGTCTCCGAAGTGGGAGCAAGGGCCGATAAACGGGGCCGATGCACGGAAATTCAAGTGAGTGGAACGAGCGGGCAGCGCCCGGGCGATGTCCGAGGCTGTGCCGATCCACCGGGTCATCGGATCGTCAATCGCGCCCGATCAAACAGCGCAACCCAGAACCAGGAGTATTTGAAATGACCAAGATCGCACTTATCGCCGTCGCCCTTCTCACTGCCACCGGTGCCGCCTTCGCCGGCTCGGACAATTACAGAGCGGCCGATGCCAACCAGCCGGCCGTCACCATCGACCGGACCGTGACGACCTCGATCGCGAAGTCGGACGCGGATGTCCGAAGGCCGGTGGTGCAGGGCGCCGATCACAACCTGTTCGGCAACCACTGATCCGGCCCGGAAAATAGCAGGCGGCGGGCCTGTCCCGCCGCCTGCTTTTGTGCAGCCGCCTAGCGGCAATATCAAATCGCCTTCACAAGTGTTTGTGTCACAAGCAGTTGCAATCGTTAGTCTTTTTTTCGGCGAGGTCTTGGTCGACGCATTGTGGCCGCTGAAAAGGCGACCCGCCGGGAATAAATCCCGGCCGCCGCGGGTCTCTTCGGCAGCGGGGCCATCCTCCCAAGGCCACCGCCGATGAAAGACACGAAACAAGGAAATGGAACATGACCAGGATTGCATTCGTCGCGGCCGCCATACTTGCCGCCGCCATGAGCACCGCATCCGCCGGCAGCGATCACTACGGCGCTGATGGCGTGAACCAAGCCGCCGCCGTTGGCTCCGACACCAGCGTCACGGCTTCGATCCCGAAGCACAAGACAGTCAAGCCGGCCCCGAAGGTCGATACCGAGATGAAGACGGGTGCGACCGGCGCTGCGGATTGGCCGGGTCCGCCATCGGACAATTGGGGCAATTGACCCCGTCTCTGAAAATATTGAAGGCGGCGGCAAAGCCCGCCGCCTTGCTTATGGACTGGCCGGCTTCGGGCTCTACGTCAAATCCTTCGGCCTCACGCAATGCGTCAGCCGCGCACCGTGGAAGTCGAGATTTGCCCAATCCTCGCCCAGCGTGAGCCGCGCAAGTGCCGCCGTCGGAAACTTCGCTTCGATCTTCTTGAACACGCCCTGATCCGATCCGGCGCCCGCCAGCTGAAGCGCAAAATGCTGCAGGCCGGGATTGTGGCCGATCACCAGCACACTTGTAGCTTTGACCTGGCGCACGCGCGCCAGGATGGCGGCCGGCGTCGCCTCGTAGAGCTCCTCGGCGAACTCCGCCTGCACATGCTTCGGCAGTTCGGCCGCGACCAGCCTCCAGGTGTCGCGTGTGCGCAGCGCCGGCGAGACCAGCGCCAGATCCGGCAACCAGCCGCGTCGCGCAAGCTCTCGCCCCATCAACGGCGCCGTCTTCAAGCCGCGCGGGGCCAGCGGCCGGTCGAAATCCTCAAGTTTGGGATCGTCCCGGCTCGACTTGGCGTGGCGAAGGATGAGCAACTGTCTCACAGGCATTGCAGCCCCTACGGCGTGATCCGCGCCAGCTGTTCGAGATCAGTCTCCTCGCGCAGCGGGTCCGGCGCCATCACCACCGAGGTGGCGTTTTCGGCATCGTCGGCGAAATGGGCAAACACGGTGTGGCCCTTTTCCATGCGCGCCTTGCCTTCGGCGACCAGACCCAGCGCCAGCGGGTAGAGCCGGTGCTCGGCCTTCAGCACCCGAGCCGCCAGCATGTCTTCGTTGTCGCCGACCATGACTGGCACGGCGGCCTGCGCGATGATCGGGCCGTCATCCATCTCGGGCGTGACGAAATGCACCGAGCAGCCATGGATGCGAACGCCCGCACGGATTGCGCGCGCATGCGTGTCCAGCCCCTTGAACGCCGGCAGCAGGGCAGGGTGGATGTTGACCATGCGTCCCTGCCATTTCTCGACGAGGCCGCGGCCGAGAATGCGCATATAGCCGGCCAAGGCGACGATGTCGGCGCCGAAGCTCGTGAGCGCGGCGTCGATCGCGGCGTCATAGGCGTCCTTGCTCGGCTGATCGGCGCGCTGGATGACCTTGGTAGCGATGCCGCGCGACTGGGCGATGCCGAGGCCGGCCGCGTTGGCGCGGTCGGAAATAACGCCGACGATTTCCGCCGGATAGCTTGGATCGGCGGCGGCCGCGATCAGCGCCGTCATGTTGGAGCCGCGTCCCGAGATCAGGACGGCCGTGCGTTTCCTGCTCATAGGCCGATCGAGCCCCTGTAGATGACGCCGGCGTCGCGGCGCGGCACTATGCGGCCGATCGGCGTCACCGTCTCGCCGGCCTCCTGCAGCACCGCCGCGACCTGCGCCGCCTGGCCGGAGGCTACGGCGAGGATCATGCCAATGCCGCAGTTGAAGGTGCGCATCATCTCTTCCGGCGCGACCCCGCCGGTCTTGGCCAGCCACGAGAACACTGGCGGCACGTCGATCGCCTCGAGGTCGAGCTCGGCCGAAAAATCCTTGGGCAGCACACGCGGGATATTTTCTGGGAAACCTCCACCGGTGATGTGGGCGAGCGCCTTGATGCCATGCGTGTTGCGGATCGCCTTGAGGATCGACTTCACATAGATGCGCGTCGGCTCGAGCAGCGCCTCGGCGAGGCTGAGCTCTTCGTTGAACGGCGCTGGATCGCTCCAGCCGAGGCCGCTCGCGGCGACGATCCGGCGCACCAGCGAAAAGCCGTTGGAATGCAGGCCGGACGAGGCAAGGCCGAGCAGCACGTCGCCTTCGACGATGTCGTCGGTCGGTAGCAGTTGCCCGCGCTCGGCCGCACCCACCGCGAAGCCCGCAAGGTCGTAGTCTTTGTCGTGATACATGCCCGGCATTTCGGCGGTCTCGCCGCCGATCAGCGCGCAGCCGGCCTGTCGGCAGCCCTGCGCGATGCCGCCGACGATCGACGCGCCCTGCTCGGGGTCGAGCTTACCTGTGGCGAAATAGTCGAGGAAGAACAAAGGCTCCGCGCCCTGCACGACGATGTCGTTGACGCACATGGCGACGAGGTCGATCCCGATCGTGTCGTGCTTGCCGGCATCGATGGCGATCTTGAGCTTGGTGCCGACGCCGTCATTGGCGGCGACCAGCACCGGATCGGTGAAGCCGGCGGCCTTGAGATCGAACAGTCCGCCGAAGCCGCCGATCTCGCCATCGGCGCCCGGCCGGCGCGTGGCGCGCACCAGCGGCTTGATCTTCTCGACCATCAGATTGCCGGCATCGATGTCGACGCCAGCCTCGGCATAGGTGAGCCCGTTCTTGCGCTTGGCCTTTTCGCCCTTGCTCATCGTCGGCTCGTCCCTGTTTGTCATTGCGGGCTCTTCGCATGAATGGTTTCGGGGAGCAAGGATGTCGTTGCGACTGACAAAATCGTGGAAAGTGGGCACCGACATAGGCGATTGGCGAAGGCCGAGATGGCGGCCAATCTCGCCCCTTGCGGGGAGATGTCCGGCAGCACAGAGGGGGGTGTGAAGGAATACCAGCATCGATAATGGTTCTGCCGGCACGGCGAAAGAAAAACTCCGAGATGCCGACGGACAGCACCCCCTCTGCCTTGCCAGGCATCTCCCCCGCAAGGGGGGAGATCGGCGGCTTCACGCCGCTTCTCCCTTGCCCAATTTACGTATCTCCATCATTTATTCTCAAACAAAATCACGACGGGACCTCACGTGACCCTTCCCAACATGATTACGATCATGCGGCTGCTGCTGGTGCCGGCCGTGATGTTGGCCATGCTGCAGTGGCTTTGGGGTTGGGCCTTCGCCGGATTCCTCGTCGCCGGCATTTCCGATGGTGCCGATGGCTTTATCGCGCGTCGCTGGAACCAATCGTCCCGCCTCGGCGCCTATCTCGATGCGGTCTCCGACAAGCTCCTGCTGGTCTCGGTCTTCGTCGTCATGGGCTTTGCCGGCGAGCTGCCGCTCTGGCTGGTGGTAACCATGGTCTCGCGCGACGGGCTGATCGTTTGCGCCGTGCTCTTGTCCAGCGTGATGAGCCATCCGATCGAGGTGAAGCCGCTCCTCGTTTCAAAGATCAACACCGCGGCGCAGATCGTGCTGGCGTCGCTTGTGCTGGGCGAACTCGCCTTTTCGGTGCAGCTGGGCCCGCTGCGGACCGCGCTCATATTGCTGACCGGGGTCTTGACCGTGGCTTCGGCCGCAGCCTATCTCGTGGCTTGGCTAAGGCATATGAGCGGCTATGGCGAAGGCTCCCGGACGAGCAACTCCCCAACCGACAACATCAAGTCGGGCGACATCAAGTCGGGCATCGGCAAGTCGGGCGGCTCCAGCACGGACGCCTGACAATGACGGCGCGGTGATCGCCGCTGACGACGGCTCGGGCGGGCTTCGCCGCCAGGTCTTCTTCTGGCTGGTGACCGCGGTCCTGCTGGCGCTGTTCCTCTATATCTTCTCAGGCATCCTCCTGCCGTTCGTGGCCGGCATGGTGCTCGCCTATTTCCTCGACCCGGTCGCCGACTGGCTGCAGCGGCTAGGCCTGTCGCGCCTGATGGCGACGGTGGTGATCCTGATCGCCTTCATCGTAGTCGTGGTGCTGGCCTTCGTCATCCTGGTGCCGGTGCTGGCCACGCAGATGGCCGATTTCGCCCGCAAGCTGCCGGAATATCTCACCCGCCTGCAATCGCTCATCACCAGCTTCGACCCGAAATGGCTGGAGCAGCGTTTTGGCGTCAACGCCGCAGGCTTGCGCGAGGGGCTGAATTCGCTGCTCACCACCGGCTTCGGGCTGCTTACCACCGTCTTCACCTCGATCTGGAGCTCGGGCGTGGCGCTGGTTTCGGTGGTCAGCCTGTTCGTCGTCACCCCGGTCGTTGCCTTCTACATGCTGCTCGACTGGGACCGCATGGTGGCCGTTGTCGACAGCTGGGTGCCGCGCGACTATGTCGAGACGGTCAGAACGCTCGCTCGCGAGATCAACACCGCCACCGCCGGCTTCGTGCGCGGGCAGGGCACGCTCTGCCTTGTGCTCGGCGCCATGTATGCAACGGGACTGACGCTGACCGGCTTGAATTTCGCCATCCTCATCGGCTTCTTCGCCGGGCTGATCTCCTTCATCCCCTATGTCGGCTCGCTGACCGGGCTGGTGCTCGCCGTCGGCGTAGCCTTCGTACAGTTCTGGCCGGACTGGACGATGGTCTTGCTTGTGGCCTGCGTGTTTTTCGTCGGCCAGTTCATCGAGGGCAACATCCTGCAGCCCCGGCTGGTCGGAAAGAGCGTCGGCCTGCACCCGGTATGGCTGATGTTCGCGCTGTTTGCCTTCGGCGCGCTGTTCGGTTTCGTCGGCCTTTTGATTGCCGTGCCGGCCTCGGCGGCGATTGCCGTGCTGGTGCGCTTCGCCATCGGCCGCTATCTCGAATCGCCGCTCTATAAGGGCAACGGCACTCAGCCCGCGCCGCCATTGCCGGCCGATCGCGGTGGCGGCCACCGCTCGTCTCGGGGCTGAAATGGCTGCCCAGCCAGCAGATACACCGCGCCAGCTGCCGCTCGATCTCGGCCACGGCACCGGCTATTCGCGCGACGAGCTCGTCGTCTCGGGCACCAATGCGCAAGCGGCATCGCTGATCGACCGCTGGCCGGACTGGCCGTCGCCGGTGGTCGTGCTGGCCGGGCCGCCCGGCTCCGGTAAGACGCATCTCGCCCGCATCTGGCAGGATAGGGCGCACGCCGTCATCGTTGATCCCGGTCGGATCGGCGAGCACATTGCCGGTCTCGGCAGCAGGCCGGTGCTCGTCGATGACATCGACAAGGCGGCGATCGACGAGCCGGGCCTGTTCCACCTGATCAACGCCGTGCGCGGCGCGGGCTCGACGCTGCTGCTCACCGCCCGGCGTTTCCCTTCGGCTTGGCGCGTCGCGCTGCCGGATCTCGTTTCGCGATTGAAGGCGGCGGCGACGATCGAGATCCACGAGCCCGACGACCTGCTGCTCGCCGGCGTGCTCACAAAGCTCTTCGCAGACCGGCAGGTAGAGGTCGAGCCGCATGTGGTGCAATATCTGGTGCGCCGCATCGAGCGCTCGCTCGGCACCGCCATGCGCGTTGTCGAACGCCTCGACCGCGCCGCGCTCGAACGCAAGACGCCGATCACCCGCGCTTTGGCCGCCGAGACGGTCAGCGCCATGGACGAAGGGCAGGGCGAGTTCGATATTTGAGGCTGAAGTGCCTGCGCGTGACAATCAGGGTCCATTAGCTATGTGATAGCAATGAGATCGAATCGATATCAATGACAGCGGTCACGATCAGAAATCTTCCGGAAGAGACACATCGCGCTCTGCGCGTGCGCGCGGCCATCAATGGCCGCAGTACGGAAGCAGAAATCCGCGCCATCCTTGAGGATGCCGTTCGGCCGGAGGGCCGTGTCAAACTAGGCTCCTTGCTTGCAAGCATCGCTCGCCGGGCCGGTGTGAAAGACGAGGATGTCGATGCTCTGGGAGCAAGCCTTGGACAGAAGCCCTGCCGAGCCCCTGAAATTCGAATGATCCTCCTGGACACCAATGTTGTGTCGGAGGTGATGAGGGCAGAGCCGCATCCCACAGTCTTGGCTTGGCTGGATGCTCAGGCCGCCGAAACACTCTACCTTTCCAGCATCACGCTCACGGAAGTGCTGTTCGGGATTGAGGCCATGGCAGCAAGCCGCCGCAAGAACGCGCTGGCCGAAACGTTTGCCGGGATTTGTGCAATCTTCGATCAACGTATCCTGGTCTTCGACGCCGAGGCGGCACGTCGCTATGCCGGTCTTGCTGTAAAGGCCAGAACGGCCGGAAAGGGATTTCCCGTGCCTGTCGGGTATATCGCAGCCATCGCCGCCGCGAAGGGCTTCCAGGCCGCGTCACTCGACATCGCGCCGTTTCAGGCGGCCGGGGTGCCGGTTATCAATCCGTGGGAGCATGCGGCGTAGCCGTCCCGTTTCGGAACAATCTTTCAGGCATCACTTTTGCAACGCAGCCGTCGCCGGTTGATCCCGGTCCCGATCGCGTTCCAGATCGGGTTGTAGGCTCGCCGGGCTCGAGGTGTTGGGGTTCTCGCCCGGCGGGTTTACCGTTCCTCCGAACTGCGGCGTTGAATGGCTCGTCCCGCTTGCCGTGAGCCTGTCCCGCATCGAGCAGCAAGCTGCCGCCACTTATGGCGAGGCCGCATTGACGTGCGTCGTTGATGAGAGGAGGACCGCAGATCGCGGAGCCCCCATGTCAGCCGCCGCCTGGAAAGTGTTGGCGTCTCAATTGTCCCTGTCCTTCCGGCTGTAATGCAGGAAAGGCGAGACCGATTTGGTCGAGGAAGGAAGCGATGGTCGGAGTGGCGTGATTCGAACACGCGACCCCCTGATCCCAAATCAGGTGCGCTACCAGGCTGCGCTACACTCCGACGTCCCGCGGCGTATAGGGGGCGGGCGCCCGGAAGGCAACACAAAAACGGCAGGCCCGACCTGGATCGATGCCGCAGTGTTGAAGAGCGCCAGCCCTCGGTTCGCCTACGGTGCCCGGATCGCTACCGTGACCTGCAAGGCGTGGCTGCAAGCGGCGTTTGAAAGCCTTGCCGCCTCCGCCGATGCCTTCGCGGCCTTCATGCAGAAATGCCGATCAGCTCTGGCGCTGCTGGCCGGCGATCTTCTTGGCGATCGCGGTACCCTGGATTCTCGCATTGGCAAAGCAGCCGCGAATGCTCGGGCGCATGCCGGTGAACCAGAGTCCGGGCAGCTTCGGATCGTTCGCGGCGCCATTGAACAGCGGCACGCCCTTGGCGTCGAGCACGCCGAGTCGGCCCAGTATCGTCTCCAGCCCGGTACGGTAGCCGGTGGCGGCAATGACGATGTCGGGCGCGATCGTCTGGCCACCGTCCAGTACGACGCCGTCGCGCCTGAATTCGCGCAGTTGCGGCACCACGATGATGCGCCCGGCCTTGATGGCCTCGACCGCGCCGTCGTCGGCGGCGATCGCCGTATAGTCGGAGCCGAGCCGGCTGGCGCCGCCCGCCGGGGCAGGCGGCAGGCCGTATTTCGTCAGATCGCCGAACACCAGGCGCTGCGTTGCCGCCATCACCGCGTCCGCGAGCCTTGTGGGCAGGCTGGCCATGAGCGGCGATATGCGATGCACGGCGATCTTGCCGATGCGCTTGGGCAGCAGCGAAGGTCCGTTGCGTGCCGCAAGCCACATCTGACCCGTCTCGACGCGGGAAAGATGGTTGAGCGTGTCGAAGCCGGAATTGCCGGCGCCGACCACCAGCACTTTCTTGCCGGCATAGTTGCTCGCCTTGCCGAACTCGGCCGAGTGGATGACCGACCCCGAAAAATCCTCCATGCCCTTCCAGGCCGGAATGAAGGGTTGCCGGTCGCGTCCGGTGGCGATCACCACATGCCGTGCCGCCTTCAGCCCCGCGCTTGTCCGCAGCAGCCAGTGGTCGCCATGGAATTCGATTTCGTCGACCTTGACGTCGAAGGCGATCGGCAGCCGGTGCGTTTCGGCGAAATCGTTGAGATGACGGATGACGGCGCTGCGATGCGGAAAAGCCGGCGTCCCTGCCGGAAAGGAAACGCCGGGCAATGAGGAGAGGTCACGATGCGTGTTGAGATGCAGATTATCGTGACGGCGATGCCAGGGCTCGGCCAGCCGCCGCTCGCGTTCCAGGATTTGCACCGTCACGCCGGCCCTGGCCAGCGCATGCGCGGCGGCAAGCCCTGCGGCGCCCGCGCCGATGACAATCGCTCCGTCCAATATCGCTGGCTCGCCGACCCCCGACGGCAAGACTTTCGCTTCCGCGCCCATTTGTGTCTTTATCGCCGTCATCATGCCTTCAAGTGGCATGATCCTGTATCTGACATATGCCGCCCACCCGCCAAAAGGAATAGGTGGCTGTTGCAAAAACCTCCGGCATTGTGTCGCGGATTGGTACGAGCGCCGGCTAATGAACCGGGTCGGCGTGGCGATGCACCAGCTTGAACCCGCCGTCCTCCAATCGGAACACTTCCGTCACCCGCAAGGTCATCTCGGTCGCCTCGCCGTTCCTGCCCATGCGCGTCTTGGCATGCTGCAAGCCGGTCCAGAAGGCCAGATCGCCGCTTGCCGCAGCCTGCAGCACCTCGAGGTCGGTGCTGCCGCCCTTTTGGAAGCTCGCCGCGTCGCGTTCGTAGCGGCCCGCAATCGCCTCGGCGCCTTCGAGATGATCGCCGCGCGGCGAAAAGAACGTCGCCGGCCCGGCATGGGTGACGATCGCCTTCAGCGACGTGGGATCGCCGTTGACATAATCCTCAGCGATCTTCTCGCGCTGCTTCATGAAGGCATCGAAGGACGAGCCGCCGGGATGTACCCTCCTGACCCAGCTTTCCAGGCCAGCCATGAAATTCTCGAGGAAGGCTGCGGTATCGGCATTGGTAACGGCCCCCTTATCGTCGAGCAGCTCCGCGACATTGCCGATATAGGCCTCCGGCTGCTGCATCACCGGCATGTCGAGGAAGACGAAGGTCTGCCTGAGCGCCTGGTTGGAGCCGAAGGCGCCGATCTTGCTGGGGCTGACGCTGACGACCCCGGCGGGCAGGCCCTTGAACACGCTCTTGCCGGACGGACGCGAGCCGACATCGAGCGCATTCTTCAGGCAGCCCGGGATTGAGCGGTTATATTCCGGGGTGACGAACAGCACCGCGTCGCATTCTTTTATCGCCGCGCGGAAGGCCGACCATGCCGCCGGCGGGCTGTCGCCGTCCAGATCCTCGTTATAAAGCGGCAACTCGCCGATCTCGACGAAACGGCAGCGCACCGAATCCGGCGCGCGGGCGGCCAGCGCCTTGGCGATCTTGCGGCTGAAGGACTGGGCGCGCAGGCTGCCGACAAGCACGGCGAGCTGGAGGACGGCGTGTTCGGTTGCATCGGTCATGGCGAAACGTCCGTTTTGCTGATGGCTTACAGGGAAGGCCGGCACGGCGCGGCCTGCCCGATAATGTCGGCAGCGCAGCGAGGTTCCCTGCGCCATAGCGTGCGCCGGGCCGCTGCGGCCTTGCCGCAGCGGTCATTGCACAGTAATGACGGATTGGCGCGAGGTTCAGGCTCCCGATGGGATCCTGGAAATAGCGCGCTGAACAACGGTGCCCGGTCCCCGGGCGGCAACGAGGTGGTCATGTCCGCGCGCATTTTCAGTCCAGCCAAAACCGCGATGCAGTCCGGCAAGGCCAAGACCGGACATTGGGTGCTCGAATTCGAGCCCGCCCAGCGCAAGAAGATCGACCCGCTGATGGGCTACACCTCCTCGGGCGACATGCTGAGCCAGGTGAAGCTCACCTTCGATACGAAGGAAGAGGCGATCGCCTATGCCGAGAAGGAAAAGATCGCCTACCGGGTTGAAGAGCCCAAGGAAGCTAAGCGCCGGCAGATTTCCTATTCGGACAATTTCCGCTATGACCGCAGGACGCCCTGGACGCACTGATTTTCGAGTCTTTCGTCGCGCGGCATGATAGACCAGCCGGCCTAGCCCGGCCGACGGTCCCGTAGCTCAGCTGGATAGAGCACCGGCCTTCTAAGCCGATGGTCGCAGGTTCGAATCCTGCCGGGATCGCCAATCTTTGGCATTCTTGTCGATGGTAATGTACGCGTTCTGCTTACATTTGCTTGACTTGTGTAAGCTATCTGCTTACGTGTGGCATGATCAAGTCATTCAAGAGCAAAGCGCTAGCCGATTTGTTCGAGACCGGGAAAACCGGGAAGATCGATGTCAAGATGCATAAGCGCATCCTGATCAGGCTTGACCGCCTTGAGGCGTCCGAGCGGCCGGAAGATATGAACCTGCCAGGGTTTGATTTTCACACGCTGAGAGGCTTCGACCCGACCCGCTATACGGTTCCACGTGAACGGCCCGTGGTGCCTCACATTTGAATTCGACGGCCAAGACGCCGCCCGCGTCGATTTCGAACAGTATCATTGAGGCGGACAGATTGGGGAAATTGGATTTATGAGCGAGCACAAGCCGAAGCGTCCCGTCGAGCGTTGCCCGTCCCACCCGGGAGCGCTGCTTGAGGACATCATCCCAGCGACTGGAAAGACCAAGGTGGAAATTGCCAGGCTGCTCGGAATCTCCCGACAGCAGCTCTACGATATCACCCGCGAACGGAAGCCGGTATCGCCGGCCATCGCGGCTCGGCTCGGAAAAATGTTCGGCGGCGGCGCTGCAATCTGGCTTCGCATGCAGGCGGCCCATGATGCCTGGCACGCCGAACGGGAAGTGGATGTGAGCGCTATACCGACTTTGCGCGCGGCTTAACAAAGTTTGCTAGCCGGCCCTGTAGATAGAGCACCGGCCTTCTAATTTAGGCTTCAGGCTGCTCTGAAGGAGTAGTTCCTCGGGCTGGACGAAGAAGCATGCTAAGCCCACGCTCCGCGACAGGGCGAAGTCTTTGCACCGGCAGCTCAACGAAACGGGCTACCAAATAGCTTGCGATGAGAACTGCCACAGCCATGATAAAGACAGTAAAAAGGGGGCGATCCGAGGATCCGAACCGCGACATCAACGTGTATCCTATATACGCGTGCAGAAGGTACATTGGATAGGTCAACGCGCCGATCTGTCTCGCAAAAGGCAATGGTTTCGATTCGGCTCTGGATGCCTTCATACCCAGGAAGACGACAAAGAACCCGAGCACGATAACCCCAACGACGTAGCGCGAAAGCGTCGGGCCATAGGTCGCATTAATGAAGTCCGTGGTGGGCAATTCGGCAACACAGAGGCCCATGACTGCACAGGCTGAGGTCGCGAGCAGTGTCCGCGGAGAGAAACCGTCCTGGTACATGAAATAGAAGGAGCACCCGGCGGCGAAGAACGCGTCATATCCCCCAAGGAACCCATGACCTCCCCACACCGCGAAAGAAACTATCAGCCAGGCTATCCATATCTCAACTATAATTTGGGCATAGCTGATCAGGTTTAGCGAAAGGATGGCAAGCACCGAGGCATAGAAGATGATCTCCGTTTTGAGGGTCCAGTAGACACCGTCGACAACTGGCCATCCAAAAGACGTCGGGATCATCGTCAGGTTGACGAAATACTGTCCCGCCGATATCGGCATCAACGGCGACGGCCAGATGGCAAGCACAATCGAGGTCAATGTCATACAGAAGACGAACGCCGGCCACAGCCTGAAGACTCGCGAAATCACAAACTTCACCGGTGACCCCGATCGGGCGGACGACATGATTACGAAGCCGCTGATCATAAAAAAGAGCGGGACACCCAGATACCCGTATTGAAACAGCGCTCCGGCCCCCTCGAATGGCCCTATGCCTGTCAGTTTGCCGTTGCGGATACCGTTGACGAGATAATGATAACTCATGACCGACAGCGCCGCGGCGAACCGCGCATAGTCGATCCATTCAAACCGAGAGTTGGTTCGTTCCAATGACATGCAGCCTTGAACCATGCTGCTGCATGGCGGTCAATTCCCGGCTACAGTCAACCATTCTGGCGAGAGATGGCGGCATCATTCAAAGTGACCGCAAAAACGAACGCGTCATATCCACTTCCCAGACGATTGGACAACCGCCGGCGCCCGGATCATTGCGGCAGACGCCGCGGCAACGAACGGGCGCTGGCCACTCTGTGGCAATACGGCTTTGGTGGATTTGCCCAGTCCGCCCAGCTAGCTTAACAATCCTCTCGTCTTTGCCTCACGCTGCGACTTGACTTGGCAGTGCGAGTTCCTTCTGGCGCCGTTTTGCACGGATGTTACTTCCGCATCAGCTCAGGGGAGGGATCGGTCAGCCATTGCTTGTCGTCCTTCTCACTGGCCCACGGATTCCTTGATGGGCAATGCTTCCTCGTCAAGCTCGAGCCGCACCTTCACAACCCGCCGCTCGCGTCGATACTCGGCTTGCTTGAATGCGTTGTCGCTGTCGGCTGTGGTCATGCCGACGATCGGGGTATTGCTGCGGGATCGGCTCATGGGCCTGTCGTTTAGCTTGCGTTTTCGGGCGGACTAGCCCGAAGATCTGGTCAGCACTTAGAAATCTTGGGCTACCCTGCCGCTCGTGCCGCCAAGGTATGTATTCCAGACGTAGTCGCGGATCAGTTTTCGATGATCGGTTGTTCTGCGGTGATAACTGGGACGGTCGGGGTAGGATACGCCGGCAACATGGAAGAATGCTTCCTCGATGATCTCATGGTGTCCGACCGCACCCGCCATCGTCATCGGGTTTTCCCGCGCGACGGCTACAGCAACGTCACTTGCCCTGTCCAAATGCGAGTAAAGGACTTTCCAGTTTGCGCCGCCAGTATCGAGCCCCATGTTCAAGCGGGGTTCGAAGTTCAGCTTTCGTCCCTCCGTGGCGGAGAAGCGATAGAAGCAGAAACCTGCCCATAAATTCCAGTGTCGATCGGTCGGCTTCGGCTCGTGGATATGATTTCGACCTGGAAGGAACAGCTTACCGTAGACAGCCTTTTCTTCCATCTTGGCCGGGATGTCAAATGGCACTACCGGGAAGCAGTCATGATCAATGAAGCCGAATAACTCAGGCTCCAAGTGCCGTATGATATTATGATAGGTCCAGTTTATCGCGGTTCCGTGCGATCTGGACAGATGTTTTTCTACCCGCATCGGAAGCGCCAAATAAGGCACGTCTCTTACCTTGCAGATGCTTTCTATTGCTTCTCTCGACGCCCGACCGGTCGAATTGTCGACAACTGCCAGCGTCATTCCCGGCGGGTGCATTTGCCAGGCCTTGGCCAGCGCATCTATGACCCAAGGCGTGTTGAACGCCACCGCAAAGCAGACACGCGATGCACCAGTGGCTTTCAGGCGGTCTGCAAAAGCGCGTCCAGCAACTCGGCCCCGATGCTCGAAAGCCTTGTATACTAGCCTATTTCTGGCTTCCTTCGCCGCGATGATTGCCGGCGCTCTGGTTATGACATCGACGATCTTCAGACCCATTTGGCCTGCATAACGTGACGCCAGGAGAAACGGAAGTCCGCCATTTTCAATGGAATAGACATCGAAGGCGTCTCCAGTGGCAAAACCGAAAAGGAAATGAATATTCGCGACGCGCTCGAACAGCGAGACATTCTTCTTCTGCCGTAAAATCTCACGGCCAACTTAAAGCGACCACCTATCCCGCTGCCGCCATAGGTCCATGGGAGCTCGCCACAAGCGATACCACCCGGCTCTCCTTACCTGTTCGGCTATCGGAGCGTCGCCGTACATGTTGAAGAACTGCAGCACGCGCGGGCTGGCGAAAGCCTTTTTGCCACGTGTGTTGTAGTCGCTGACCGGAAGGTGGTGTCGGCTGAGGGCCAGGCCATTTCGAGAGAGCGCGACCCCGATGCAAAACTGCTCCGGCGCATCTGTATTGGTCAATTCGCGTACGGCCAGCATCGCGGAATAGGCTTCGTTTAATGCACGAATATTGGCTCGATGAATGCCAAGGATTCCGCTTTGCCACATCGGTTCGTGCCCAGTCAGAGTGTAGTCTCCGATTTTGATGCCTTTGCCTGTGAGAACCGGGTAAAGCCGATGCTCACCCTCACACTTACGCATGAAGGAACGCGTCGGTGAAATCTGTCGGAACCCTCTGGATGGATCGACATAAGGATAGTGGTCCGAGTCCATGAAGATCAGGCGGTCCGCTCGCTTCAGGATCTCGATCAGGAATGCAGCCTTGACGCCGAAATGATAGCGCCAGCCGAAAGACATCAACTCTTTCTGGTCGGCGGTTATTGCGATCGTCTCTACGGGGTATAAGCGAAAGAGTTCGGGTCTGTCGGTTGCGACGAATATTTTGGCGCCTGGGCAATTGTGCAAAAGCTTAAGCGCGCTGAGCAGCGCGCCAAAGTGATAAACCTCGTTATCGCCATAGGCGATATAGCCAAAAACGTCGTTCATTCGATCTATGGGAGATGTGTCTGAGACGCTCCCACTACCAACACAGGCAACCGCAATCCACTCGAATTTCCCCAATGTCGATGTGCGGATAACAGGTTTTTCGGTGGATCGCTCCCTTGCGCCGGCCAAAGTTCCCGGTTGATGGTTCGGCCGGTCCGAAGCTATGTCGCAGAAGTATGGGGAGGTATCTGGATGTCGGCTCTTTCCAAATGGCTGAGGGACATGCGCTCCGGATTGCCGGAACATGTGACCGTTGGCCGCCACACCTATGGCGTGACATGGCGAAAAGTCTTGGACCCGTTAAAGGATGCTCCGTTGCAAGTCGGCGCTTTCTGCTCTGTCGCCGGTCGGGTGGTTTTCATCTGCTCCGGCCAGCATCCGACCGAGAGCGCAACCTCGTTTCCAATCTACAGCCGGTTGCTGAAACAGCCCGAACCGATCGCAAATGGCGGCAGGCAGGCCGGCATCACTGTTGGCAATGACGTCTGGATCGGCAATGGCGCAATGATCCTGCCGGGTGTGGAAATCGGCGATGGCGCGGTCGTCGGCGCCGGTGCCGTCGTCACCAAACACGTGCCGCCCTATGCGATCGTCGGCGGCTCTCCAGCCCGGCTGATCAGATATCGGTTCCCCGAGGAGATCATAGCGAAGCTGCTGGCGATCCAGTGGTGGCGCTGGGACGACGATAAGGTCAAGCGCGAGGCCGCCTCGCTCACCGGCCCGATCGAGGCTTTCGTCGAGAAGCATTTTGTGGCAGGCACCGCAGCAGGATAAGGGTCGCGGTGCGAATGACGAAGTGTTTCTTCCTGGCGGCGGATGCTGAATATTTTCCGTATGCCAGCCTGGCGGCGCGTCGGATCGTTGACGTCTCCGCGCCGATCGACGGCTACCTGCTCTATACCGGCGCCAGCGAACCGGATCTCGAAGCCGGCCGCCATCTGCTGAAAGGCAAGGTCGAGCTGGTCGACGTCGCGGATTTCATGACTAGCCGCGGCTTCCGCTTCGGAGCATACAGTATCGCCGCCTACACTCGTCTTTTCGCCGACCAGCTTCCGGTTTTTGGGCCATATGATCGTGTCGCCTACACGGACTGCGACGTTCTCTTCAACAGGGATATCAACGAGCTTGCCGGGCAGGAGCTGCATGCGCCCATGCTCGCGGCGCATGACGACTACATGTATTTTCGGCCGTCCTACAGACAAAAGCTCGGGCTGAAGCCGGGCGCGCCCTACTTCAACTCCGGTGTCGTGGTTTTCGACATGGGCGCTGTTCGGGCGGACGGACTGCTGGAGCGCACGCGCAACACCGCCATTCAAGGCAAGATGAACGACCAGAATGCCCTCAACATCGCCTTCGAGGGCAAATGGCAGACGATGCATCCGAACTGGAACCTGCAATCGCTGGGGACAAGGGAGTTTCGCTTCTCCCAGGCCTGGGCCAGGCATTTCGCCGGCGGCAAGCCGTGGGGCAACCAGGTCGGGGTCGAGCTGGAAGCGCTGAGCATCTGGCGCGATCTCGCAAAGGACACGCCCTGGCGCAAGCCGTTCGAGCAGCGCATACGCTTCGAGCGCGGCGTGATGAAGCGCTTCTTGCGTCGTTTCGACGCCGTTGCTGGTCTTTTCGGAAACGAAGTCCAACGCCGCCGCGCCAGATATGACGGCGCGAAGATGCATCAAATCTACGCCCGGCAGGCGGAAGAAGGCGCATTGGCGGTCCGGTTCCCGGAAGTGCTTGGCGGCTTTGGCTGAACTATCCGCCGCCACGACCTGTGGATAGTAACCGCCCATTTACCACGTCCCGGTGCTCGCGTTGCGGCTGCCGGTCGACTCGCCGAAATGGAGCGGCCTGAACCCGTCAGGCAACCCCGAAGCCGAGCGGCCGGCGTTTTCATGTATCAGCGGGACGCGTGCTTGAACGCGTTCCAAGTATGCGTCGGCCGCCACTTCGCTGCATGAAAACACAAGCCCGCCGCGGCAATGGGAAACCGCGACGGGCTTGGTGACGCCCCTCACGGGGCGCCGTGGGAAAATCGAGGCTACGCCAGCAGTCCGGCGACCTTGGCAGCCTTGCGCAGTGTCTTGCGGGCTTCCACCGGGCTGCGCAGCCCATCGAGCGCGTCGCGGCAGACGCGGCTCGCCGAGCGCCAGGCGCCGCCCCGCGCCTGTCTGGGCCAGCGCTGGTCCAGGCATTCCATCGCCTCGAAGCAGCTCGAAACCTTGCGCTGACCGTTTGGCTGGAAATCGATCACGACCGGCTCGGAAAACCAGACATCGTTCATCACTTCCTCCGTTCTTATGATCGTCTTTTGAGCAAGCAATCGGCGCCGGATGACGCGCCCGATGCGGTTCCGCGATTGCGGACCCGCGCGTTAACCGATCACCGCGCGTTAGGTTCCGAAGAATTTCAAGGCTACGGCAATTCCAGGAAAAGCGTGGGCGGGTGGCTCGGCGCCTCCGCCGCAGCCTTCCGTCCGGAGTTGCGTAAAAACAAAGAGGTAGACCGTTTCACCGTTTCTGTGACACGGTGAAACGCTGCGTCCGGACGGGTTCAAGGGCGGCCAATCCGGCGAGTGCGGATGGTCGAAAATCGCGGGACCAAAGTCACTGCCGTACTCTCGCGGGTGGCGCTAGATTGCGAACCGAAATTCAGCGGATGCACAGTGGGAACCGGTTGGCGATCTACCGGAACGTCATCCTGATCTAATGAATCCGGCAGGCTGATGAAACGCGGGAGGACCTCTCATGCTTATCGCCGTGCTAGCATCCCACCATGACCGTTGCCACCTTGATGGCGACCGCGTTCGGGCTCTACGAGGAAGCGCGACCGAACCGCTCGCGCGCTGAGATGGATCGTGCGCGCGCGTTTCGAACAGAGCATCGGTTTCCCGCCAGGCATGATCACTCCGCTTCAGCTGGCCATATGCATCTTTCGGGCCGGAATCCTGCTTTCTCCGGCGGCGTCAGCGGTGCTGGTGCTTTTATGGCTTTACTATCGATAGGCAGCCTGTGGAGCGCCGGGCGCCGTTGTTCTATTCCACTAGTACGTGCGCCTCGCGCGCGGCCATGATGAAGGCCTCCCTGGCGTTGTCCGCCGCAACGTCGCCACGGATCGCCCGCCGGCAAGCGCGCAGCGCCGCGCCATGCAGCGCGCTGCCGGCATCGCGCCATTGGCCGGTCAGCAGTTCGACGGCCTGCTCGGCGTTGGATATGTGGCGGATCGAGCCGGACACCCCGACGGCGACTTCGACCGGCCTGGAGAACCATCCCTGCATCATCGCTAAAACCTCCCGAAGTATATCGGAACACGATATATTATCGTAGAGTTGCGTCGCGAAACGTCAACTTGGCGTGAAGCGTTTCACGAAGCTGGCGTAGGTTGCTCATCTTCCAAGCGGCCTCCGTGAAAGCTCGATCAGTTCCGCCTCGTCGGTGATACCCGCCATGTAATTGGCGATGATACGCGAGGCGCGCGCTTCCTTCTGCTCGGCAGTCTCGCCTTCGAAATTGCCGTTTTGGTAGACACGGCCAAGCATGGCCGTCTCGTCGGGGTTGAACGTGTTGCGTACAACGGACATGGCTTCCTCCTCCAGCCCGGCCCCTCTTGCCCGGCTAATAATAGCACGCTTCGAGATTGGGAGTGAGTCGCGGCAACATCGTGGCCAAGGTTTCTTAGCCGGGCACACCGGTTGCTGTGCTTCCTTACTTGCGGCTGGCCGCTGTTTTGCCGGCCTCGTTATATTCTTGCCGAACGAGCGCTGCGCTGATACGCATTAGCAGCGCGGAATTTTTCTGAGTCTGCATTGACTTGAGCCCAGAAAAGCGCCGCGCGTTCTGTCCGAGACCAGCAACCCCGACGTGGTGGCAACCGGGTTACGAAGGGGTTCTGGTCGAAAAAGAAGCAGGGCAGGTCCCGCATTCAAACCGGGGCAGGCTCATCAACGCTCTGGAACTCTGAAGCCATTGCCCCCATGGCCTTCGGAAGAGCATGAACCATGGGGAAATCGATGGTGACCAAGAAACTTACCGCCAACGCAGAAAGCGCGGCAGCCTTTCTTGCGGTGATGGGCAACGAGAAGCGTTTGCTCATCATGAACTACCTCGCCGAGGGCGAACTCTCTGTCGGCGTGCTCGCCGACAAGGTCGAACTCAGCCAGTCAGCGCTGTCGCAACACCTGGCCAAACTGCGCAGGTTTGGCCTGGTCGAAACCCGCCGCGATCGTCAGATGGTTTATTATTCCTGCAAGTCGTCGGCAGCGCGCGAGCTTCTGACACTGCTCGATGGCCTGCTGACGACGGACAAGCCGCTTGCCGGACCGGCAAGGCAGGCTTTGGTCGAGAGGATGCGGCGGCCGCAGGCTGCCTGAGCTGCTTGCCACGCACGGACGGGGCCAGGGGCCTTCGTCCGGCGCGGCACCTCGACGGCGCAGACTGACATATAAGCGGGCCGCATCGCGACGCCGCCCACGTTTCGTTGAACCGCCGCTCTTGCCATGCCGCTCGCCGGGGGGTCATCACGTTTGTTTGAGAGACGATGCTTCGGAGCCCGATATTCGCTGCAAGTTGCTGATAGTAATTGGTTCTCTTGTATGAGCGGGACCCGGCTCAGCCGAAGCTTACAGATTTGTAAGTCGCCTCGCCGGGCGCTGTTGGCTAAATTCCAAGTCGATCCACACCCCCGGATCATGACGGCGCCGAACTTCCACTTCGGCTCCGTAAGAGGCTCGCCGCTCCCGGCGGGCCTCTTTCGTTTTGGGTTGCGTGGCTTGCTGCGTTCACCGCGGGCGTCACCGGCTTGGTGTCGTGGGAAGCGGCGGGGCAGGTGGTGATAACCGGCACCTGTTAAGCCGATAGAAGTCGAGCCCGGCGACGAAGTCACCGGTGATCCCGGCAGGTTCGGTCGCGTCTCGGTCAGGTTTGCCCGATCAGGGTTTCGCGGGACGCTGCCTCGTGATGACGCTGCGCACCGCAAGCACCAGCACGGTGATGATGATCAGGATCACCGAGAGGGCCGCGATCGCCGGATCGATGTTGTCGCGCAGGCCCATCCACATCAGCCGCGGCAGGGTGATGGCGTTGACCGAAGTAATGAACAGCGTCACGCCGATTTCTTCCCACGAAAGCACGAACGACAGCAGCGCCGCGGTGACGATGCCGAACTTGATGTTGGGCATGATGACGCGCGTCGCGCGTTCCCACACGGTTGCGCCAAGGCCGCGCGCGGCAAGGTCGATGCGCCGGTCGAGCTGGCTGAGCGACACCAGCATCAGCACCGTAGCGAAAGGCACGGTCATCACTGAATGCGCCATGGCCACGCCCAGCCAGGTGTCGTAGCCGAAGAACGATGTGAGGCCGGAGACCGAGGTGAGCAGGAAATAGAGCGTCACCGCCGAGACCACCGGCGGCACCACCATCGGCAGCAGCACGAAGCCGACGAGCGCAGCGGTGAAGCGCGGCTGAAACATCCACACGCCGAGACTGAAGGTCAGCGCCAGCGCCGTCGAGAGGATGCTGCTGACGATGCCGATCCTGAGCGACAGCAGGATCGAATCCAGCCAGCGCGGATCCTCGATCAGCGAGCGGTAGTGGCGCAGCGACAGTTCACCCGTCGGCATAGCCAGCATGCGGCTCGGCGTAAGCGACACCGGGATGACGGCAAGCAGCGGCATCAACAGGAACAGCGCCACCAGCACGGCGAGGATGAGCGAGACGGGGCCGGGGCGATAGGTCGGCATTGGCTACACCAATTGCTTCGGTCTGACGTAGCGGAACACAAGCGCCATCAGCGCGCCGACGAACACCACCAGCACGACGCTGATCGCTGCGCCCAGCCCCCAATCCGGGCTCTGGAAGATGCGCAGGTAAATGAGCTCCGCGATCATCACGCTGCGGCCGCCGCCGAGGATTGCCGGCGTGACGAAGAAGCCGAGCGAGAAGACGAAGGTGATCAGCGCCGAGCCGATGATGCCGGAGCGCGTCATCGGCACGAACACCGTCCAGAAGGTGCGCATGCGGCTGGAGCCAAGCCCGCGCGCCGCAAGCAGCACGCGCTCGTCCAGGCTGCGCATGGCGGAAGCCAGCGGGAACACCGCGAAGGGGATCAAAAAATGCGACATGCCGACGATGACGCCGAACTCGTTGCGCACCAAAGTCAGCGGCTCGGAGATGAAGCCGATCGATTGCAGCCAGGTGTTGATCAGGCCGCGGTTAGAGAGCAGCGCCACCCAGCCGAAGGCGCGCGTCAGCACCGAGATCCAGAATGGCACCAGGATACAGAACTCGGCAAGCACGCGCTGCACCGGGCTGCCGCGCACCCACACCACGGTGATGGCATAGGCGGCGGTGACCGAGACCACGGTGACGATCGCCGCGATGCGCAGCGTGCGGATGAACACCGACTGCACCAGGTCGTCGGTGAGCAAAGCGTGGTACTGGCCGAGCCCGGGGGTGGGGAGCGTAAAACTCCACTTCACCACTCCGAGGAAGGGCCAGGCATAGGCAAGCACGAGGAACAGGAGCAGCGGCGCCATCAACAGCGCCGCGCCCGTCCTGTCGGAGAGGGTGCCTCTCATCGCCAAGTAGTTCTCGGCCCGATCAGGCCGAGATGATCTTGGTGTATTCGTCGAGTGCTGCGCCGTAATTCTTGGCATACCACTCCATGTCGAGCGGGATCTGCTTCGCCATGTTCGCCGGATCGACAGGGTTGATGCGCTTCTTGTCGGCCGGGATCAGCGCGTCGGCCGCCGGGTTCGCCGGGCCTTGGCCGAGCTTCTCGAACATCACCAGTTCCTTCTGCGGATCCTGGGTGCTGGCGATGAACTTCATCGCCGCGTCCTTGCCGCCGGGATTGTTCTTCAGCACGGCGAGTGCGCCGGGCGAGATCAGGCCCTGGTCCCAGATGAACTTGATCTGACCGCCGGAGTCCTGCTCGATCAGCGAGGCGCGGGTCGACCACACGATCGCCATCGAAGCCTCGCCGTTGAGCAATACGCTCTGGCTCTCGGCGCCGCCGCCCCAATAGGAGACGACGTTTTCCTTGAAGGCGGCGATCTTGTCATGCGCGCGCTTCAGGTCGAGCGGGTAGAGCGAGGCAGGCGCCACGCCGTCGGCCAGAAGCGCCGCTTCCCAGCTCGACACGCCCCATTTGTAGAGCGAGCGCTTGCCAGGGAATTTCTTGACGTCGAAGAAATCGGCCATGCCGGTCGGCGCGTTGGAGCCGAATTTCTGCGAGTCGTAGGCGATCACATAGGAGAAGAAGTAGGTCGAGGCGGCATATTCCCAACCGAAGCCCGGCCGCATCTTGCTCTTGTCGACGATCTTATAGTCGATTGGCTCGAGCATGCCCTGGCCGCCGAGCGTGATGGCAGAGAACGGATCGACGTCGACCAGGTCCCAGGTCGGCGCGCCGCTCTTGAACTGCGCGGCGATCGCGCCTTCGGTCGGGCCCGAGCCGTCCATCTTGACCGGGATCCCTGTTTCCTTGGTGAAGGCCTGGCCGTAAGCGGCGTCGTAAGCCGTGATGGCGTCGCCGCCCCAATTCACCAGCACCAGCCCCTTGGTCTCGGCTCGAGCGCCGGTCGAGCGCAAAAGCATCGGCGTGCCGGCGAGCACGAGGCCCGCAAGCTGCGCGAACTGCCGGCGCGAGATCTCGCCGCGCTTGGTCCGCTCGGCGAGGGATTCGATTGTCTGTTTCTTCGTATCGTTCATGTCAGTTCCCCTTGTTGTCGTTGATTTGAACCGGAAGCCAGCGCGGCGATTTCGGGCCGCGGCGGCGGGTGCTTACTGTCCTCCGTCCGGAAGGAGGAAACCCTTCTCCGCCGGCCAGGTCAGCCAGACGGAATTGCCTTTGCTCAGCGCCGCGGCCGCGACCTCGTTCGGCACCGAGACGGTGACCTTGGCGCCTTGGCGGGTGGTGAGATCGAGCTTGGTCGCGGCACCGAGATAGGTCGAGGCGACAGCGGTCGCCGCGATGCCGTTCTCGTTGACCGACGCTTCCGGCGCGATCGACATGTCCTCGGGGCGGATGGCGAGGATCGCGTCGCCTTTGATCGCCTCGGCCTTGCAGCGCATGTTGACCGCGCGGTCCTCGCAAAGCCCGGTGGCGCCATTGTCGGCGGGGCGAACGCCCTTCACCGGCAGCATGTTGATCTCGCCGAGGAACTCGGCGACGAAGCGGTTGGCGGGCCGGTCATAGACTTCGTCCGGTCTGCCGACCTGCAAGAGCTTGCCGTGATTGAAGATGGCGACGCGCGACGACAGCGCCAGCGCCTCGCTCTGGTCGTGCGTGACGAAGACGAAGGTTGTGCCGGTCTCCTGGTGTAGCCGCTTCATCTCGGCCTGCATCTGGCCGCGCAGGCTCTTGTCCAGCGCCGAGAACGGCTCGTCGAGCAAGAGCACTCCCGGTTCGAACACCAGCGCGCGGGCCAGCGCCACGCGCTGCTGCTGGCCACCCGAAAGCTGCGCCGGCAGCTTCTTCTCGTGGCCCCTGAGACCGACGCGTTCGATCATCTCGCCGACACGGCTTTTGATCTCTGCGGCGGATTTCTTGCGCACCTTGAGCGGGAAGGCGATGTTCTGTTCCACGCTCATATGCGGGAACAAAGCATAGCCCTGGAACACCATGCCGGCGGCGCGCTGCTCGGCCGGCCGGTTGGTGATGTCGACGCCGTCGCTGAAAAGCTTGCCTTCGCTCGGCTGCACGAAGCCGGCGAGGATCATCAGGAAGGTGGTCTTGCCAGAGCCGGATGGTCCGAGCAGCGTCAGGAACTCGCCGCGGCCGATATCGAGCGTGAGATTATCGAGCGCCCGGAACGAGCCGAAGCTCTTGCCGATCCCGTTCGCCTTGATCTCTGCGGCCCGGCCGGGTTGCTGCATCCTGCTTCTATCCTCACCGTCAAGCCAAATCGTAGGCACGGCTGCGGCTCACCGCAACCGAATAGTTTTCGTCTGACCGGCAAATTTGATTCACGTGTGGCGAGGTTGGGGCGGGATGCCCGCGGCGGGTATCGCATCGAGTTTGCGCATTTTTACAATCGGTTTTCCGCCATCCCGCGTAGGTTGATAAATCACAGCACACCATGAGACGAAACGCCGCCAACAGGAGACTTTTTCATGGCCGCCCCGATGCCCTTCAACGTCGTCATCTCTGAATCGCAACTAGCCGACCTCAAGTTCCGGCTTGAGCATACTCGCTGGCCGGATGAACCTGCTGATGTTGGCTGGATGCTCGGTACGAACCTCGCCTACATGAAAAAGCTGACCGACCACTGGATCAACGGTTATGACTGGCGCAAGGCCGAGGCAGCCATAAACGCCCTGCACAATTTCAAGGTCGGCATCGATGGTATCGAGCTCCACTTCGTGCATCATCCTTCAAAGAAAAAGGATGCGACGCCGCTGCTTTTGCTGCATGGCTGGCCAGACTCCTTCTACCGCTACCATAAGGTGATCGAGCCGCTTTCCGATGATTTTCACGTTGTGGTGCCGTCGATCCCGGGGAGCGGCTTCTCCGGAAGGACCGCGCTGGCGATGGACAAGGTCGGTGACCTCCTTGCAACGCTCATGACGGATGTCCTCGGATATGGAAAATTCATCGCCGCCGGTGGCGATACAGGCTCCGTGATCGCCATGTCGCTGGCGCAGCGGCATGCGGAAAAGCTCCTGGGCTATCACGTGACTGATGTTGGATATCCTGACCACACCACCGATTTCGCGTTGCTGAGCCCGCCCGAGCAAGCCTACGCAGGTGCAATTCAGCGATGGTTCTTCAGCCATGGCGCGTTCAATCTGGTGCAGGCCACCAAACCGCAAAGTCTGGCTTTCGCCATGAACGACTCGCCAGTCGGCCTTGCCGCATGGATCATGAGCTTCATGGCCGGTATGGGGCTTGGAGACGATGCGGACGCGCGGTTTGGGCGTGACGAATTGCTGACCAACATCATGATCTACTGGCTGACCGAAACGGCGGCTTCGTCGTTTCGCATCTACAACCAGAACGCCATGCAGCAGCCGACGATCAGGGGGGCGGACACGAAGGTTCCGGTCGCCGTGGCGACTGAGGCGCCGATCCCGGGCGGCGTGCGGCTCCCGCGCGAATGGGCTGACCGCCAGACCTCCGGCAATGTGGTCCAGTTTCACGATATGGAGACCGCCGGCCATTTCGCGGCTTGGGAGGACCCCGCCTTTTATGTCGACGACATCAGGCGGTTTGCGGCACTTCTGACCAAATGATCCATGTTTGGTGCTGATGAACACCGGGCAAGCTTATCTTGTCCCGGTGTTCAGATCTTGTGGACCGGGTCGAGATTCGAAGGCAGGTGCCCCATGATCTTCTTGATGGATTTGATCATATGCGGTTGGTCGCTGTAGCCGAGATCGGCCGCGACAGCGGCTGAATTCTCGCCCCGTTTCAACCGCCGTACAGCTTCCTGTGCCCGCCTTATCAGCTGAAAATCCTTCTGGGTGATGCCGGTCGTCTTCTTGAAATGTTGCTGTACCGACCGTCTTGAGGCGGCTTTGGGCTTCGGGGTGAATGCTTTGGCGACCAGATCGTCAGATTGCAGCAGATTTGCCTTGACCATCCTCTCGGTAAGCTGTTCGGCATTGCCGAAGGTCGGCAGCGGGAGTTCGACGCCGTCAAGCAGGAAACCCCCGCTCTCAACCGGCAGCAACCGTATCGCAGCGCCGGTTCTGATCTCCTCGTCCTTGGTCAGATGGACATGGGCGGCAAATGATATGACCACCGAATGTTCACCGGCCAGGTAAGGAACATCCACCGGCTCGGTTGCTTGTCCGCTCAGGAAGACCGTCGGTCGCCCGTCGGGAGAGACACTCAGGATCAGATCCCAGGAGCCGTCGGGAGTCGATCTGTAGATCCCATCCTCCAGGCAGACCGTCTGCCAGACCCTGTCGATCCAGGGATGGGGTGACGAACGATGCATGTGTCTTTGGGTCATGTCTCACCGGCGTGTTGAAATACAATCGAGCCGACGTTCAGTCTGCATCCATGGCAAGCGCCTCAATACGTCGCCAGCCTGTTCTCCGACAGCTTCGCCCTCAGCCAGTCGCTGAATGCATTGAGCACCGGGTGTCCGGCCTTGGCGTGCTCGAAGACCAGGAAATAGGCGCGCGGCGAGGGCACGGTTGCTTCGAACGGCTTGACCAGCCGGCCCTCGCCCAGCGCCCGGCGTCCAGTCAGTTCGTCGCCGAGCGCAATTCCCTGGCCGGCAATCGCCGCCGAAAAGACGAGGTTCATATCGGAAAAGAAGATCCCGCCCTCGGTGTCGGGATTTTCCACTTTGGACAGCGCCAGCCAGCGCGCCCAGTCCTCGGTGTCGCTGAGATGCAGCAGGTTGGCGCGCAGCACATCGGCTGGTTTGGAGAATCCGCCGACCTTGTTGAGCAGCGTCGGGCTGCAGAGCGGCGTGAAGGAGACTTCGCACAGCAGTTCCACCGCCCGGTTCGGCCAATTGCCGACGCCGAAGGCGATGAAGGCGTCGGCCTCCGGATTGCTGACATCGTCGAGCCGCCGTGGCGTCAGCACGGAGAGCGCAACGTCCGGATACATCTGCTGGAACTCGCCTATATGGGTACACAGGAACATCGAGGCGAAGCCCGGCGGGCAGGAGATGGCGAAGGAGCCGCCGACACCGGCGCCGCCGCCCTGCGTCACCGCATCGCCCAGCACTGTCAGCGCCTTCCTGACGTCGGCCGCGTAGCGCTGGCCGCGGGGCGTCAGCGCGACGCCCTTGCCGATGCGCTGCAGAAGATCGAAGCCGAGGTCGCGTTCGAGCAGTCTCAACTGATGCGAAACCGCGCTGCGGGTGAGGTGAAGTTCGTCGGCGGCGCGCCAGACGCTGCCGTGACGGGCAAAACTGTCGAGGGCGCGCAGCGCCTGCGTGGAAGGTATTCGCAAGAGGCCTCAGGTGAACCGAATTTGCACGAGCCGGAAAAACATATCACTTTTTGATGAGGCGCTTCACTGCTTTCTTTGAGGCATGGACAAACCGGTGACGACCTCGGCGCAAGAAACCGCGCTTGCCTGCATCGACAGCATCCAGCCGCTGCTCTCGGCCTGGACCCGCACCATCTTCGACTTTGGCGAAACCGCCTGGCGCGAGTACCAGTCGGCAGCCTGGTATGTGGACCGGCTGAAGCGCGAAGGCTTTTCGGTCGAGGAAGGTTCCGGCGGCATGCCCACGGCCTTCTGCGCCCATTGGACCAATGGCGACGGCCCGGTGATCGGCATGTATGGCGAGTACGATGCCGTGCCCGGCAATTGCCAAGATGCCGCGACGGTGAAGCGGCCGCGCCCGGGTCTCGGTGTTGAGGCGGGCGGCCACACCGATCCACATTCGGGCCTTGGCATCGGCAGCCTCGGCGGCCTCTTGGCCACCAAGGCGGCGATGCTGGAGCACGGCATGAAGGGCACGCTGCGCTTCACCGGCGAGCCGGCGGAGAAGGTGAGGGGGTCGAAGCCGATCCATGCGGCCAAGGGCTATTATGACGGCCTCGCCGGCATGATCTCCTTCCATCCCTTCTACATGCTGCCGCTTTGCAACACCGCGCGCTGGGACACGCATTGCGGCGCCGCCTATTCGATGATCTACCGCTTTGTCTGCGACGATCCGGAGAACTGGACCCGCGCGGCAAGCGACGCAGCACCCATCCCGCAAGCGCATTCGGCGGTCCGGGCGCCCGGCGCCAACGACGCGCTGGTGATGATGTACATGGCCTCCAAGGCGCTGCGCGATTCCATGCTGACGCATCAGGGCGGCTGGTCGATCAGCGAGGCGATCCTGACGGCGGGGCAGGCGACCGCCGACAACCTGCCGGCGGGATTGGCCGAGATCCAGTACATGATCCGCGTGCCGACCATTGCCATGGCCGAGCAGGTGATGACCGTGCTTGACCGCAACGCGGAGGCGGCTGCCAAGATGAGCGGCTGCCGCTACGAGCGCCACTGGGTGTCGAAGTCGCGGCCGGGGCTGGCCAATCACGCCATGGCCGACATCACCTATCAGGCGCTTTCCATCGTCGGCGCGCCGCGTTGGAACGAAGAGGCGAGGGCGATCGCCCGCGAAGTCCAGGTCAATGCCGGCGGCGAGGCGACGGAGAACCCGTTCATCGACGAGCTGGCGCGTCTGATTTCGCCGCAAGAGGCCGAGGCGATCCTGCGCCGCGACCTGCCGCCCTCGCAGGTGAACTCCACCTCCGACGATTACACCGACATGAGCTGGCATGCGCCGACGTCGCGTTTCTACATCGCCCGTCCGGCGCTGCGCGCGGCCCCGGGCCATACTTATCCGGCCTGGGTGATGAACGCGCTGGGCGGCATTTCGGCGACCATTGACCCGATGGTCACCTGCGCCGCCAAGACCGTTGCGCTCACCGCCCTGCGCTTGCTCGAGGACAAGGCCGCGCGGGATGCCGCGATGGACGAGTTCGTCAGGCGAACCGGGGGCGGCGTCGGCGGATCGAGCTGGATCGCGCCGCTCTGCGACTACGAACCGCCGATCAACTTCCGCTGGCCTGAATATGTCACCACGCCGCGCGGGCGCGACTGGTGGATCCCGGCCGCCTCCACCGCATGACCGACCAACGACAACCTTAAGCTCGAGGAGAACTCCATGACCGTCCATGACCGCATCGTCGCCGAGCCGTTCTCGCTGCAGCGCCGCAATCCCAATGGCGGCACCAAGCCGCTGACCGCCTGGGGCTTCGCCAACGAAACCGATGTGCTGACCGACGTGCTGCTCGGCTCGCCGAACTTCCTGCGTCACCTGTCGACCAGCTCGCTGTCGCGCAAGCATCTGCGCGAGGCGCCCTGCAACGTCCAGATCGCGCAGGCGCAGCACAAGGATCTCGTCGCGGCCTATGAGCATTTCGGCGTCAACATCCATTGGCACGAGCCGACGCCGGAACTGCCGATGCAGGTCTATTCGCGCGATTCCAGCGTGATGACTCCCTACGGCGCCTTTATCACCGCCATGGCCAATTGGTGGCGGCGCGGCGAGAACTACGCCGCCATCCGCACCTATGAAAAGCTCGGCATACCGATCTACGACATGGTGACCGCCGGCACCTTCGAGGGCGGCGATTTCAACGTCATCGAGGAGGGCCTGGTGCTGATCGGCTGCGGCGGTGCCCGCACGCAGGAAGAGGGCGCACGCCAGGTCAAGGAATGGTTCGACAAGGAAGGCTGGGAGACGCGGCTTGCCTTCATCGACGAATATTACGTCCATATCGACCTGATGGTGGTACCGATCGCCGAAAAGCTCACCGCCGTCTGCCTCGCCTGCACCGAGCCAGGCATCGTCGACTGGCTGAAGGGCAAGGGCCACGAGATCATCGACGTGCCCTTCCAGGACACGATGGCGCTCGGCTGCAATTTCATGTCCCTCGGCAAGGACAGGGTGATCGCGCCGACTTCCAGCAAGACGCTGATTGGCCAGCTGAAGGCGCGCGGGTTTGAAGTCGCGGCCGTCGACATGAGCGAGATCTCCAAGACCGGCGGCGGCATCCACTGCATGGCGCAAGCGCTGAAGCGCGTGCCGGCATAACCGATTTCGAAGCTCGGCAATTGCCGGCGATGAAAGCTTATCCCCTGGCTGTCGGGCCAGGGGTATTTCTCTTGTAGGCCCGGCCTGTCAGGAGACTTCGCCATATCCGTTCCGATCATTCTGGCCCTGCGCTAGGCTCCGGCCAGCCGAAACAGGATTGCCGCAACGATGATCGTCCAGGCCTGCATCAACGGCGCCCGAGCCGCCGACTTCCACCCCGCATTGCCACTCGACCCTGAGGCGATGGCGCGCGACGCCGCAGCCTCGATCGCGGCGGGCGCGGCCGAGCTGCATGTCCATGCGCGCGGCGCCGATGGTCGGGAGAGCCTGGCGCCGGAGGCGGTGGACAGGACGGTCGCAGCACTCCGCCGCGCCTGTCCGGGCACGCTGATCGGCGTCTCCACCGGCGCCTGGATCGAAAAGGATGACTTGCGCACGCTGGTTGCCATCTCCGGCTGGCGCGAACTGCCCGACTATGCCTCGGTCAATCTCAGCGAAACGGCGGCGCCCGTCGTCATGGAAAGCCTGCGCCAGCGCGGCATCGGCATCGAGGCGGGGTTGGCCTCCATTGCCGACGCCGAGCGCCTGGCCGGCCTCGACCATGGCTGGCGGGTGCTGCGGGTGCTGATCGAGATTTCCGAACAGGCCCTGGATGAAGCCTTTGCCGTCGCAGACGGCATCGAGACGGTGCTGGAACGCGCCGGCATCCGCCGCTCGATCCTGCTGCATGGCGAGAACGCGACGGTATGGCCGTTCGTGGAAAGGGCGGCTGCGCGGAAGTTGTCGACGCGGGTCGGGCTGGAGGACGGCAAGGGATTGCCGGACGCAAGCGTAGCGGACGGCAACGCCGCGCTGGTGGCTGCGGCGGTGGCGATTTACCGCGCTCGGTGATCTTGTTCCTCGCCTCCACGAAGTGGGGGAGAGGTGGCTCGGCGAAGCCGAGACGGAGAGGGGGAGCGCCCTACGAAGACCCCCTCTCCGTCCGCTTCGCGGACACCTCTCCCCCGCCTTTGGCGGGGGCGAGGAAAGCGCTACTGCGTATCCGTATGCGCCCTCAACTCCGCCCGTTTCTCGTCCGACACCACGGCAAGGTCCAGCACCTTCTGCAGGCCCGCCGCGTGGCGGAAACTCGGTTCGGTCTGCGCGCCGCTCCGCACCGCCTCGACGAAGCGCTGGTAGTTGGTCGGCACGGTGCCGGCCTCGAGCTCTTCCCACTTGGCGTTCTCGACATTTTCGCCAACGCAGGCCTTCAATATCGAGCCTTCGAGATTGTGCACCACCTCGATGCCGCCCTTCTCGCCATAGATGCGCAGCCGAAGCTCGTTGAGGTGGCCGGTGGCCCAACGGCTGGCATGCACCACGCCGAAGGCGCCGTTGGCGAAGTCGAGCGTCATGGCGAAGCTGTCATTGGCATCGAGCTGGTAGTCGCCGATGCGATCGCCCGGCGCCTTGTCGAAGGCACGCAGCCGGCAGAAGACATGGTCGACATCGAGCGCCGCGCCATAGCTGGCGAAATCAAGGATATGGATGCCGACATCACCGAGCACGCCGTTGGAGCCGTGGCCGCGCGACAGCCGCCACAGCCATTTCGGATCGGTGCGCCAGTCGCCCCAGAATTTCGACACCAGCCAGCTCTGCAGGTAAGACGCCTCGACATGGCGCACCGTGCCGATCTCGCCGGCCTGCACCATTTGGCGCGCCTTCTGCAGCGCGGCGACATTGCGATAGGTGAGGTTGACCATGTTGACGATGCCGGCGGCTTCCGCGGCATTGGCCATTTCGTTGGCCTTGCGGAAATTTTCCGCCAGCGGTTTCTCGCACAGCACAGGCTTGCCGGCGGCGACCAGCGCCATTGTGGTCGGGTGATGGATGCGGTCGGGCGTGACATTGGCGACCGCGTCGAAATCGCCCCAGTCGAGCGCCGCCTCCAGCGAGGTGAAGCGCTTCGGGATCTTGTAGGCGTCGGCATATTCGCCGACGCGGACCATATCGACGTCGACCGCGCCGACGATGTCGACGCCCTCGATGGCGCCAAAGCGACGGGCATGTTCCTGCGCCATCCAGCCGGTGCCTAATATCAAAAGCCGCATTTTCTGCTCCTCCGAGCGATTTGGTTCGATTCAATAACGTGAGGCGAATGTGACCCAGGCGCTGTTACCGCGCAATCCCAAGCGAACGGAGAGACGCTTTTTAGCGGAAGCCGGCCTCGCCATGCGCATGCAGCCTGGGCCCGCGCTCCTCGATCGGCTCCAGCGCTTTCTCGACCGGCACGTTCGGCGCATCGAGGATTGCGGGCTTCGACCCTTGCGGGTTGTGCGCCCATATCACCGCGTTGCGCAGCACCTTCTGCACGGTGGCGTCGTGATAGGTCGGATAGGTCTCATGTCCGGGACGGAAGTAAAAGACATTGCCGGCGCCGCGCCGGTAGGTCAGGCCCGAGCGGAACACCTCGCCGCCCTGGAACCAGGATATGAAAACGGTCTCCAGCGGCTCGGGCACGGCGAACTGCTCGCCATACATCTCCTCGTTCTCCAGCTCGAAATATTCGCCGACGCCTTCGGCAATGGGGTGGCTGGGGCTAGTCACCCAGAGCCGCTCGCGCTCGCCGGCCTCGCGCCATTTCAGCGTGCAGGGCGTGCCCATCAGCCGCTTGAAGATTTTCGAGAAATGGCCGGAATGGAGGATGATCAGCCCCATGCCTTCGAAGACGCGCTTCGCAACGCGCTCGACCACTTCGTCGGCCACTGCGCCATGGTCCTTGTGGCCCCACCAGACCAGCACGTTGGTTTCCGCGAGGCGGGATTCCGGCAGGCCGTGCTCCGGCTGCTCCAGCGTCGCCGGTCGAGGCGGAGATCGCCTTGTCGGCAGAGAGCGCCTTGGCAATGGTCGCGTGCATGCCTTCCGGATAGATGGAAGCTACCACCTCATTGGTCCGCTCATGGATGTTCTCGCCCCAGACGACAGCGCGAATTGTCATGGATTGCCTCGTGAGTGATTGGGAGCCGCCCCGCGCCATAGATAGCGCCTTCGCCCGGTATTGAAAGCGGTTTTAGAGAGCTCGGTTTCTTTAGGGCGGTGTGAAGAAAGGGCTGAAGAGAGCGGCACAACACCAACCCGCCCAACTCTCAGTTCTCTTCACCTCATCCTCTCCACCAGCCATCTCGCTGCTGCGTCCGCCCCATCGGCGTGGATCTCGGCGGCCACCTTGTGAGCATGAAGCCGGACCTTCGGCGCCAGTGCCACTTCCAGCGCCGCCGATAGCGACGCCGCCGTCGGCACTGGGCCGTCATGCGCGGCGCCGATGCCGAGCTCGGCCACCCGCCGCGCCCAATAGGGCTGGTCGCCGATCTGCGGCACGATCACCTGCGGCGCTCCTGCCCGCGCGGCGGCGACGGTGGTGCCGGCGCCGCCATGGTGGATGACGGCGGCGACGCGGCCGAACAGCGCCTGCTGGTTGACCTCGCCGACGGCGAAGCAATCGTCGCCATCGTCGACGAGGCCGAGCTCGGCCCAGCCATGCGCGAGCACCGTACGGAGGCCCTTGGCGCGGATCGCCTCGATGGCCGCGCGGCCGGCTTCGCTCGCGACCGATATGGAGCCGAAGCCGACATGGACCGGCGGCGAGCCGCCACCGAGGAAGACTTCCAGCCCGCCGGGGAGGGGCCGCTCATCCGGTAGGATGAAGGCGCCGGTCTGCACGGCGTCGATCAGGTCCGAGGGCAGCCACGGTCCTAGCGTTGGATCGCAGGCGAGCAGGACTCTTTTGCCGTAGACATAGTCCCGGACGTTTTGCACCAGGGGCAGCCCGAGCGATGCGCGATGGCCGTTGATCGCCTCGCCGAAGAGCGCGTTCTTGGTCCGGATGTCCATCTCCCACAAGAGCCGGTTGTCGGTCACGCCGGCCGGCAGCGGATGGCTTGGATATTCATGCGGCCGGTTGTGCGGCGAGGGCAGCCAGATGGGGCAGAACGTGCCGAGCATGTAACGCATGCCGCGTTGTTCCGCGACCAGCCGCGCGGCGGCGCAGGACGGGAAGAGGCCGAACGCCACCACGGCGTCGCAGCCTTCGGCGGCCACGCTCAGCGCCTCATATTGTCTGGCGACGATCTCAGCCGCCTGGCCGGAAATCAGCCTGGCCCGGTCCTCTGGCGTGGCCGATCGCGACCGGTTGATCATTTCCTTCGCCCATTCGCGCACCGGCGCGAAGGCCGGCGCCAGCGGCACGCCGGCGCGGGCCAGAAGAGCGGCAAATTCCGCGTCGGCGGGTGCGCTCACCCTGGCGTCGACGCCATGCGCCTGCAAAGCCGCGCCCAGCGCCGCCAATGGCTCGACGTCGCCGCGCGAGCCGTAACTCGATAACAAGATTCGCATTCCATGCTCCATCGTGGTTCTGCGGAGCAGCGTTGATACGCCATGGTCGGGGGCTTGCCGCAAGCCCGGGCTGCGCCATATCTCCCTCCTGGGAAGGGTCGTAATCGCTTCCTCAGGTGAGGTTGCGATCGCCATGCGTCGACGCGGCGACGGCAAATACCCGGGCGCGTATTGGCGCCAGGCCCTTCGGATCAGCAAGCGGGGATCGATGACAGCCGGCGACCAGTGCGCCGGCTCGGGTAGAGCTCAACCCTGGCGGCCTTCCTGGGCAACCTGGGTAGGGGACCTTGTGAGCCGCGGGACGACGACGAGGCGCTTGATCTTGCCCTTTTTGTAGGCGGCAAGGAAGCGGTGATAATCCTTGAAGACGACGCAGCCATTGGACTCGGCGCGGCCGCCGCGCAGCATATAAGTGTGCGCGAGCAGGCCGTCGCGGCCGTATTTGTTCCGGCCGCTGGCCGGTGTCAGGCGGATCGCCTCGACACCATGGAAGCGCGATTCACGTATCGACAGGTTGTAAGTGTCGGGCGGCGTCGGACCGACATTCTTACGGTCGACGAAGCGCGGCTGGTCGACCATCGAACCCAGGCCCGAATGCGCCTCCAGCTTCGAGCCGTCAGGCATGTAGACGGTTCTCGCCGAAATATCGTAGACGGCGACGCCATTGCCCGTGGAAGGCCCATTGAAAAGGTTGCGGAACGCGCTGCCGAGGCCGCCGCTCTCCGGCGTGTCGGGCTTGGCATAGGCGAGCATCTCGGATGCCTGCGCCTTGCGCCTGCCAGGTTTGGAGTCGGCCACGAACGGCTTCGAGCCCGCAACGCCAGGCAGGGCCTGGTCGCCGCTTCTCGGCGAGGCCGCCGTCGGCCCGCCTTGCGCGATGTCGGCGGCCGTTGGCTGTGGCTTGTCCCTGGCGGCCTGCGGCTTCGCGGCCTCGGGTTTCTGCGGTTTGGACGCCGCGTTCTGCTCGGGCGCCTCGGTGGCGCGCTGGAGCGTGGTCCGCGGGCGAAGGCCGGGCACGGCAATCGTGTCGGGCAAATCGTCTTGCGGCGGCAGCGAGGCGACCTGGTACGCGCCGTCCCGGCCATTGTCCGGGCCATTGTCCGGCTTGTCGGCGACATCGGGCCCGTCGCTGTTTTGCAGCGCAACGGCGGTCGGAACGTCGGCCGTCTCCTCCGGCGATATGTTGGCGAGCGCAAGCGCCAGCTCGGAAGCGCCGGCGATTTCGGCCGGCGGCGAACCGAACCGGGCTTCCGCCGGAGCGCCTGGCAGCGCGCCGCCGAAGCGGCTCGCCGAAGGTAGGCTGGCCAGCACGAACGGCGCCTTCTCGGCGCGGGCAAAGGCATCGGCAAGCTTTTGCGGCGAAAGCGCGGCCCGCTTCACCACGCCGTCGAAACGGTCGGCGGCTCCGGCGGCCGAAGCCACCACCACGACCTTTTCCTGCGCGACGCTGTCGGGCGACGGCAGTTTAAGGCGCGCCGCTTTGCCGTTGAGACCTTTATTTATCAGCTTTTCAGCAGCTTGGCCGTCATGTCTGAAGTTCATCGCGAGGCTGACGCAGCGAGCATCGCAGCCGCCGGTGAGCGACCCTGCCTTGTAGCCGCCATTGCCGGCAAGATGCGGCGCCCAGGCATTGGCGATCTGCCGGCGCTGGTCGCCAAGCGCGATGTTGCGCGGCGAAAGCAGGCTTTGCGGCAATCCATTGGAAGCGGCGGTCAGGGAGGTGCTTACCGAATGCAGCCCTGCCAAAGTGGCCATGGACCAAAGGGCAAGGGCGGCGCCGACAGCAGGCACCACGACCCAACGATGACCACCAGATTTCTTCGAAGTTACCCCCTCATCAGGAGTGTCACCCCGGTACTTCAAACGCAAAAACGCCATACGACCACTCTCAATCGGCATGCCGGTTTGCGGACCTGGCACCCGTCACGATCACAGTTCGCCGGTGCCCCCTGCACCTTCACGCGTCTGTTGCCGATTGATTCAAAAGATGGACAAAGATGGTTAACCAATCCCTCCACCAATCGCCGATTTGGCGACGGTCCATACGAAAAAAGAGCCCTCCATGGTCTCCGCCACGGTAAAAATGCTCTCCCTCACCTGCTTTGCTGCCCGTTTTTCCGGCCTCTGTCAAGAAACCGTGAACACTGGAACCGCAGCATCTCAGCCGGCTAGCGGCCGATTCGGGTCAAAATGCGACGGCCCGGCCAATGGCGGAACAAGCCAGCCGCCAAAGTTTTGGACCAGTCGACGCGGGTTCTCGGGTGTGGTCGTTAGCCGTCTTGTCGCGAGGATCACCCAAAAAAGTCACCCCGCCTGACGGCGGGATTCCTGACGCAAGGGGTGACGGCCAAATCTTGGGCGGGCTGTCCGACAGAGCAACAGCAAAGCGAAGAAAAATCAGCGCCGGCCGTCGGGGCTGTCGGCGACGCCCACGTGGTGGCGATAGACCATTTCCCAGCCCTTCCATCCGGTGAACAGAAGTATGAGGACCACGAGCAGGGACAGTATCAGACCGACCGGAATGACCGCCGCCTCGCCATGAACATAGCGCGAATACCAGTTGTAGAGCTCAATCAGGACGACAATCACATTGCCGCCGGCGTGAAGCCATGCATCCCTAAGATTGCGGACCTGGTCATCGCCCAGCACATCAGTCAGGCCGGCAACAGCGGCGAGGGCCGCCATGATCAGACCGGCCCCGAGAAGCCACAGCGAGCCTGTCACCCAACCGGGATTGCCCGTCCGCCAGAAGATCAGGTCGCAGACCAAGGTGGCGACGAAAAAGGCGATGGGAAAGGGGATCAACATCGGATGGATCGGGTGGCCGCCTATGCTTGCCGTGCTACGCGGGTAATGAGTCATAACAATACCTCCAAGGTATCTGGCGCCGACATTGGCCAACGCAATCGGCAACCCACGATACAGCCCAACCGAACATAAAACCCCGGCGACTGTGGAATGTTCCATAACCCCGGCGTGCTTCATCGAGCCACGCGCCCGTCAGCCAAAACCCGGCACCGCTCTCGTCTTGCCGCTGAGCCGCGCTCCCAGGGTCAGCGCCTGCGGAAAATTGCGGACGACTGCTCTCATTGTGGCGGCGCCGCCATGGCCGAGAGCGATGCGCGCGATGGCTTCCGCGGCGAGGACGCGGGTCGAGAATAATTCTCTCCAGGCCGCCTCGTAGCGTCTGCCGACCGCTTCGCGTCTCGCCTGCCCACCTGCTGCCGCGCCGAGTTCCAGGGCCAGGAGCCAGCCGGATTGCAGTGCCATCGATATGCCCTCTGCGATGATCGGATGCGACTCGCCTGCGATGTTGCCAACGCGAAAGATGTCCCCGTCGTAGCCGGAGCGGATGCCTGGCCGGATCGGGCCGGCGGCAAGCCACGGACCGTCGAGATTGGCTCCCTCCAGCGCCTCTCGCGCCCCCCGGCATGTCGTCCTGAGATGATGCTCGACGGTTTCGGCCGCCGAGACCTGGCCGCCGTGCTCGCGGGCACGGCTGGCGCGCAACCCGGCGAGCACATCGCGCCTTATGCAGCAGGAGATGGACAGGCGGCCGTGGTCTGCGAGCACCATGCCGCCATAGCCGCCGGGAAACGTCAGCAGCGGCATCAGGTCGGGCGGCAGCGTCGATCCTGAAAAATGCGCCTTGAAGCCGAGTAGGTCCGAGGGACGGCCTTTCTTCTCGAGCTGACTCGGCAGCGGTCCCGGTTCCCACGAGCCATGCGCGGCGACAATCACTGGTGCCCGCAGGATCGTCGCCTCGTCGCGGGAATTCCCGGCTCCCGCCTGGATCCACACCGCTTGGCAGGCGCCATCACGTTCGATGGCGACGGCGCGGCAGGGCTGGAACACGTCTGCGCCGGCCGATCGGGCCGCATCCAACAGCAGGGAGTCCAGTATGTCGCGGCCGCGCGCGCGCCCGAAACCGTCTCCTGCCGCGGGCACGGACTTCGCACGCGGCATCGGCGCCTCGACGCTGGTATCGCCGGAAAAGAAGCCGACCCGGTGAATTTCGGGACCCGCTTCGGCCCGCCACGCATCGGCGATCTCCAGTCGCTCGAGGAGCGCCAGATTGCTTGCCGAGATATATTCGCCGCACACCTTGCGACGCGGAAACACGCTCTTTTCCACGATCGCCACGGTCCGGCCGCGCCGGGCCAGCGCAAGCGCCGCTGACGAGCCTGCCGGGCCGGCACCGATGACGATCGCATCGTGGGTCGATGCCGGTCTCATGGCACATCTTTGGCAGGCATCGACGCGGCGCCGGCAAAGACGTGGGAGAAGGGGCCGGCACGCCGCTCCTCGAGCGGCCGGCCGCCGGCAGCGCTCCAGAGATCGGAAAGTTCGCTGCCGCGAAAGCCGGCGCGCACGCTCTGAGCGGCGTCATGCCTGGTGACGTCATTGGCGCCGATCGCCGGCAGAAGGCGGGTCGTCGCGAGCGCCAAGCCTGCCCTCAGCGGTTCCGTCGTCATGAGCAATGGCGCCCTGCGAACCAGCAGCGAAAACAGACGTAGCAGTTCGGCGTCGTCGAAATGATGCAGAAACAGGTTGACCGTGATCACATCGAAAGTCCCGGCATCCGCCTTCTGCGCCCAGTCGAAGACATCGGCGGTGAAGGTTTCGAGCTTCCATCCCAGACCGGCGAAATCCGCCGTCAGCTCGGGCGTGACGAGGCCGACGCGATCGAGCATCGTCAGCTCCACCTTCGGCCAGTCTCTTGTCATGCGCCGGGCCACTTTCAGCATGAAGGTGCCGTCGCCGGCGCCGATGTCAAGGATGCGGCCGGGCGCCTTGGCCATGAATTTTCTCATCAGCGACGCCATGATCGGCGCCTGGAACATCAGCGCGTTGATCCGGCGCAGATCGCGCCGCGAGTGGAGCGCCCGCGGATCGTCCGCGGCGAGGCGATCGAGGATTTCCGGGACAAGTGTCCGTTGATCGAGCGCGTTCATGAGGCGGTCCGGAACAACATGGTCTCGGCCGTCAGCCCGGGTCCGAACGACATGCCGCAGCCAAGCTGGCCGCCCGGCGCCTTCAGCATCTTCTCCATTACAAACATCACCGTCGCCGACGACATGTTGCCGTATCCGCGCAGCACCTCGCGCGACGGCCCGAGCGCGGCCGGCGCGAGGTCGAACGCCTTCTCGACGGCATCGAGAATACTGCGCCCACCGGGATGTACGGCCCAGAGGTCGATCGCCTCCGGTGGCCGGCCACCCAGGATAGCGTCCTGGTTGTTTCGCAACGTTTCCTGGACCGCCGCAGGAACCTTGCCTGAGAGAAACATGTCGAAGCCGTGGTCGCGGATATCCCAGGTCATCAGCTCCCGCCGCTCCTCGGCGACGGTGCAGCGGAAGGAGTCGAGCTCGATACCGGACGGCTCGGCGGTTACGAGCGTCGCCGCGCAACCGTCGCCCCAAAGGCAGAAGGACAGCAGCTTTTCCAGCTCGGTGGTTTCCCTCAGATGCAGGGTGCAGACCTCGATATTGACCAGGAGGACTCTGGCCCGCGCGTCGGAGCGGACGATGTGACGGGCAAGCTTGAGGGCATTGACCGCAGCGTAGCAGCCCATGAACCCGATCATCGTGCGTTCGATACCATCCGACAGGCCGCATCGCGCGGCAAGGTCGAGGTCGATGCCCGGCGCGGAGAAGCCGGTGCAGGTGGTGACGATGAGATGGGTGATGCGCGATTCCTCGTCGCCGAGCCGCAGTCCGTCGACGGCCTTTTGCGCCAGGACGGGTGCTGCTTCAGCGAACATCGCCATTCTGGCAGCCGTTCCGGGAAACGCGCCGCGCTTGAAGGCTCCGGCAAGGTCGGCCGACGGCCCTTCGGGATCGAGAGCAGGCGCAAAACATGAAAAGCGGTGCTCGATGCCGGAAAGGCCGGCCATGCGTTCGAATATCCTCCTGCGATCGGCGGCGAGCATCGAGGCCGCGTAGGCTAGATAGAACTGGTGGACCTCGTGCTCCGGAACCGCTGTCGCGATCCGGTTGATATAGGCGTTGATGGACATGTTCTGTCTCCCTGGGCCTCAGGCGTGGGTACGCGCTGTTGCCGGAAGGGTTCCTGGCTCATGAGCGCCCTTGTCAGGCGCAAGGCGCTGAGCGTTGCCTGTTGGATAAACGTTTCGGAAAACCTGTTTCTTCCCCGGCGTGCGATCTCGAACCTAAAAGGTTTGCGAGGGATGGCAGGCAAAATCAAAGCGTTACAGCCCTTTCCACACTTGGCGGGCCTTCGGGCCGATCACTTGCTGCCCTGCGCCGCTCCGGGCACGATCAAGGCTCCCTGATCGCGCTCCGAATATCTGAAGCCGATAAAGAACAAGGCGATAATGATGAGGCAGATCGCCAGCACCGTGGCGAGGATCCTTCCCGGGTTTTCGGCAGGCGGTTTGTCTTCCATGGCGCTTCGCCTCGCATATCAACCCTGCGAGAGCGGCAAGGGTTCCAAACCCAACGGGGGCCCGTCGGACAAGCGGGACGGCGCATCACAAAAGTGACGCGCTCGCCCGTTAGGCTGATGCCGCCAAAAACAGGGTTCATCATTCAAAAACAGGGTTCATCATTATGGATGCCAGTGAATTGCAGGCCATAGGTGATACGCTGATGCGCGTCGTCACACCCGATATGACACCGAAAGACCTGCTCAGGGCGGTGCGAAAACTGCATCCGCATGCCAAGAAGAAGGATAGCGCCCGCGCGGCCTTCCACGCCATCATCGCCAACGCCGACCAGGATCCCGGCAAGTCGCGCAATCTCCAGGCCTTCGCGCTTGCCGAGCGTATCCAGCAATCGGAATAAATTGCCGCGAATTGTAGCGGCGGCCTTCCGGGAAATTTAATAAGCAACTTCTAATTTAATGTCTCAGCCGGCAGCTAGCCCCCAACCGGTAACGAGCTCATGACCAAAAACCTCGGCAATGCCAAACCCAGCGCTCCCGCCAAGGAGGTGAACCCCTCGCTGTTCAGCAAGGCCGCGCCGGCGCTGTTTCCGCTGGTCGTCGCGGCACTCGGCTATCTCGTCGGCCGGCATTTTTTCGGCTTTTGACGCGGCCGGCGTTCGGCACGTTTTCTTCCCAGCCGGTCAAAGCGCAACTGGTCGTGTAGGCCATATCCTTTTAGCTTTGGTCCTAGGGCCTAGGTCGTTCTTGTCCTTGCCCGGGCCCAGGCGCATGTTTGTGACAGCCGGCGGCCTCGCAAACTCCGGTCAGGCCCGGCCGCCGAACCCAGTATCACCCCCCAAGGCTGCCGGGCCGCCGCCGTGACGGATTCGTTCCCACTTATGCACGGCCAAGTGCCCGGCTGCGCGATTCACAGTCCCATCCTGACGCTTTCGAAATCCACTGTCGCGTCGTCTCGCAGGCCGAACGTCGTAGCAAAGTGGACTTCCGCTGCCCCGGGGTGCAAGGCATGCCTGCTCCGACATGTTCATCTTTATTCGCGAGGCTCCGCAAACGTGCTGAACAACGGAGAGCCGCTTTGCACTAAAGACCAATAAGCCCCGCTTTTCGGCAACTCCAGGCGCGCTAGATCATATTGGATCGGAGTTAGGCAGTTCTTCGAACGAAGAGCAGGAGCTGTATATGGTAACAAGCGAGCCAGACAGTGTCCGTGTAAAAGCTATCAATGGCCAATGGATCGTGCGCGTCGTCGATGGCGGCAGGCTGACACAGCAAGTGTTCGATGTTCAGGCGCAGGCCGAGATCTTCGCCGAGGAGGAACGGCTGCGTTTGGGGTTGCCCGGAGAGCCGCCGGCCGGGGAGCCGGTCGGGCCGCTGCGACGCCGACGGGCCCGCTAGCCTACCTCGCCCATGAGGGGAGACGGGCAGCTGCGCCGTCCCGTTGGCCCAGATGCTCGGCTCTCAGCCTCCGCTTCATCCGCTCCAGCGCCGGCTCGCCGCCGGCCGCGAGTTCATCCGCGATCCGCGCGAGCTTATCGTCGGCGCTGCGATGTTTGCTGCCCCAGGCGCCCAGCGTCGCCAATACCGGTAACAGGTCGATGCCGGCTTCGGTCAGCCGGTAGATCGCCTTCAGCCCGTGGCTCGGGTCGTCGCTGCGGGTGAGGATGCCTTCGTCCACCAGTGTCTGCAGCCGCTCGGCGAGCGTGCGGGACGAGATGCCTTCGTCGGATTGCAGGAACTCGCGAAAATGCCTTTTCCCGGCGAAGACCAGGTCGCGGATGATGAGCAGCGTCCAGCGGTCGCCGAGCAGTTCGAGCGAGAGATTGATCGGGCAGCCGGATCGTCCCTTGGTCGACATCGGTACGGTTCCATTTTTAAATCAATTTACTATTGACACCATTGCCGTATCGCGTCAAATGGTTCCAAAAGTAAATCAATTTGAGAGGAGACCGGAGATGAAAAAGCTGATCCTGCAAATGCAGATGTCGGTCGACGGTTTCGTCGGCGCCGATGAGGACCGTCGGTGGCAGCTCTGGGACTGGGGCGACGACAGCGCCTGGGACGAGGAACTCAAACAGGACTTCAACGCCATTTTCGAGACCATCGATACCATCCTGTTGAGCCGCAAGATGGCTGAGGAGGGCTATCTGAGCCACTGGGGTAACGCGGCGAAGAAATATCCGAAGGACCCTTTCTATGCCTTCGCGCGGCGCATCGTCGACGCTGAGAAGGTGGTGGCGAGCGATAAGCTCCGGGTATCGCGCTGGGAACGCACGCGGGTCGTGAGCGGCGACCTGCCGCGCGAGGTGCACAGGCTGAAACAGGGCGAGGGTGGCAACGTCGCCGTGTTCGGGGGCGCCGGCTTCGCCTCGGCGCTGGTTGCCGCGGCCCTTGTCGACGAGTACCACCTCTTCATCAATCCGGCGGTTCTGGGCAGCGGCCGCCGCATCTTCGACAAGGGCGGATTTGGCAGGCTGAAGCTCCTCGGCTCGAAGCCCTATGCAAGCGGCATGGTGGTGAGCCGCTACGCGCCGGCGCAATGACAGACACCACCGAGGCGCGCTGAATCAAGCCGGCAGCGCGCCTTGCTAACTCGTGTTGGCCGGGCCTTTCCCGGATCGGCTGGGAGCCGCCTCCGCTGACTAGCCGGAGTTGCCTGGCTGGCCGTCCCGGCCGCAGCCAGGCTGCATGCTCGTTCCCAGCGGCGACGAACCAGCGGGCTTCACGGGATGTCAGGCTGATAAGCACCCGGCCGGCCTATTCGGCCGGCGCCCCGTTGCCCGCATCGAACACCGCCCAGCTGTTGCCGGCCGGCTTCTGCACCGCTACGAACCTCATCGCAGACTCCACCTGTGAAGAGATCGGCAATATAGCAGACGCGACTTGGCGTTCCTATGATGTGGCTCACATTGGCACACAGTTGAGGTGGATAGCCGGGCGCCGACTGGAGTCGCCGCATGTTGCGTCCCAACGATGTGTCCTGGCAGTTTAGACTACTGTCCCGCCTGGTCGGCATCGGTCAGCGTGCCGAGGAAGGCGACGATGTCGTCGATCTCGGCATCGGTCAGCGCCGGCGTGTCGCCGGGGTTTCTGCCGTTGAAGGGCGGGTCGGTGTTGAGGTTTCCCCAATAAGCCTTTGGCAGGTCGTCGAATTTGTTGACCGTGCCATCGGCCTTCTTCGGATACCAGCGCGCGGGGTCGCTGTCGCGGCTGGCATAAAAGGCCACCGCCTCGCGCAGCGAGTGGAAATAGCCATTGTGGAAGAAGCTTTTCCGGAGCGCCACGTTGCGCAGCGTCGGCGTCTTGAACAGGCCGCAATAGTCGGCGCGGCCGTTGAAGTCGGTGCGCAGCGGACCGCACAAGCCAAGGTCGAAATAGTTGGAATCGGCATTGGCGGGAATCGCCGGGTTACGCGGCACGGCGATCGCGATCAGGCCGTAATCGGTGAATTGCGGCGGCTCGCCGTCATTGGCCGCTTCGCTGAGATGGCAGCTTGCGCAATTGCCCTTCGCCGCGTCCTCGAACAGCATGCGGCCACGCAATTCCTGGGCGGAGAGCTGCGCCTTGCCGGCGAGGAAGGCGTCGTAGCGGCTGGAATAGGGATAGAAATCGGCGCTGCTCTGCTCGAACGTGCCGAGCGCTTCGACCGCGGCGTCGAAGGCGTCCTGCGGGTGCTCGAAGACATCGGCGCCGAACGCCCCCTTGAAGGCGTCGGCATATGGCGCCTGGCGCAGGCTGGCGACCACCTGGGCCGCGTCCTTGTTGCCCATCTCGAAGGGCGAGAGCAGCGGGATTTTCGCTTGGTCCTTGCTATGGTCGGCGCGGCCGTCCCAGGTCAGGCCGCCGGTCGGGCCATTGTCGACGCTCTCGTCGCCTTCGTCCTCGGAATCGTAGAAATGCTCGGTAAAGGCCGGCGCCGCCTGCAGGTAGCGCAGCGACGGCACGGCGCGAACGCCGGGCTGGTCGAGCTTCGCTCCGCCCATTTCGACCGGCGAGGCCGAGGCCGGGCCGAAAGCATGGTTGGGATCATGGCAGGACGAGCAGGCCTGCTTGCCCGATGCCGAGAGAGACGGATCGAAAAACATCTGCCGCCCAAGCGCCGTCAGCGCCTCGGCTCGCGCATAGGCTTCCTGGCGCGACATAGGGCCTGGGTGAAGGCTGGATGGCTCCGCGGTATTGGCAGGCGCGGTGAAGCCGACTATCGAGGCCGCCAGAAGGGCGACCGCATGATTTTTCATCGTATGCGGCGGCATCCCTGATTTCTTTCGCCCGATCATCCGCGACGTAGGGATCGAATGCAACGGATTGAATGACCGGCTTTCTCGCTCACGAACCGTGTTCGGCCGCTGCAGAACTGTCACATAGGTGACAAGGCGTCGAAGCAGCTGGGCATTGTCGCAGCTGCAGTTGGCGTTCCAGCCGGCTTCAAGGCCGCGCAGGCTGTCAGCGCTACGGGGAGAAATGTCCGGCAGGACAATGAGGGGCAGCGCCGGCCCTTGGCGATTGTCCTTCTCAATCATCGTCCGCTATTGATGGTTATCGATCTGACGAGGAACGCAATGGCTGACCTGAAGCTACGCACCCGCAACGCCGGCGCGCTTGCCGTCCTGCCGCCGGGCGGCCTGCCGGCGGTCACAACCCCGACCGGCGGTACCGTCGACGTGGTCACGCAGGTCAGCGCTCCCGGCTTCAGCCCGCTCGACCTGCTCTATGCCTCTTTAGCCGCCTGCATGGTGCTCAGCGCCCGCATCGCCGCCACCCGCCTTGGCGTCGTCGACCGACTCGGCGAGGTGAGGGCGGATGTGAGCGGCGGCAAGGCGAAGGACGAGCCGTCGCGGGTCGAAACATTCATCGTCAGATTGGAGATCACCGGCGACCTCGATGCCGCAATGAAAGAGCGGATCCTGGCGGACGCGGAAGACATCTGCACCGTCTCCAACACGCTGCGCGGCGCGCCGTCGCTTCGCGCCACATTGGGGTGAGCGCGATGGCGCATCTATCGCCGATCGACTACCCGACCGCCTCGGACGACATCCGCGCCGAGCACGACCGAGAGCTCGCGCTGCGCGGCCGCATGACCAACATGAAACGCATCCTGCTTCACTCGCCGACCGCCCACCGCATCTACGCGGAATGGTTCATGCTGCGCGACCTTCTCAAGCCCACGCTCGACGACCGCGCCATCTGGCTGTTCTCGAAGGCGATCGCCGGGACGATGCGCGCCGAGATCCCCGTGACCTTCTTCCGCCGCGCATTGATCGACAGCGGGCTCGACCCCGAAGCGATCGAGCCCACCGCCGACGAGGCGCTGCTGATTGGCTTCGGCAAGGCGGTCGCCGCTGATGCCAACGCCGTTGCGGATGAGACGTGGGCCGCGCTTAAGGCGCGCTATGACGAGACGCTGCTGGTCAACCTCACCGCCTTCGCCGGCATCATGGTGGCGACCTGTGTGTTCACCAATGCTGTGAAGGTGGATCTCGATCCGGAGCTGGAGATGTATCGCAAGCGGTGAAGCTGCTGATCTGTCCCGCAAGGGAGATCAGCGCTCCAGCGCCTCGCCACCTTGTCATGAAACGGGTGGTTCGCTCCGGCTGCGCGCCCCATCTTCAGGACAAGCAAGCGATGGAGCGAACCCATGACCATCCATCCCCTGAACACCAAACGCGCCAGCCGCTCCGCCGAATCCCGTGTCGCGGCGCAGGATTGGCGCGCGCTGGTGTCAGACCTCAATGCCCATGGCTGCGCGGTCGTGTCCGGCCTGCTGTCGGCGGACGAATGCGCCGATATCGCTGCCCTCTATCCGCATGAAGAGCATTTCCGCAGCCACGTCGTGATGGCGCGTCATGGCTTCGGCAAGGGCGAATATCGCTACTTCAAATATCCGCTGCCTGACCTGATCGAAGGCCTGCGCTCAGCCCTCTATACCCGCCTCGCCACGATCGCCAATGACTGGAACGAGAAGATGAGGGTTGCCCAGCGCTATCCCGCCGAGCACGCCGCCTTCCTGAAGCGCTGCCACGACGAAGGCCAGACGAGACCGACACCGCTTCTGTTGCAATACGGCCCCGGCGATTTCAACTGCCTGCACCAGGACCTCTACGGCGATCTTGCCTTTCCGTTGCAGGTGGCGATCCTTTTGTCCGAACCTGGTGCGGATTTCACCGGTGGCGAATTCGTGCTCACCGAACAGCGCCCGCGCATGCAGAGCCGCGCAGAGGTGGTGCCGCTCAAGCGCTGCGATGCGGTGATCTTCGCCGTGCATAACCGGCCGGCGGAGGGCACGCGAGGTCACTATCGCGTCAACCTGCGCCACGGCGTCAGCCGGCTGCGCTCGGGCAGGCGACATACGCTAGGCATTATCTTCCATGACGCGAGGTGACACTCCCCGAGGCGGCGTTTTTCGCCTCTACGCTCCCGGCCGCCGATAACGAATCGATTTCGCCCTGCCCAGCGCGCCCATCGTGTCCTCGACGCTGAGAAGGACGGTGGTCTCGCAGGAGCTGAGTGCCCCTCCGGCACCGATGGCGAGCACGACGGACGCCATCGAAACATTGTCCGGCGCCTCCCACAAGTTCCAGCCGTCATGTTCGCCGAACGCGTACCAGAACCCGTGCAGCTTTCCGCCCACCGATTCTATGTATGAGCTGGCTGCCTTGCGGCGATCCTCGGGGTTTTCGATCATTCGCGCCCATGTCTCGGGCGTGTAGCTGAAGCGCGTCAGGTACATGGCCATAGTTGGACCTCCCTTGCCAGAGCCCATCAAGTGGTTGGCTCCAGCACTAAGCGCTCGATCTGTCGGCGACGCGAATCAATTTTACCGCGGCTTGGTTCTGCCTCGAAGGAATAGCCGAGCGCGGTATGCGGCGCTTCTGCTCTTCCCTCCGCACCCTCATTCGCGTATGCCCCGGGCAAATCCCGCCATCTCAGCGCAGTTTCCCGCACCGTCCCATGATCCGTCTCGAAAATATCGGCAAGCAGAACGGCCGACAGATCGTCTTCATCGAAGCCTCGGCCGCCTTGCAGAAGGGCGAGAAGATCGGGCTTGTCGGTCCGAACGGCGCCGGCAAGACGACCTTGTTCCGCATGATCATTGGCCAGGAGCAGCCGGACGAGGGCCAGGTGTCGGTCGATCGCGGCGTCACCATCGGTTATTTCAGCCAGGATGTCGGCGACATGGGCGGCTTGAGCGCCGTCGCCGAAGTCATGGAAGGCGCCGGGCCGGTCAGCGCGGTAGCCGCCGAGATGCGCGAGCTTGAGCACGCCATGGGCGATCCCGGCCGCGCCGACGAGATGGATGAGATCATCGAGCGCTATGGCGAATTGCAGCACCGCTTCGAGGAGCTCGACGGCTATGCGCTGGACGGCCGCGCGCGCGAGGTTCTCGACGGTCTCGGCTTTTCCCAGGAGATGATGGACGGCGACGTTTCAAAACTTTCCGGCGGCTGGAAGATGCGCGTGGCACTCGCCCGCATCCTATTGATGCGGCCCGACGTCATGCTGCTCGACGAGCCGTCGAACCATCTCGACCTCGAAAGCCTGATCTGGCTGGAGAAGTTCCTCAAGGATTATGACGGCGCGCTGCTGATGACCTCGCACGACCGCGAGTTCATGAACCGTATCGTCACCAAGATCATCGAGATCGACGCCGGCGCGCTCACCTCCTATTCCGGCAATTACGAATTCTACCAGGAGCAGCGTGCGCTGGCCGACAAGCAGCTGCAGGCGCAGTTCGAGCGCCAGCAGGCGATGCTGGCCAAGGAGATCGCCTTCATCGAGCGCTTCAAGGCGCGCGCCTCGCATGCGGCGCAGGTGCAGAGCCGGGTGAAGAAGCTCGACAAGATCGACCGTGTCGAGCCGCCGAAGCGCCGCCAGACGGTAGCCTTCGAGTTCCAGCCGGCGCCGCGCTGCGGCGAGGACGTGGCGACGCTGAAAGGCATCCACAAATCCTATGGCAGCCGCTCGATCTATTCAGGCCTCGACTTCCAGATACGCCGCCGCGAGCGCTGGTGTGTCATGGGCGTCAACGGCGCCGGCAAGTCGACGCTTTTGAAGCTGGTGGCCGGTGCCTCCGAGCCGGACGAGGGCTCGGTTGCGCGCGGTCCGAGCGTCAAGATGGGCTATTTCGCCCAGCATGCGATGGAACTTCTCGATGGCGAGCGCACCGTCTTCCAAACGCTGGAGGACAATTTTCCGCAGGCAGGCCAGGCGCCGCTGCGCGCTTTGGCCGGCTGCTTCGGTTTTTCCGGCGACGAGATCGAAAAGAAGTGCCGCGTGCTTTCCGGCGGCGAGAAGGCGCGGCTGGTGATGGCGCTGATGCTGTTCGACCCGCCCAACCTGCTGGTGCTCGACGAACCGACCAACCACCTGGACATCACCACCAAGCAGATGCTGATCGAGGCGCTGTCGCAATACGAAGGCACCATGCTCATCGTCTCGCATGACCGCCATTTCCTGGCCGCGCTGTCCAACCGCGTGCTGGAGCTGACACCCGAAGGCATCCACACCTATGGCGGCGGCTATACGGAATATGTCGCCCGCACCGGCCAGGAAGCGCCTGGGCTGAGGGGGTAGGGCCGCTTTTCAGCCGAAAAGTTTCGTCACGAAGCCGCTGAACCAGGCAAGCTGTGCCGCGTGGTGAGCTTCCATCAGCCTGTCCTGTTCGTCCCGGTCCTGCGCGCCGAGCGTTCCGTAGGGCGCGCCTTGCCGTTCCTGCCAGCGCCGAAAGCCGGCCGGACCCTGCTCGGCATGGAATTGCAGCGCGTAGGTCTTCTCGCCGATCCGGAACGCCTGATTGGGGAATCTCGCTCGAGGCGAGATGCACGGCGCCTTCCGGCAGGGCGAACGTATGAAAATGGTTCTGTGGCAGGAAGAGCGCCCGGTCGAGAAAGTCGCCGGCCTCAGCCGTCGGCGTTATCTCGAAATAGCCGAACTCTCTGATGCCGCTTTCCACCGGCCCGACATCGGCGCCCAGATGCCAGGCGATCTGCTGCGCGCCCTGGCAGATGCCGAGCAGCGGCAGGTCGTTCTCCAGGCAATGCTCGATCAGCGCAGCCTCGTCGTCGAGGAACGGATGCTTGTCGGTGTCGAAGACATTGAATGGTCCGCCATAGATCACGGCGCCGTCGACAGCGCTGAGATCGATCGTCTCGCCTTTGAACGGCATCGCGGTCGTGATTGCATGGCCGTCGGCCTCCAGGGTGGTCTGGGCGCGATCGTCGCCCGGTTCTTCCCAGTGCCGGACGAGAACAATACGTTTCATCAGAGGCTCCTGCCGCTTATCCGTAGGAACTATAAGGCTAAGCGGCCTGTCGGAAATGTGCCAGCGCCCAGTTACTGCTGGGCTCCGGCAAGCCATTCAAGCGCAGCGCCGGCGCTTACCCCTTTGCCAACCCGCGATCGATCAGCCGCGCTAGGCGCGCCGAGAACGCCTTGGCGTCCGCCGGCTTGTCGCCGTCGAGCACGCGCGCTTCGTCGTAAAGCAGGTGCGCGGCGTCTTCCTTGAACGCCTTGTCGTCGTCGCCGAGCTTTGCCAGCGCCGCTACGCGCTCGTGGCGGGGGTTGATCTCAAGGATCGGCTTGGCCGCTTTGTCGAGCCGGCCGGCGGCATTGAGCAGGCGCTCGAACTGGCGATCGGGGCCGTGCTCGGGAGCGACAAGGCAGACGGCGCTTTCGGTCAGCCTGTCGGAGGCCTTCACGTCCGACACCTTCTCGCCAAGCGTCGTCTTCACGAAAGCCAGGAAGGCGGCGATATCCGATGACGTTTCGGCCTCGGGCTTCGCCGTATCCTCGGGCAGCGCGATATCGGCAAGTTCCGCCGCGCCCTGCGTCACCGACTTGAACGGCTTGCCGTCGAATTCCGGTGCCATCGTCACCCAGAAACTGTCGACCGGATCGGTGAGCAACAGCACCTCGATGCCGCGCGCGCGAAAACCTTCGAGCTGCGGCGAAGCTTCGAGCCGGGCGCGATCGTCGCCGGCCATGAAGAAGATCGCTTTCTGGCCTTCCTTCATCGCTCCGACATAATCGGCAAGGCTGCGCCAGCCTTCGCCTGAAGTCGTCGAACGGAAGCGGGCAAGCTTCAGCAGCTGCTCGCGCCGCTCGTAGTCTTCATAAAGACCTTCCTTGAGGACGACGCCGAAATTCTCCCAGATTTTGGCGTAGGCCTCGGCATCGTTTTCGGCCGTTTTGGCGAGGTCGCCGAGAATGCGGTTGGTGACGCCCTTGCGGATCGCTGCGAGCAGGGGGCTTTCCTGGATCATCTCGCGCGAGACGTTGAGCGGCAGGTCGGCGGAATCGACCAGGCCGCGCACGAAGCGCAGGTAGCGCGGCAGGAGATCGGCATCGTCGGCGATGAAGACGCGCCGCACATAGAGCTTCATGCGGCCCTTGCGGTCCTGGTCGAACAGGTCGAACGGCCGCGATCCCGGCACGAAGGCGAGCACACCGTATTCCTGTCGGCCCTCGGCGCGGAAATGGATCGTCGAGGCTGGCTCGTCATACTGGCCGGCGATGCTGCGGTAGAAGTCGGTATATTCCTCCGGCTTGATCTCGCTCTTTTGCCGCACCCAAAGCGCCGTGCCGTCGGCGATGTCGCGCGGTTCGGCGCCGGGTTTCTCGACGAGCGTGATCGGCACCGGCACATGTCCCGACTGCGACTTCGCCAGCCCCTCGAGCCGGTAAGGCGTGGTATAGGAAGAGGCGTCTTCCATCAGATGCAGCACGACGCGCGTGCCGCGCTTGGGTGCGGCCTCGAGCGGGATCGGCGCGATTTCGTAGGTGCCCTTGCCGTCGGAGGACCAGCGGAAGGCTTCGTTGCTGCCGGCTTGGCGGCTGATGACGTCGACCCGGTCTGCGACCATGAAAGCGGAATAGAAGCCGACGCCGAATTGGCCGATGAGCTGCGTGTCTTCCGCCGCCTTGCCCGCCTCGACGCGCTCCATGAAGGCGCGTGTGCCCGAGCGCGCGATCGTGCCAAGCGCCTCGGCCATCTCGTCGCGGCTCATGCCGATGCCGTTGTCCTCGACGGAGAGTTCCTTGTTGTCCGGATTGGCGGCAATCGTGATGCGCGGCTTGGCATCGTCGCCCAGAAGCTCTGGCCGGCTCACCGCCTCGAAGCGCAGCCTTTCGCAGGCATCCGCCGCGTTGGAGATCAGCTCGCGCAGGAAGACGTCCCGGTCCGAATAGACCGAATGCACCATCATATGCAGCAGCCGCGAGACGTCCGCCTCGAATGTCCTGGTTTCCTTCGCCTTGGTGTCCGTCGTCATTCAGAATTCCTGGGTTCGGTTATTTTGTCCGTCGCGCCAGCACGCGCCGGTTTCAAATCTTCAGCCATTATTGCTTGTGGACGCGCGCCCTGCCAGCGCTGCGGGCGCCAGCGAAACCACGTCCGGCGCCAGAATATCGTGGCGGCGGGCGAAGGCAACAAGGGTTGCCCGCACCATTTCCGCGTCGATCTGGCCGGCAATGCCGGCTTTGCAGGCGTTGAGCGCGATCGCATATGCGCTGCTCCTGCTCGCAGCCGGCCAATCCTGCAGCAGGGCGTAGGCTTCCGCCACCGTCTCCAGCCGCACCGGCAAGCCCATGCCGACGAGGACAGTGACAGGCTCTTCAAAGCGGTCGTGGTTCATGGTCTGGACCCTCTTTCGGGTGGGTGCCCATGGCGCTGGGGCGAAGGCCGGTCGTCCCGGCGAGCGCAGGCCGGCGCGGGTAGGGCGCTTGCAGGACGATGCCGTGCGGCCGCGACTGGCCTATGCCGGTGAAGGCCTGCACAACCACCGGGCCCGCCGGCGTGGTGTGCGCCGCTGGACTCTGCTGGTTCAGGCGCGGCGGCGGCAGCGCGCTATGCGCCTTGGCCAGGGCCTCGATCCAGGCGGCGACCGCCAGCGGCACTGGCGCGCGCCCCTCAATCCAGCGCGCCACGTCGTTTCTGGCGCAGCCAAGCTCCTGCGCGAGGTCTGCGGCGTCCCATCGCACGGTTCTCAGGCATTCCCGCAATCGTCCCGCAATCATGGCAATCCTCGTCCGTTCCGCGATCGGATGGACCCCGCCTTGGAAGCGGGGCCCGATTTGGCTCAGCCGCGCGCCGATGTTTCCGCCGCCGATACCTGCTGTGCGGCGAGGAACATCAGCGTCGAGGCAACCGTCCGCCGGTTCCATCCGGCGGATTCGGCCGTGTCGAGCAAGCGTGTCAGCAGCGGCTTCAGCGCGCTCCGGCACTCGGTTTCATAGGCGAGGAATTCGCTTGCCGGATGCGTCGGCGCCGGAACCGAGCCATTTCCGCTCATCATATCCATAAGGGCCTCCCATTGTTGCTGGTGAAGCGCCCGCTCCCGTTGCCGGAAGCGGGCCTTTCGTCAGCGTCTCAGAAGTCCATGCCGGCGCCGGCCGGCATGGCCGGAGCGGCTTCCTTCTTGGGCTTCTCGGCCACCATCGCCTCGGTGGTGACGAGCAGTCCTGCGACCGAGGCTGCATCCTGCAGCGCGGTGCGCACCACCTTGGCGGGGTCGATCACACCCTGCTTGTAGAGGTCGCCATACTCGCCGGTCTGGGCGTTCCAGCCATAGGCGAATTCGGTCTTCTCGCGCAGCTTGCCGACGATGATCGAACCTTCCGACCCGCTGTTCTCGGCGATCTGCCGCGCCGGAGCTTCGATCGCGCGCCGCACGATATCGACGCCGTATCTCTGGTCCGGGTTGTCGACGGCGACCGCGTCGAGCGCCTTGGCCGCCCTGAGCAAGGCAACGCCGCCGCCGGGCAGGATACCTTCCTCGACCGCGGCGCGCGTGGCGTGCAGCGCGTCGTCGACACGGTCCTTCTTCTCCTTGACCTCGACTTCCGTCGCGCCGCCGACGCGGATCACGGCAACGCCGCCGGCGAGCTTGGCCAGCCGCTCCTGCAGCTTCTCGCGATCATAGTCGGAGGTAGTCTCCTCGATCTGGGCCTTGATTTGCGTGATGCGGCCCTGGATCTCCTCCTTCTTGCCGGCGCCGTCGACGATGGTGGTGTTTTCCTTCTCGATCGCGACCTTCTTGGCGCGGCCGAGCATCTCCAGCGTGACGTTCTCCAGCTTGATGCCGAGATCCTCGCTGATGGCCGTGCCGCCGGTGAGGATGGCGATGTCCTCCAGCATGGCCTTGCGCCGGTCGCCGAAGCCCGGAGCCTTGACGGCGGCTACCTTCAGCCCGCCGCGCAGCTTGTTGACCACCAGCGTGGCCAGAGCCTCGCCCTCGACATCCTCGGCGATGATCAGCAGCGGCTTGCCGGACTGCACCACGGCCTCCAGCACCGGCAGCAGGGCCTGAAGATTGCTGAGCTTCTTCTCGTGGATCAGCACATAGGGCTCTTCGAGCTCCACGCGCATCTTGTCCTGGTTGGTGATGAAATAGGGCGAGAGATAGCCGCGATCGAACTGCATGCCTTCCACGACTTCCAGCTCGGTCTCGGCCGTCTTGGCTTCCTCGACGGTGATGACGCCTTCGTTGCCGACTTTTTCCATAGCCTCGGCCAGGAAGCGGCCGATCTCGGCATCGCCATTGGCCGAGATGGTGCCGACCTGTGCGATCTCGTCGTTGCTGGTGATCTTGCGGGCATTGACCTTGAGTTCGGCGACGATCGCATCCACCGCCTTGTCGATACCGCGTTTCAGATCCATCGGGTTCATGCCCGAGGCAACGGCCTTAGCCCCTTCGCGAACGATCGCCTGGGCAAGCACGGTGGCAGTGGTGGTGCCGTCGCCGGCGATGTCGCTGGTCTTCGAAGCGACTTCGCGGACCATCTGGGCGCCCATGTTCTCGAACTTGTCCTCGAGCTCGATCTCCTTGGCGACGGTGACGCCGTCCTTGGTGATGCGCGGCGCGCCGAACGACTTGTCGATGACGACGTTGCGACCCTTCGGACCGAGCGTCACCTTCACCGCGTCGGCGAGGATGTTGACGCCGCGCAGCATGCGCTCGCGGGCGTCGGAATGGAATTTGACTTCCTTGGCAGCCATTGGATCACTCCTTGTTTAGGCAGCTTTCATTGACTGGGTTGCGGTTCTATCGAAGCCCCGGTCAGGCGGCTTTCTTCAGCGTCGCGGCCTGCTCGATCACGCCCATCACATCGCTTTCCTTCATGATGAGCAGATCCTCGCCGTTGAGCTTGATCTCGGTGCCGGACCACTTGCCGAACAGGATGCGGTCGCCGACCTTCACGTCGAGGGGCACGAGCTTGCCGCTCTCGTCGCGGGCCCCCGGGCCGACGGCGATGACTTCGCCTTCCTGCGGCTTTTCCTTGGCAGTGTCGGGAATGATGATACCGCCGGCCGTCTTCTCTTCGGCCTCGATGCGGCGCACGAGTACGCGGTCATGCAGTGGACGGAACGTCATATCGTTCTCCTTCAGGACAAACAGATTGCGAGAGGTTCCTCCGCTCCGGGCCGGCAGGACCGGAGCGGGGCTCGCGCGACCCTTTCGGCATCGCGCGCATGTCGAGCTAGTTTTGCCTTCTTCTACTTTCAAGGGGGTGCCACAAATTTTTTGGCACTCTCGACCGCCGAGTGCTAGCGCGCTGAAAACATGCGGTAAATTGGACCGCTCCGATAACGGAGAGGCTTGAATTCGCGATTGAGTTGAACAAGATTATCGGCGCCCGGCAGCGCCGGGACCATTGAGAAACTGGAACCCGAAACAAGGAGTTTTTTGGAGACGGAGGACAGAAATGGACCGACAGACGCTTTCGCCGATCATTCCTTCCCTAGCTCCCGAAATATCAGACCTTTCGCTCGACCGGCTGCTGTCGCCGGCCAGCCATTTTCAGCATCCGCGGGATGTGCTGGAAGACGGCTCGCTCGACATATGGGAAAAGCGGGCGATCCTTTCGTCCTGGGCATCTGACGCCTGCGCCGTGGAATCGATGCCTGCGCTGCGCCAGCCGCCGGGCACCGAGCGGCCGGTCTCCTTCGACGACATCATGGATGCGCTGCGCCGGCTTGATGCGCTAGCCCCGTCGCCCAGCGGCCCTACCGATAACGACCACCGGCAGTTGGTCGACCGGCTGAGCGCGTGAGGGCCCGAAGGCGATGGCGAGAGCGGTCAGCAGGGAATTCCGCTTGCAGATGAATGGCTATGGCTTGACCACTGCCGAGATCCATTATCATCTGCCCGATCATCCGAGCCTGCTCCAGCTTTACGTCTGGCAGGACTATGATCTTGCCCCGGATTTCCCCGCGCTGAGGGGCTTTCTGGGTTTTTGGGAGCGCGAGCTGGCTGGCGCCTTGCATTCCGTCCGCGTCGCCCACCATCGGCTCATCAGGGCATCGGAATGGCGGGCCGTCGACGGGATCATCGCAATCCATTGAAGACCAGCTCCCCAAGGCGGTCGTGTTGCACGGCCGCCTTCAATTCATAATTTGCCTGCCTGCATGCAGATGACGAGGCCGAGTTTTTCACGACCTAAAGGCGCGTCGGGGCGGGTCTTGACGTGCCGGCGTTGAATTCCCAGATCGATGATGCCGGTGCTTGAGATAGACCGGCAGGTCAAGGGGCACCGCTTCCTTGGCGCCCCTCGTATCTATGTTGCTCAATGGAGGATGTAGCTATGAGAACCACGTTTGACTTCAGTCCCCTGTTCCGGTCGAGCATAGGCTTCGATCGAATGCTGAACGCGCTCGAAACGGCGAGCCGGATCGAAACCGTCGACAATTGGCCACCCTACGACATCGCCAAGACCGCGGATGACGACTACCGCATAACCATGGCGGTGGCCGGATTCTCGCAGGATGAACTGGCCATTACCCAGGAGCAGAACATGCTTATGGTCTCGGGCCAGAAAGCCGGCGAGGACAAGGGTGAGTACCTGCATCGTGGTATCGCCGGCCGCGCGTTCCAGCGACGCTTCGAGCTTGCCGACCACGTCAAGGTCGTTGGCGCCAGCTTGGTCAATGGGCTGCTGACGATCGATCTGAAGCGCGAAATCCCGGAAGAGATGAAACCGCGGCGGATCGAGATCGCAGCCGACAGCGCAACGCTCAAAGGCACGACAAAGAAGATCGAAGCCGAGAAGCACGCTGCTTGAGGGCCTTCCTGCGAGCGCATCCGCGCTGCGCGCCGGGCACTGCCCGGCGCGCAGGAGCTTTTCGAGCCGATGAACAGAAAGGAGCGAAACCATGAGTGTCCGTGATCTGATTCCCTGGGGCCGAAGCAACGGCAACCAGCTTCCAAGCATATTCCGCGACGGTGAGCGCGACCCGTTCCTGTCGCTGCATCGCGAGGTGAACCGCCTGTTTGACGACGTTTTCCGCGGCTTTGACAGCCGCTTGCCGTCTTTGGGCGGTGTTTCCGCCCTCGGCGCCGGTTGGCCGAGCGTCGAGATCTCCAACGGCGAGAAGGAGATCAAGGTGATGGCCGAGGTGCCGGGCCTCGAGCAGAAAGACATCGAGGTCCTGCTCGACGACGGCGTGCTGACGCTGAGAGGCGAGAAGCGCTCCGAGACGGAGGACAAGGATCGGCAGTTCTCCGAGCGCTATTACGGCCGCTTCGAGCGCCGCATCCCGGTTGGCTATGAGGTCAAGGAAGACGAGGTGGATGCCCGCTTCAAGAACGGCGTGCTGACCGTCACCTTGCCGAAGAGCGAGAAGGCGCAGTCGCAGGTCAAGCGCATCGACATCAAGAGTTGACTGCATCGACGCGGGAGGCCGATACGCCTCCCGCGTCGCAATCCGTGAGAGCCACAGCGACCGGATGCCCCGCGCAGCGCAGCTCTTCCCGCCCGATCAGGCGGCTGAGATAGAGAAAATTATGCGACGGGAGTTCCATTTGCCCCTCCAGAAGTGTTCGCATCGCTCATGTGAATGATGACAAGCAGCTCGCCGTCTTTCCCTTTTGCAGCGCATGCTTTCAGCGCCTACTCGAGGGAAAATTAGCATATTTTAGGAGCCGAAGAGGGGATCACCTGGGTGGATCCGCATAAGATTGAGACCGGCGATAACCTTAATTCTGGTTTCATTTGCACAGGCTTCCCGAACGGAAGGCAACGCGATAGATTAGCAATTCGTTAAGTACGCCCGGGGGCGAGCGTAAAAAGTGTGTCGTCGAGCGTAAGGGATGTGCCGTGATGAATTTCAAGTCTCTGATCAAGCGGGCCGAGGACGTCGATAAGGAATTTCAGGAACTCCAATCGGATCTGGCGGAAGCATTCGAGGACGTTCTTAAAGATGATGAACGGCCGCCGTCGGAGGACGATGCCGCTGCCGGCCAGGAACTGGTGGCAAGCGACGAGAATCCGCCGACGTCCGAAGAGCAGCCCGACGCGGCTCCGTCGCGGCTGACGCCGCATACCCAGACACGGCTCGCTGCGCTTGAGGCTGTGGCCGGGCTTTTCCGTGACGGGCAGGGGCATCTGCAGGAGATCGAGGCGAAGCTGGCGGAGATCGCCACCGCGCATCATATGACGCGTGAGGTCCTCAACGTCTTCCATCGCGACGTGTTGCGCTCCAACGAGCTGGAGCTAGCAAACCTCGCTCTCACCACCGAGCGCAAGGCGCTCTCCGAACAATTGCTCGACGCCGCCCGCAAGCAGCGCGAACGTGACGGCGCGGCCGAGGCTTGGCAGCAGCGCGAGGCGGGCCTCGTCCAGGACCGCGAGCAGCTGCGCTCGGCGCTTGCGGCCGTGCGCCTGGAACTGGTGGAGATGGGCAATGAGGCCGCCAGGCGCGAGACGGAGTTCGGCGAGATCGTCAAAGCCCTGACCGCCAAGACCGTCGAAGTCGACAGGCGCGGCGCCGAGAACAAGCTGCTGCGCGAAAAGCAGGTCGGCCTTTCGGTCGATCTGGAGCAGGCGCAAAAGCGCGAAGCGGAGGCCAGGCACAAATTCGATGAGTTCGCGGCGACCCACGCCAGCGAAACCGCTCATATTGCCGAGTTGATGGCCCAGCTCGGCAACCACGAAAAGGAAGAGACTCGGCTGCAGAAAGCCCTGGAGGCGACGCAAGCCAAGCTTGCCGAAACGGTCGAGGCGGCGCGTATCGCCGAAAGCGACAGCACCGCCGAATTGGCGCGCAGCCAGGCGGAAATGCGCGGTTTGCGTGCCGAGATCCAGGAACTGCAGTCGCGTCTGGATAAGGTCTCGACCGACAATGGCGAAGCCACGGCTGAGATCGCCAGGCTCAAGGCGCAATTGAACGACGCCGTCACCGAGCGCCAGATTGCGGAGAAAAGGCTCGCCGTTCTCAAGGATGAGAGCGAAGCCGACAAGAAGAACCTGTCCGAGGTCAGCACCAATCTCTCACGGCTTTCGCTGCAGCAGGCGTCGGAACAGATCCAGCTCGATATCCAGAAGCAGGAATGCGAGGATTTGCGCGCCGAAGTCGAAGCGCTCAACGCCCGCATCCGGGAATTGCTGCCTTACGAGCGCCTGCATCGGGTGACCGACGCAAGGTCGCGCAAGGATGCCGCGCCTCAAACCAACGGGATCATCGCGGAAGCGGCGCGCCCCGTCGCGCGACGCGTTTCCCGGCGCAGCATGCGGGCGAACGGGGGCTGACAAACCGCCGCGCACTTTTCTGGAATGAGGCTTCGCGGGCTATTTGCCCGCCATGCCGTCGGCGAGGTCCTGCGCCTGCTTGAGCAGCGCCGGAAAAGACGGGTCGCCAGGCAGGCGCTGGGCCATGCAGGCGCGGTAGTCGGCGTCGCCCTTTTCCCAGGCGGCGTTGGCGGGATCGGAAGCCTGCGCGTCGCCCTGGTCCGAGCCTTGATCGGCCTGCTGGGCTTTCTGCGCCGCGGCGTCGGCGGCTGCCCAGATTGAATCGCAGGCCGCAATCTTCGGCACGGCGGGCGAGGCCGGCGCCTCGGCGATCAGCACGCGGTCGCCTTTGACGACCGTCACCACGACATGCTGGTCGTAGATCGGACCGACATCCTGTGTCCAGCCGCCGAGCCGCGCGATCGCCATGTCGGCGCCGTCGGGCTTCTTCAGCGGAAAGTCGAGCGTGCCGGAGAATGCTGCGTCACTGCCGATGGCCTGGGTATACAAACTGTCGAGCTTCAATGCCGCGCCGATGTCGGTGGGCAGCTTGAAATCCGCTTCCGCCTCGCTCGATTTGGACTTCAGCCAGCGCTCCGTTAGTCCGCGCGTCGACGCGACGATGCTCGGACCTTCTTCGCTCTGGGCATACCGCAACCCATCCAGCATGCCATAGCCGATATCGGAAGCGTTGAGGCTTTGAATATTGATGGTGCCCGTCGCCGGGAAACCCTTCACGGAAAGCGGGCCGAGAATGGCGGCGAGACGCTGCTGCAGATCGGCCAGCGCCTTCTCGTTCTGCGCATCGATGGTTTCGATGGCGGTGTTGGCGTTTACCTGTGCCGCTATGTCGGCAATCGCCTTGTCGCGCGCCGTGATATAATCATCCTCCGGCGAGCCAGCGAGTGCCGTGCTGCCGGCCAGTGCGAAGAGAAGCGCTAAAACCAACCGCATGCTGCAACCCCAAAATAGCGATCAAGAGCCCTGGCCAGCCATCGCCCGACTTGGCGGCTTTTGCGTGGCGGAAATTGGGGCAGAAGCAATCTTTATTCCGCCTTGCGCTTCTCGACCTCCGCCTTCCTCAGCAAGAAGCGCTGGATCTTGCCGCTCGGCGTCTTCGGCAGCTCGCTCACGAACTCGACCTCGCGCGGATAGGAGTGCGCCGAAAGCCGCTGCTTCACATGCTGGGCGAGTTCCTCCGCCAGTGCTTCGCTGCCCTGGAAGGCGGGCGCCAGCACCACGAAGGCCTTGACGATCTCGGTTCGCTGCGGATCGGGCACGCCGACCACCGCCGCCTCGTTGACCGCGGCGTGCTCGATCAGCGCGCTTTCGACATCGAACGGCCCGATGCGGTAGCCGGACGAGGTGATGACGTCGTCGGCGCGGCCGATGAAGGAGACGGAGCCGTCCGGCTCATATTCCACCGTGTCGCCGGTGCGGTAATAGCCGCCCGCGATCGCCGGCGTTTCCGCCTCGTGGTAGCCGTCGAACCAGCGCAGCGGTGAGTTCGCGATATCGACCGCGAGCACGCCGGGCTGGTTAGGACCGAGCTCATTGCCTTCGTCGTCCAGCACCGCCATGCGGTAGCCCGGCATGGCAAATCCGGCGGAGCCGGCGCGCACGATATGCGCCAGCCCATGATGGTTGTTGACCATCATGCCGTTCTCGGTCTGGCCGTAATGGTCGTGGATCGGGGCGGCGAGATTAGCGTCGAACCAGCGGATCACTTCCGGGTTGAGCGGCTCGCCGGCGCTGCTTACCACGCGCAGCCTGCCCTTGACCCGGGCGGCCGCCTCCGGGCCTTCCGCCATCAGCAGGCGATAGGCCGTCGGCGAGCCGGCAAGGCTGGTGACGCCCAGACGCCCGATGATGTCGTAGGTCGATTTGGCGTTGAAGGCGCCTTCGCAGAAGGTGGTGGCGATGCCGAACTGCAAGGGTCCGGTGATGGCGTAGTAAAGTCCATAGGCCCAGCCGGGATCGGCGATGTTCCAGAAAATGTCGTCGGGCAGTAGCCCGATCGCGTCGCGCATATAGGCGCCGAAGGCAAGCAGCGCGTTGAGCGGCACCGGCACGCCCTTCGGATGTCCTGTCGTGCCCGAGGTCGACATCATCATGAACAGGTCCGAGCCCTTGCGCATCACCGGCGCGCAGTCGGGGGAGGCGACCTCCAGCGCCGCGCGGAAATCGACGTCGCCTGCCGCAAGGGCGTCGCCGGGGCCCAGAATTGCGGCGATGTGCGGGTGGTTTTCCATCTCGTCGAGCTTGGCGCGGTTTGCGGTGTTGGTCACCACCAGCGTCGCCTTGCTGTAACTGAGGCGATGCTCGATAGCCTTCGGTCCGAAGGCGGTGAACAAAGGCTGGTAGACCGCGCCGACCCGCCACGTGCCGAGGATCAGCGCCACCAGATCGGGAATGCGCGGCAGCATGCCGGCCACCACGTCGCCGGGGCGTACGTCGAGACTTTTGAGCAGGGTGCCGACGCGGCCCGCCGTGTCGGCCAGATCGTCGAACGAATATTCGCGCAATTCACCGGCGGCCGAGATCGCGCGCAGCGCCAGCCGGTTTTCGCCGGTATAGCGGCCGCAGCATTCGACATAGGCGTTGATGCCGGTCGCCGTGGAGACGCGCGATCTCGTCCTCATGGCATCCTCCCTCGCCGGCGGATCATCTCCCCATGATCGCCGCCGGAGGAGATTGCCTGAAAAGACGGCGCTGGTCGATTGCGGCGAAAGTCGAGCAAGCGACCGAGGCCGCGCTCCACGGCGGCCCTCGGAGCCGCCGGACAGAGGGGGCGCGACGGAACGCGAGCTTTTGTCTTCAAAGTCCTTTCCAACCAGCAAGTTGGCATCCGTTCCTGATTCGGCGTCTGAGCTGCCTATCCACGCTTCCGATAGAGACTGATGGTCATCTGCTTGCCCACCCCTGCTGGGGCCAGCATGAAGTAATCATAGGTCGTCACCTCGCCGTTCGGACCGACCATCCGCTTCGACCAGATCGGCGCTTCCTCCACCCGCATCTCGGCCCATTGGCGCCCGAAGTCGGGGCTCAGCGCCTTGAGCGGGTCGAGCACGGCGCGAATGTCGGCAGCCGACGCGTATTCGACGGTCGCGGCGCGAAACTGCGCGATCGCCGAGCGAGCCACTACTTCCCAGTCGGCGAACAGCGCGCGCCAGGCGGGATCGAGGAACAGCCGCGCCAGCAGGTTGCGCCTTGCGGGATCCTCCTGATCGAAGCCGCCGAACAAATCCGCCGCCTCGTCATTCCAGGCAATGAAGTCCCAGGCGCGGTTGAGCGCATAGGCCGGGTTGGGCGAGAGCGTGGCAAGCAATCCGGCAATGTGCGGATCGGGCGAGGGGCCTTCGAGCCGCATCGCCTCGGGCAGCCATTCCGGCTTTGCTAGTTTGAACAGGTGCTGGCGTTCCACAGGCAGGAGGTCCAGCACGTCGGCGAGCGCATTGAGCACCTGGGCGGAAGGATTGGCCTCGCGTCCCTGTTCCAGCCACGTGTACCAGGTGGCGCTGATCCCTGCCAGCAGCGCGACTTCCTCGCGCAACAGCCCGTTCGCGCGACGTCGCGTGCCGGTGCGGATGTCATGCCGTGACGGCTCGATCCGTTCGCGCATGGCGCGCAGGAAGCGGCCGAGTTCCTTGCGCCTGTCGATCTCGGCGGTCCGTTCCAGCATCGTTGTGCCTCGAAGGGGGTAGCGGCACTACCAGCAGCGCCGCTCATCTTGTACCACCTTACTACCAGTATAATGAGGCAGCGCATCGCACAACCACACCGCGCCGGAACGCGGCGCCACACAGAGGATCTGCAGATGAATGCGCTGAAAAACATCAGGAATATCGACTACACCGTCGTCTTCGCTCGCGACATGAAGGAGATGCGCCGTTTCTATGAGGACGTAATGGGCTTTCGCGCCCATTCCAGCCTGGGCGAGGGCTGGATTGCCTACCAGGTCGGCTCGTGCCTCCTGGCGCTCACCGAGCGTGGCGTGATGTTCCATGACGCGCCGACGCCGGTGGGCGCGCTCTCTGTGCAACTCGCCTTCCGCGTGACGCCCAGCCAGGTTGATCAATGTGCCGAGACGTTGCGTGAGAAGGGCGTGGCGATCGAAAGCGGGCCGACCGACCGGCCCTGGGGCCATCGCACGCTTTTCTTTCGCGATCCCGATGGCAATGTGCTGGAGATTTACGCGGATATCTAGCCTTGCGGCAGTTCAATCCCTTGAGCTTCCATGTGCCGCTTTCAGCGGTTGCGCAGTTCGCCGGGTCCCCGGGCGAAGGCTTGGCCGCGACAGCGCCGACCTGTACAATCGTAGGATGAATGCAGGGAAGGGAGGGAAGCGCTTGATGCGGCTTGGTCGGAATCTCTGCCATTTGACGATCGCGGCCTTTATCGCAATGGCGCTTTGGTCCAACGCGGCATCGGCCGACCCCATCACGCCCGAACAGATCACCGCCGCCCTGCCGAAGCTCGAGGCACTGGCGCAAGGCGCTGTTGCCGATGGCGCGGTGCCCGGTCTCGCCATCGCGGTCGTGCACAATGACGAGGTGGTTTTCCTCAAGGGGTTCGGCCATCGCGAGGCCGGCAAGCCCGAGACCGTCGACGCCGATACCGTGTTCCAGATCGCCTCGCTTTCCAAGCCGGTTTCCGCCACGGTCGTGGCGGCGCTGGTCAGCGACGGCGTCGTGTCCTGGAATTCCAAGATCGCCGACCTCGATCCGGGCTTCCGGCTCGCCGATCCCTATCCGACGAGCGAGCTCACCATTCGCGATTTGTTTTCGCATCGCAGCGGGCTGCCAGGCACCGCCGGAGACGATCTCGAGGACATAGGCTACGATCGCGCCACGATCCTTCACCGCTTGCGCTTCGTGCCGCCATTGTCGAGCTTTCGCGCCGGCTACTCCTACAGCAATTTCGGGCTGACCGAGGGCGCAGTCGCGGCCGCCAGGCCGACGGGAAAATCCTGGGAGGAGGTCGCCGATGAAATGCTTTATCGTCCGCTAGGCATGGCTTCGACCAGTTCCCGGAACGCCGATTTCATCAAGCACGCAAACCGTGCCGCGCTTCACGTCAAGGTGGATGGCGCCTGGGCCGCCAAGATCAAGCGCGATCCGGACGCGCAGGCGCCTGCCGGCGGCGTCAGCTCCACCGCGCGCGATCTCGCGCAATGGGTGCGCCTGCTGCTGGGCGACGGCGTCTATGCCGGCAAGACGTTGATCGCCGCCGATGCCTTGGACCAGACGCATATGCCGCTGATGACGCGCGGCAAGAACCCCGTCTCCGGTGGCGAATCCTTCTACGGCCTCGGCTGGAACATCGAATTCGGCCGGCACGGCCTGAGCTGGGGCCACGCGGGCGCCTTCAGCGTCGGCGCGCGCACCCTGGTGACGATCTTCCCGAAGGACAAACTCGGCATCGTCATCCTTGCCAACGCCTTCCCGACAGGCGTGCCGGAAGGACTTTCCGACAGCTTTGCCGATCTCGTCTTTGAAGGCAAGGTCGAGAAGGACTGGATCGAGGCGTGGGATACGATCTACGCCGGCATGTTCGGTCCGGTGGTCGAGACGGCCAAGGCCAGATTTGCCGCGCCGCCGTCAGCGGCTCGGCCGGCGGCACCGGCCAACGCGTATGCCGGCCACTATGCCAACGATTTCGTCGGCGACGCGGTCGTATCGCGGGCGGGAGACGGTCTTGTGCTCAAGGTCGGGCCGGCCGGGGCACGGTCCTATTCCTTGACGCATTACGACGGCGACCTGTTCTTGACCTATCCCGACGCCGAGACCCCGGACAGGCCGGTGGGCGTGAGCTTTGTCGTCGGCCCGGACGGCAAAGTATCGGCCGTGACCATCGGGTTCCTCGACGACAATCATCTGGGCACGCTGCCGCGCGTGGGCGACTAGCAAATAGTCCGACCCAACCCAGGGTGCTGCCTGCTTGCCGCCCTTACGCGCAGTCCTTACGTCGAAAAACACGAAGGTCCATCTCGCGCCAACGCGTCAAAACCTTTTCCTCGAAGCGATTGCTTTTGAATCTAACGCAATGAATGCTCTCGATCAGAAATATGTCGTCCTTGGATGCAACCTCCTCCAGGAACTTGAGCTGCACCTCTGGGATTATTCGGAAATTCCTCTGTAGTGGAGCAATTTGAAGCAGTCGCCGCTACCCGACTTTGTCTGCGTCAGCACCGGTTTCGCACGGTCGATCCATAGCTGCTGCGACTTAGTGTCGGCCTCGATCGCGTCGGCCGGTGGAAACGCGACGAAACTCTTGCCCTTGCTGAAGAGCCAGCAGGCGCGGGCGAGGAACCGCCTGCCGCGCTGGCGCAGCAGATCGGCGTCATAGAATATGTCGAGCACCTCGCGCTTGATCTTCTGTTCCTTGTCGGGGTTGGCGACCGCCGCCCCGACCGGCTCGTCGCCGATCGCGTCATGCAGGTCCTTGTAGTCGAGGCTCAGCTGCGTCATGGCGTATTTGATCTCGTTTTCATCGCGCACGATGTTGAACCACAGTGCCGGATCGAGCTCGTTGACGACGAAGGTGTTCTCAAGGTCGCGCGACAGGTTCAGGATATCGAAGTCGCGAACATCCACATCGCGCTCGATCAATTGGATCTTTTCGACCTGCTTGGCGAGGTCGGCTCCCTTGGCGCTGATGGCGGCACTGTTTCCGCCGAGTTCGGGGCTGACATAGGCGCCGCCCTGGTCCAGCACCTCGTCGAACTCGCCGAGCGTTTCGATGACGGGGGCGCCGCGGGCAACACGCGCCGCAAGCTTGGCCAAGACCAGCTGCAGCTCGGTCTCGCGCTTGCGCTGATCCTGATAGTTCTGCTGGAAGAAGAAGATGAACAGCGAAACGCCGATGCCGATCAGGATCACGCCCAGCTGCGAAAAGATGTTGCGGTAGTATTCCAGCAGCTTTTCGCGATGGCGCACGTCATCGCGCACGCTATGCGCCACATGCAGATTGACGATCAGCGAGAGGATCAGCAACCCGGCGCCGACCAGGATGAGCCCGCCGATCAGGAGGTAGCCATGGCCCGCTTTGAAATCCATCGGTTCGCCCCGAAACCCGCGGCTGTGCAGACTAATACCATTTTTGATTCAATACATTCGCTTTGACGCCAAGTTTGAATTTTCTCTCCAAAACGACTTGGCTGCGATCACAATTCCGGCCGTCGATCCCCCTATGACGGCAGCAATTGGCGTGATGCCAATCGTCAGGTAGGCGAATGCTTCCATCGCGAGCCCGATGGAGGAGTTCGAAGGCTTTTGCGCCTTGGCACGGATGCTGTATCAGGCGCTTCGAGTTCAAGGAGTCTTCTATGATCTTCAATGATTGCGCCAGGACGGGCGACGAATCGATGGAGGCGAGCTGCAAATCGGCCGATGATCGGAACGTCCTTTTGGCCGCACACGACGCCGCCTGGCAGGACGATATCCGTGCCGGCGTGCGCCATGTCCGCGACCTCGCATCCTTGCCACTCTCGCCCGTCGAGCGTGAAGCCGCACAGGAAGCCGCCGCCGCGCACAAGGTGCGCGTGCCCAAACCCTATCTCGACCTGATCGATTGGAACGACCCTGACGACCCGATCCGCGCCCAGGTGATCCCGTCTCCCGACGAGTTGATCGCCGCCGAAGGCGAGCTCGACGATCCGATCGGTGACCATGCCTTCAGCCCGGTGCCTAGGCTGACGCACCGCCATGCCGACCGGGTGCTCCTGTTCCCCACCTATCAGTGCGCCGTCTATTGCCGCTTCTGCTTCAGGAAAGAGTCGCTGACATCGATCGGCCGCGGCTATACGAGCGAAGCGCTGGAGCCGGCGCTGGCCTATATCGCCGGGCATCCTGAAATCCGCGAGGTGATCTTGACCGGAGGTGATCCGCTGTCGCTGCCCGACAAGGCGTTGGCTCAAATCCGCGCTCGCCTGGAGGCGGTCCCGCATCTCAGGCTTCTGCGCATCCACACCCGCGTGCCGGTGGCGCTGCCGTCGCGCGTAACGTCCGGCATGATCGAGGCGCTGCAGGGTCGGCTGATGGTAACGGTGGTCACTCACTTCAACCACCCGCGCGAGCTCACGCAGGCGGCCGAGGCGGCTTGCAGTGCGATGCGGCAGGCGGGCTTCGTGCTGCTCAACCAGAGCGTTCTGCTGAAAGGGGTCAACGACAAGGTAGAGGTGCTGGAGGAACTCTGCCGTGAGCTGATGTATCGGTTGGGCGTAAAACCCTATTACCTGCATCACGGCGACCTCGCGCGCGGCATGGCGCACCGCCGCACCACGATTGCCGAAGGCCAGGCGCTGGTGGCCGAGCTGCGCCGGCGGCTCTCCGGCATCTGCAACCCGACCTACGTCATCGACCTGCCGGAGGGCGGCGGAAAGGTGCCGCTGGCGGCGAGCCATATCGAAGGCTGCGAGGACGGAACCTGGCGCATTCGCGGCCAGGACGGCAAGGCGAGGAGCTACAGCGAGGTGGTGGCGGACTGCTGAGCGCCCGCATGCCGCTCAAGCGCGGCCCGGCCGCCTCGTTGGGGGCAATCTGCCGGTTGCCGGGCCTGACCTGCGGGAGTTTGTGGCCGCCGGCTGCGGCAAACATCGTTCCGAGGCGTTGGGACTGCACCATGTGAACAATCTGCGTTTACTCCTCTGTTTGCACGATGCGGCGTCCTGCCAAAGGGGCGACACTGTCATCGATCCGCTTGGATCATCGTAAAGTCCTTAGCTGCTTAGTCCCCAGCTGGGTTCACCTAGCGATCCTCGAAGCCCCGCGGGCGCCTCCCCGGAGCACGCGGGGCCCTTCGTTTGTTACCGCCGGGTCGCAACATCGCCCTCTTGCTGTGGGAACCGGATTCCGCGCCTCGCATTCTATCAGCGGGGACTAAAGGAGTTCGGCATGAAGGCTTTGTTGGGAATTGTCGGCGGCTTCGTGCTGACCCTCGCGGTGTTCGCCAGTGGGCTCGCCTTCGCCACCTGGCTGCTCGCCGCCAAGCCGGCGCGCCAGGCGACCCCGACGATCGGCGTTTCCGAACTCTGGACGAAGGACGCCCAACCGGTCGATCCGGAGAAGCAGAACCTTGAACGCATCCCCGCCCAGCAGGCGGCGGTGGCATCTGCCAAAGCCGGCGAACCGGCCAAGGCCGATAACGGCATGCAGACCGCGGCGGTGGTCGCGCCGGCGCCACCAACAGCCCCGCGACTACAGCCATTGCCCGACGTTTCTGGCCAAGGCCAGCCCACGCCCGACGCCGGCGCGGCCCAGCAGCCGACCGCGGCCGATCAGCAGGCGCAGCAACAGCAATTGCCCGTGGCCCATCTGCAATGGTGCGCCGCCCGCTATCGCAGCTACCGTCCGGCAGAAAACAGCTACCGCTCCTACAGCGGCGAGCTGCGCCCCTGCATTTCACCCTATTACGACCCGATGGGCGACCGCACCGCCTCGACCGGTCCAAACGATCGGCAAGGCCAGCGTGGTCAAGCCGTAGCGAATGATCGGCAAACCGCCGCGGCCGATGATCAGACGAGCGACGACCAGGCCGAGACGGACGGCTACGCCCCGACGGGCGACGGCTACGTCACCACCTATGGCGGCCCGCCGGAAGAGATCTCGCCCGAGGCTGGGGCCGTGCGGGCACAGGGCCGGCAGATATCGGCCGCCCATATCGACGATTGCTTCAGCCGCTACCGCTCCTATGATCCGCAGGACAACACTTACCAGCCCTTCGACGGCGGCCCGCGCCGCCAGTGCGAGTAGCGCCGACGCTTTTCCTCGCCCCGTCAGCGGCGAGGGCGAGATGGCCGCGAAGCGGAAACGGGCCTGCGATGCTGGCAGGGCCCGCGCTACGCCTCAGAGCTTCACCACTTTCCCGGATTCATCACGTTACCCGGATCGATCAATTCCTGATCGCCTTCGCCAAATCCCGCTTCACCGGATCCGCATGCCGCTCATAGGCCTCGCGCTTTTCCAGCCCCACCCCATGCTCAGCCGAGAACGAACCGCCGGCGTCGCGCAGCCCCTCATAGAGCACGTCCTCGACCGCCGCGTGCCGCTCAGGTGAGACCGGCCCTTCGCAATTGATGGAGATGTGCAGATTGCCGTCGGCGAGATGGGCCGTAGACATAGGGCGCGTATGAGGCGTCGAGCCTCTTCAACCCCGCTTGGATGCGCGCCACATAGGCGTCCAGCCCGCTACTCGGCACCGACACGTCGAAGGAGGGCGCCATGGGATGCGCGCGCTCGATCTCAACGGTCTCCTCGCGCAGCCGCCACATCTGGGCGGCCTGGGCGTCGGAGCTCGCGACAAGCCCGTCGATGATGCCGGCCTCTTCCCAGATCGCCGCCAGCCCGTCCTCCAGCGCGCTTCTCGCCGCCTCGATCGAGTCGGCGCCGAGCCTCAGCACCAGCAGGCAGGGTGCGTCGAGCGGCAATTGCCCGGGCGCATAGTTCAGCGCTCGTTGCATGAGTGAAGCAAAATTGGGCCATAGGATCTCCGCGGCGGTGAGGCGTGCGCTGGTG